>DASTLJ010000406.1:0-18293 GCA_035715125.1 Verrucomicrobiia bacterium
AAGAGAAAATCCTCGCCGAACTGCGCGCACGCTGGAGCAAGTTAAGCAGGCAGTTGAAGTGAGACTGCGAGCGGATTAGAATCACGTGCATGAGCTTGGAACAACTGGAGTCCGCCATCGAAGCCCTGCCGCCCGATGAACGCTGGCGGCTGGCCGAATGGTTCGAGGAGCACCTGTCCGAACTGCTGGGCGAAGACGATTTGTCCGAAGAACAGAAGGCGGAAATCCTCCATCGCCGCGAGGCGTTTCTCGCCGACCCGTCCAGCGCCGAGCCGTGGGAAGGCACGGTGGAACGCATTCGCCAGCATCTCCATGCCCGCCGTGTCCAGAAAGCTGGCTGAACAGCGACGCTGCTGTCGGTGAATCCCAACGGGATTCCGGCGCATCGCAGAGCGATGCCACGATGGTAGCCGTGGACTTCAGTCCACGGGAAGGTCGCGAAGAGCGCGTCGCGGAGCGACGCTTGAAGGGTGGCGGGTCCGACTCGTTCAGGCGTCGCTCCGCGACGCGGGCGGTGTTTGGGCCGGCGTTCCGTGGCTTGAAAAGCCACGGCTACCATCACCGCCTCGCTCCGCGAGGGCATCCCGTTGCGGGAGACGTAGCCCACCGGCAGAGCGCAGCGGCGACGGCGCTTTGGCTGGGCGCCGCGGAGGTCGGACGCGCGCGGCGGCTTGGACGGGTGAGCCAAAGCGGAGTCGCGCTGCGCTGGCCTCCGCACTCCATACGATTTGCGCGCCGCCCTACGGCCCCAAGAGAAAAGCCTCGCCGAACTGCGCGCACGCTGGAGCAAGTTAAGCCGGCAGTTGAAGTGAGACCAGGAGCGGATTAGAATAAAGTCCATGGGCCACGTCTCGATTCTCCTGTCCGCCGCAAGGAAGGAGGAGTGCAAAAGTGAGGACTGACCCCTTTACGGGCGATGGCCTGGCCGTGAACGCGACCGCCGATGGCGCGCGACTCCGATGCGTTTTCCAGAAGCTCGAAGCCGAAGTCACCGCCGCCGGGTTGTGGTTGCGTTCGACCGCACCCGGAGCGGCCGATCGCGCGCAGGTCGTAGCGGCTCGCCTCAGGCGCGATGCCGGGGCAACCCTCTTACTGGAACGACGAGGGGGCGTTGACCTTGCCACCGGCCACGCCCGTTACATACGGTCGCGACTGATCGAAGAATACAGCGTGAGCGTTGACGGCATCCGCCAGGATTTCCTCGTGACAGACCCGCCGGCTGGAACCGGTCCACTTCGTCTCGAATTGGCTTTGCCGGGCGCCCGTGCCGAAGTTTCGCCTGACGGCGCCCAATTGGTGCTGAATGAGAGCGGCCGCAAACTCAATTACAACCGCCTCCGCGTTACCGACGCCACCGGCCGCGAACTCGCAGCCTGGATGGAACTCATTTCCCCAACGAACCTCGCGGTCGTCGTCGAAGATGCCGGTGCGGTATATCCGTTGCGCATCGATCCCACCTTCAGCGATGCCAACTGGAGCAGCATGGGTGTCTTATGAAAAAAACTGTTTTTGGCTTGTTCATCGGGCTGCTCCTCGCAGCGAATCTAACCGCGCAAACCTTCAACAACACGGCCGTCTCGGTCGTGACGACCTATGCCATTGCGACGGAGCCGGGCCCTGAGCCCACGAACTTCGTGGACACGGGCATCTTTACCATCACGCGCCAGGGGCCCACAAATGCGCCATTGACTGTGTACTTCACCCTTGGCGGCACGGCCAGCAATGGTGTGGATTACTTCGAAATCACTTCCTCCGTAACCATTCCCGAGGTGCAGTTCTTCACGCGCGTGCAGGTCGTTCCGAAACATGACGAGTTGGTCGAAGTCCAGGAGAATGTGATTCTGCGGCTTGTGCCCGGGCCCGGCTACGATGTTTCGGGCAACTCCAACGCTGTCGTGGTCATTCGCGATCCCCATCCCGTCTTCAGCGATGCCAACTGGAGCAGCATCGGGGGCATTGACGGTCCATACGTATACATTCGGGCAGCAGTCGTAGATGGCTCGAGCAACCTGTACGTTGGCGGGGCCTTCACGATATCCGGAGTCGCGACCAATATCGCCAAATGGAACGGGAACGGTTGGAGCGCCCTCGGCTCGGGCATGACCAATGTCTATGCGCTGGCGGTTTCCGGCACCGACCTGTATGCGGGGGGCTGGTTCGCGAGAGCCGGTGGGACCCCGGTTGCGAACATTGCCAGATGGAATGGAACCAATTGGAGTGCGCTCGGCACGGGGGTGGACAGTCGTGTATTTGCGCTCGCCGTGTCGGGCAGTAACCTCTATGCGGGGGGCTACTCCGGCATTGCCAAATGGGACGGAAGCAGTTGGAGCGCCGTACCCGGCTCGGGGATAAACAGTATTGTGCGAGCGCTGGCGGTGTCGGGCAGCGACCTGTACGCGGCGGGCGACGCCTCGCCGGGATATACCTCCAATCGGGTCGCCAAATGGGATGGAAGCAGTTGGAGCGCGCTCGGCTCGGGGATGAACTTTTATGTGCTGGCGCTGGCGGCGGCGGGCACTGATTTGTATGCGGGAGGATACTTCACGACAGCGGGCGGGACCACGGCCAATCTGATCGCCAAATGGAACGGCAACGCTTGGAGCGCGCTGGGCTCGGGACTAGGAAGAACCGACAATTTCACGCCATCTGTGTCAGCGCTGGCGGTCTCGGGCAACGATCTGTATGCGGGGGGCAACTTCACGACGGCGGATGGCGGCCCGGCCAACTATATCGCCAAATGGGACGGTACCTTTTGGTACCCCCTCGGCTCAGGGATGAGTGGTGGGTCCACTCCGTATGTGTACGCGCTGGCCGTGTCGGGCAGCAGCCTGTATGCGGGGGGCAGCTTCACGACGGCCGGTGGCAAGGTTTCGGCTGGCATCGCCAAAGCGCGCATCGCCAGTGCCGCCAGGTCCATCACCGCATCCGGCTCTTCAGCCACCATCCAATTTTCCGGTGTCGTCGGCTACGAATATCACGTCCAACGAACCGACAGCCTCACTTCACCCATGACGTGGACTCCGTTGACTGCGAGCCCCCTTTCACCCGCCGCTGATGGCTCATTCAGTTTCACCGACACCAACGCGCCACCCGGCACCGCTTATTACCGGCTGGTGCAGCGCTAAATCACATCCATTACCCAGACCACCGCGTTTGGAATCCGCTTGCCAGTCCACCGAACTAAACCATCACGGCGGTAAACGTTCGCTGTCGAAACGTCGTGTTAATCTGGCATTTTCAGAGCGCTTGCAGAAAGGCCAGAAGCTGGTCGGGCGGACGATAGCGGCCTCGCTGGACTTGGAACGGCTCTGTTTTCGCGAGCGCCTTTTCTTTGAGTTCGAGATTGGCGTGAAGATAAATTTGGGTCGTATCCATTGATTCGGAAAAGGGGTCAGTCCTCACTTTTTGCACTCGAGGTTGAAACGCCGAGCTTCCTCCGCCTATTACTCGCTGGCCGGTTGGTTGACGACGTCACAGAAGCAACTTTTTGGCTGAAGTTGACCCAGTTGGACCGTCGTTGTCCTACCCTCGTGAGACAATGGCCGCACGATGAATAGAGTCGTGAACGGTATGAAGACGTCCGGCGGCCCGTGCCTGAGTAGCGCGGGCGTCCTCGCCTGCGAGTTCGGGCGACGTCTCGTCGCCCGTCGCGGAACGCGGCGAGACGCCCCGCAAACTCGCAGCCCTGACGGCTGCGCTAGGCCAGGCAGTGATGCTCACTCGGACCGGCAGATCGCCCCGCCGCGCGTTTCGGCTGCTTGCAAGTCCTCCCGGATATTCCCGGATATTCCCGCATTGTTTTTTGCCGCGTCAGCGCCCGAACCGTATTTGCAAGTCGTTGAACATCAACGGACAGACTTTTTGGCCGTTCAGCTCCTCAATGCGGCTTACCGCAGCCGCGCGCGCGCGAAGGAGTCGAATCTCCTGCTGCTTCCTGCTGAGAGACGTGCCGAAGAGCCGGTGGAACGACCGATTGAGGTGGGTCAGACTGCAACCGCAGCGGCTGGCGAGGTCACGGGCCGCGAGTTGGAGAAACTCCGCCTCAGGCACCTGGTTCATCAACGCTTTCAGGCGCAGGCGGGAGGAGAGCACGGTGGTCGGCAACGGGACGTTGTGGGTCAGCTCCCGCGCAAACGCCAGGGCAAGGATGCGAGTCAGTTCGGTGCGCGCCAGCAGCGCATTGCCGTTGCGCACGGGCGGCGCGACGGCGAAAAAGGCCTGCGCGGCCTGGCCGTCGGCGCCCAGGATGTTCGTCGCGTACCGGGGCTGAAGCGCCAGCTTGTGGAATTTTTCGCGCTCGGTCGGAGTCAGCAGGCCGTCGAGAAGCTCCGGCGAGAAGCGAAAGAACCTCAAGGAGACCGGGCCAATCTGGCTGGCGCGGAACATTCCCTCGCGCAGCGGGGAGAGGATGGCCATGTCCCCGGCGCCCAGCACCCGCGGCCCGGCTTCGCCCATCCAGTAACCCTGGCCCGCCGCGGCGCCGAGCACGCACCAACCCGCAAACGACGGGGACCATTCGGCCGAGGGGGCGAGTTCGAGGGTTTCCATGCAAAGGTGCGCCGGACATTTCATAAGGCGCAAACTTGCCAAGGAGACGTTACACGCTCGCGACGGCACAGCGAAAAACCCGTGACGATTGAGTGACGCCGCTGAAGCGTTGAAGCGTTGAAGCGGGGCGGCGCGCGGGCGCCCCATCCGAATATTTCACACGCGACGTAGCCGCCGACGTGAGGAGGCGGTTGAATCAAACGAGGGAACGAATCCGCCTCCTCACGTCGGCGGCTACAGGATGTGACTGTTTCTTGCGACTTGTGAGATATCCGGGTCCAACGCTTTAACGCTTCAAGGCTGCAACGCTTCTACGCTTCAACCATTGCCGTTACAGTTCCTTCGCAGCGTGCCCTCGTTAACCCGAGTTGTTACCAAATTGTAACCAATATGCCCTTTGTCTGTAACCTTCCGCACCTAGCCTCCCGACCGAACACTCATCCCAATCACGTCACAACCATGAAACGAACCAAGCACAAATGGTCACCTTTGGCAGCTCTCGCGCTGGCCTCCGCGGCGTGCGCGACGACCAGCCTGGCACAGACTCCCGACGCGCTCCTGAACAAGCTTGTCGATAAAGGCATCCTCACCGCCAAGGAGGCCGAAGAGCTGAAACAAGACGCGAAAAATGACTTCTCGAAGGCCTATTCCGCCAAGAGTGGTATGCCCGACTGGGTGACGTCGCTCAAAATCAATGGCGACTTCCGCGGGCGCTACGAGGGTCACTACTTCCAAAGCGACGAAGGCCCCTTTGCGGTGCAGCGGGACCGGTTCCGCTACCGAGTGCGGCTCGGCGCGGTGGCCACGCTCAAAGACGATTTCGAGATCGGTGTGCGGTTGGCGTCGGCCGATGGCGCCGGTGGCTTCACCCAGGGCAACCCCGTGTCCGCCAGCAGCACCGCCCAGGACAACGGCACACGCAAGGGCATCTTCGTGGATCTCGCGTACGCGAAGTGGCACCCGCTGCACTCCGATTCGATGGACGCGACCATGACCCTCGGCAAAATGGAGAATCCGTTTGCCGTCTCCTACAACGTCTTTGACCCCGACTACAATCCCGAGGGGTTCGCGGGCCAATTCACTTACCGCTTCAATTCCCAGCACGCCTTGAAGACCACAGTGGGCGGGTTCGTGCTGGATGAACTGATCGTGGACACGAGCGATCCGTATCTGCTCGGCGCGCAAATGGGCCTCGACTCGACGTGGAACAAGCACTGGTCCAGTTCCCTGAGCGGGGGCGTGCTGGCGATCACCACTCCGACGAACCTCGTCAACAGCGCCGTTCCGAACATCAACCGCGGCAATACACGCAACGCAGCCGGGGCGCCGGCGACTTTCTTCAACCCCATCGTCGGCGACGCTTCGGTGACTTACATGCTGGACAGTTTTCCCGGCTACAAAGGGGCCTTCCCGATCAAGCTGCTCGGCGAATACCTGAACAACCCGGCGACCAGTTCGAAGAACGAGGCGTACATGGCCGGCGTCGTTTTCGGCAAGGCTGGCAAGAAGGGCCTGTGGGAACTCTCCTACCAATACCGCTTTCTGGGTGCCAACTCCTGGTACGAAGAACTGCCGGATGACGATTTCGTCGGATTTTACCAGGCCCAGCAGGCCAACGCCGGGTTCACCAGCGGGGCCAATCCGCTGGGCGCGGGCTACGGCGGGGGCACCAACGTGCGTGGGCACGTGGGCAAGTTGAGTTATTCCCCCTTTGACTCGCTCGTCTTCGCTGTCACGTACTACAATGGCACGCTGATCGACGAGAATCCGGCGGGCTCGCACAGCGGTGTTCACCACTTGCTCGTGGACCTGATCTGGAAATTCTGATTCCTCCTGCATCGGCGCCGCTCCGACGCGGCGCCATCCGACAGCGCGGCTCCCGTGCATGGGACCGCGCTGTTTTTCTGTCAGGGCTGGACGCAGCCGGCTTTGTCGGGTTCATACGCTATTTCGCATCCCACCGGTCCGCATCCTCACTTTTCAGCGTAGCGTTCCTGCCGGCTTCCCGGCATCGTCCGCGCTCGTGGCGAGACTCTTGCCTGGAAATTCAACTGGAGAAATCATGAAGAAAAGAAACATCGTCTGGACCAGACTCGCGGCCGCCTTATCGTTCGTGGTGCTGGCCGCCAACTCGGCGCCCGCGCAGACTTCGGACCCGGCGCTGAACATCCTTATCAAGAAGGGCCTTATCACCGAGCAGGAAGCGAAGCAGGCCATCGCGGACCTCGAGAAGGCGAAAGCCTCCGCCTCGCCCGGCGCCACGAATAAGGCCGCGTCCGCCTCCTCCACCGAAAAGCCAAAAGCCGCATCCGACAAGGACGTAAGGTTCTTCTGGAAGGACGGGCTGAATTTCCAGTCCGGCGACGGCAAGACGTTCAAGGGAAAGCTCGGCGGGCGGCTCCAGTACGATGTCGCCGGCTTCGAGGAAAGCGATGCGGTGCGATCGCTGGTGGGCAATACGCCGTTCTCGACCGAGTTCCGCCGGGCGCGCCTCTACACCAGCGGCGAGATCAATGAAGGGGTGCCCGTGTATTACATTCTCCAGATGGAGTTTGCCGGCGGCGACACCAGGTTCGCCGATGCCTACCTCGGGGTGAAGGACATCCCGTACGTCGGCAGCCTGCAACTGGGCCAGATGTACGAGCCGATCAGCCTGGAGCAGTTGACGAGCGACAACTACATCACGTTCCTGGAGCGGGCGCTGCCAATCGAGGCTTTTTCGCCGGCGCGCAACGTCGGCGGACAGATTCAGAACGTCCTGTTCAAAGAGCGCATGACCTACACCTTCGGCGTGTTCGCGGACGACAAGACGGACAAGGCGAACGAAGTTCCGTTCGAGGAGAACGTGCGGTTCACCGGCCGCATCACGGGCCTGCCGTGGTATGACCAAAACTCGGGCGGGCGCCGTTACTTCCACCTGGGCGCGGGCGGGAGCGTTGTCAACCCTCAAGCCGACATGGTGCAGTATCGCTCGCGACCCGAGGCCCATCTGGCGCCGCGATATGTGGACACCGGCGTTTTTCCGGCCGACATGGCGTACGTCGCCAACGCCGAAGCGCTCTTCACCTACGACCGTCTCTCGCTCCAGGCCGAGTACTTCCACAACTGGGCGGATGCTTCGGCTGCGTCCGATCCGGAGTTCGATGGGTTCTACATCTTTGCCAGCTACTTTCTGACGGACGATTACCGGCCCTACAGGAACGCCAACGGCACCGTGGACCGCGTCAGGCCCAGGAAGAACTTGTCCTTCAGCGGTGGCGGGTTGGGGGCATGGGAACTCCTCGCGCGCGTCTCCTCCCTCGACCTGAATGGCGGCACGGTGCGCGGCGGACGGCTCACCGATTACACCGCGGGCCTGGGCTGGTACCTGAATCCGAACACGCGCGTCACCTTCAACTACACCTACGCCGACCTCGACCGCGGCGCTGTCTCCGGGGGCTCGCACATCTTCCAGATGCGCGCGCAGGTGGATTTCTGAGCCCGCTCCGGCCGGCTCCTGCTGCCAGCCGGGCGCGTGTCACCCCATCGATCATCGGTCACCGCCCGGTTGAGTGCCAAGGCATTTTGCCCCTTCCGTCCCACGGCAACCGGCGGTTCTGGATAAACCTCTCCTTGCGGGTTACCTTCGCGAAGCATCCGTCGGCCTCGTGAAATGCGAGACCAATGACTTCGAATTCCCCGCCAGAACGACGAAGGCACCCGCGCTCTCGGCCATTCAGGGGGAATCGGCCAGCTGATCCGCAATCGTTGCTCAAATGTTACGGGTCCGTCCTCGGTTCGTAACGGTCTTGCCTCAGTCTGAGGGTTCAACGACGCAACTGACATGAGCGGTGAAATCGTTCCGCATCCCGACTCAACTTCTCACGGCCTGCGCGCTCCTGTGGGCAGCCGTTGGGCCGTGGGCGGGCACGATCCCGGTTGAAGGCCCAACACCATAGTCGTCCAGGCGCCGTGCGGCGGTCCATTTCCATGAAAACCAAAATCCTGGTCGTCGACGACGAGCCGGACGCGCTCGAACTCGTCAAAGTCAACCTCAGCAACGCCGGCTTCTTCGTCGCCACGGCCGAAAATGGCGACGAAGCCCTCAAGAAAGCCCGCAGCCTTTCCCCCGACCTCATCCTGCTCGACGTCATGCTCCCGCAGGTGGATGGCCTGGAAGTTTGCAAAATCCTCCGGCGCGACGACGCCACCCGGGACATCCCCATTATCATGCTCACGGCCAGAACCGCAGAAATTGACCGCGTCCTCGGCCTCGAACTCGGCGCCGACGATTATGTGACCAAGCCGTTCAGCCCGCGCGAACTGGTGCTGCGCGTCAAGGCCCTCCTCCGCCGCGGCAAGGGCGGGGATGACTCCGCCGAACAAATCCGCATCGGCGCGATGCTCATCGACATTGCGCGTCACTCCGTCCGTGTCCAGAACCGCCCCATCGACCTCACCGCGACCGAATTCAAGCTTCTCACCATGCTCGCCCAGCGCCGTGGCCGTGTCCTGACCCGCGAACTCCTCCTGCGCGACGTGTGGGAATACGACACCATCATCGACAGCCGCACCGTCGATACCCACATGCGCCGCCTTCGCGAAAAGCTCGGCCCGGCCGCCAAGCACCTCGATACCGTCCGCGGCGTCGGCTACCGCTTCGTCGAGGACTGAGCGACTTGCCGATTTGGTGGGCCCAACAGGATTTGAACCTGTGACCAAGCGATTATGAGTCGCCTGCTCTAACCGCTGAGCTATGGGCCCGAAAGCGGTACGCTCATCGAGCGCCGCACAGAATGTGCGCCATGCGAAGGCACCCGCAAGTCATTTCAATCGTCAACAATGGGGAGCCGCCGGACGAACGGAAAAACCTTGAGCAGAAAAACCTTGTTGACATTGAGACGCAATCTCAATAAGCCTTCCGCGCGCATGAAAAACTCGACCCAGCACAAATGGATTGTCCGTCCGGCGCGCGTCATGCTGGCCATCGTGGTCACGGGTCTCCTGGCTGTTTCGGCGGGCGCCACCGACCGGCGATTCACCTTCACCTACGAACCAGAGACGATGCCGCAAGGGGAGAAAGAGTTTGAGCAATGGATCACGCTCCGAACGCAGCGCACCAAAAACGTCGACCAGGAAAACTTCAACCAATGGGACTTCCGCGAAGAGTTCGAGTATGGCGTGACGGACAATTACCAGGTGGCGCTCTATCTGAACGGCCGCAACACCAGCTATCGATCGAAAGTCGATGGCGACGTCTCGGAGTTCACCTTCGAGGGCCTCTCACTCGAGAACATTTACAACGTGCTCAACCCCGCGACAAAGCCAATCGGCCTTTCACTTTATCTGGAGGGGACGTACTCGGGCGAAGCGGCGGAGATCGAGCAGAAGCTCATCCTTGGCCAACGGCACGGTGACTGGAAGTGGGCGCTGAATCTGGTCCATGCCACCGAATGGGAGGACAACTTGAGCGAAATCGAGGGCGAACTGGAGGCGACCTTCGGCGTGGGGCGTGATTTGGGCAAGCGTTGGTCCGCCGCGATCGAGCTGCGCAGCATCAGCAGGATCCCTCGTTACGAGGAGTTCGAGACGACCGCGCTCTACCTCGGTCCCACGGTCCGCTATCGGCAGGAGAACTGGTGGGCGGCGCTGAGTGTCCTGCCCCAAATCTGGGGCCGGGACTGGGACCACTCCGGCGACGGCTACGATAACCTGGATTTGGCGCACAACGAGCGCGTCCACATCCGGCTGCTCTTCGGCTTTGATTTCTAATGCGTGCCGCCGCCGTCTGCTTTCTGATCTCGATGCTGGCCGCCAGAGGGCTGGCCGCGGAGGAGAGGCTTTCCGCAGCAGAGTTGGCCGCCGCGCGCAAGCTCAGCGCAGTCAAGTGCTCCAAATGCCACAAGTTCTACGAGCCGGCCGACTACAGCCAGGCGGACTGGGCCGAGTGGATTGAAAAAATGCGCCGCAAGTCGAAGCTGAAGCCCGAGCAATTCGATTTGCTCTCACGATACCTGGAAGAGGCCCGTGCCAGTCGAAAACGGGTGGGAACCAGGTGAGCGTTCAGCGGCCTTTGTTCTTGCAGACCCCCAGTCGCTTCATCTGGTCGCACGCGGCGTTGATTTGCAGGCGCTGGCTTTTGATGCTGAAGCCGAGCTTGTGGCTAATCTCCGATTCAAGCGCCGCGATCTTTTCGTCGTCGAACTCGACGATGCGGTCGCAGTCGTTGCATATGATGTGGCTGTGGTTGGGATGATCGGCGTAGTTGGGGTCGTAATAGGTCTGGTCCTTGCCAAAATCCATCGCGCGCACCAGGCCACTTTCGGTCAGCAGCGGCAGCGTGCGGTAGACTGTCGCCCGGGACACGGTTTTGTCCCGCTGCCGCGCCCACTCCAGCAGTTGCTCCGCGGTGAAATGCTCTTCGGTGTTGAAAACCGTTTCGATGATGGCCTGGCGCTGGCTGGTCATGCGCAAGCGTTTGCCCGCGAGGAAGCCCACGAACTTCGCTTTGGCGGCCTGTTTGCCCGGCGATGGCATGAAATTACTCTATTTTTCCGTCCCCGGAACTTCAAGCCGCAAAGTCACTCGCTCCTGGCCAGCAAATCCCTTTGACTCACCGCTGCACTTGGCTATTCTCGCGCCCCTTGTCGACTTATGGCTAAGCTGACCGTCCGAGAGATCGATGTCCGCGGCAAACGCGTGCTCACGCGCGTGGATTTCAACGTGCCCATGGAGGCGAGGGGCGGCCAGATGGTGATCACCGATGCCACCCGAATCCAGGAAACCCTGCCGACGCTCGACCTGCTCATCCACAACGGCGCCCGAATCATCCTGGCCGCTCATCTCGGCCGTCCCAAAGGCAAGCGCGAGGACGTCTTCTCCTTGCGACCCGTCGCAGCGAAGCTGGCGGACTTGCTGGGCTGCGACGTAAACTTCGCGGACGATTGCATCGGAGAGAAGGTCGAGCAAATGGCGAAAGCGCTTCCGGACGGGGGCATTCTGCTTTTGGAAAACGTCCGTTTTCACCCCGAGGAAGAGGCGAAGGACGAAGCGGTTCGGCTGCCGTTCGCCGAAAATCTGGCGCGGCTGGCCGACGTTTACGTGAACGATGCGTTCGGCGCGGCCCATCGCGCGCACGCGTCGACAGCAACGGTCGCAAAAGTCCTCGCGGCCCGCGGTCGCCCGTGCGCGGCCGGCCTGCTGATGGAGCGCGAACTCAAGTTCCTCGGCGAAGTGCTTGAAAACCCCGCCAGGCCTTTCGCCGTCATCCTCGGCGGCGCGAAGGTGTCCGACAAAATCAGAGTCATTGACCGTCTGCTCGACAAGGCGGACACGCTGCTCATTGGCGGCGCGATGGCCTGTACGTTCATGTTGGCCCACGGCCAGAAATTGGGCAAATCACTCGTCGAATCCGAGCACAAGCAGACCGCGCTCGACGCCGAAGCCAAGGCCAGGAAACGCAACGTCCAGTTCCTCTTGCCGGCCGACGCCGTCATTGCCACGCCGGTCGATACGGGCAAGTTGGATTCCAAGGGCAGGCCCCGCTTCGACTACACGAACCCCCGCATGGTGAGCGGCGACATTCCTGACGACTCGCAAATCCTGGACATTGGTCAGGCGACGGCCAGGCGTTTCGCCGAGGCCATCCAAGGAGGCAAGACGATCCTTTGGAACGGCCCGATGGGCATGTTCGAGGACAAGCGATTTGCCGCCGGCACCGACGCCGTTGCGCGAGCGGTGGCCGGCGCGACCCAGGCCGGCGCCACCAGCATCATCGGCGGCGGTGACAGCGTGAAGGCGCTGAAGCAGGCCGGCCTCGGCGGCAAGGTCACCTTCATGAGCACCGGCGGCGGCGCCAGCCTGGAATTCCTCGAAGGCAAGGAGCTTCCCGGCGTGGCGGCGCTCAATGACCGATGATATTCTTTCCTTCCTGAACAACGTTCTGACACATGGACAAAGAACGAAAACTCATTATCGCCGGCAACTGGAAGATGAACAAAACCGTCGCCGAGGCCCTCGACCTCGTCGGTGGCATCCGGCGCGAGTGCCGGGACGTGAAGGAAGTCGACATCGTCGTCTGCCCGCCCTTCACCGCGCTGAGCGAGGTTTCCAAGGCGGTCCTCAACACCAATGTCCGCCTCGGCGCCCAGAACATGAGCGAGCACAACTACGGCGCTTACACAGGCGAGATCGCCGCCGGCATGCTCAAGGAATTCTCCGTTCGTTACGTCATTCTCGGCCACTCGGAACGCCGCCAGTACCAGAAAGAGAGTGACGAATTAGTCAACAAGAAGGCCCTCGCTGCCCACGCGGCGTCACTGAAGCCGATTGTGTGCGTCGGCGAAACACTCGCCGAGCGCGAGTCCGGCCAGACCGAGAAAGTCCTCCAGACACAGGTGCGCGGCAGCCTGGCGAATCTTTCGAAGGCCCAGATGGAAGAGACAATCCTGGCCTACGAGCCGGTCTGGGCCATCGGCACGGGCAAGACGGCCACCGCCGGGCAGGCACAGGAAGCCCAGGCCTACGTTCGCGGCTTGCTCGCCAAGCTCTTCGACGACGCCACGGCCCGCAAAGTCCGCATCCAATACGGCGGCAGCGTCAAGGCTTCCAACGCCCGCGAACTCATGAGCCAGCCCGATGTCGACGGCGCCCTCGTCGGCGGTGCCTCGCTCGAAGACCGGAGCTTTGCCGACATCATCAAAAACTCGATTTGAAACCCGTCCCCGACTGACGAAAGATAGAAAACTATGAACATCGTGATCATGTTGTTGACCTTCCTGCTGGTCCTGACTTGTTTGTTTCTCTGCCTGCTGGTGCTCGTGCAACTGCCCAAAAAGGAGGCCGGTCTGGGCCAGGCCTTCGGCAGCGGCGCCACCGACGCGCTCTTCGGTCCCGGCAGCGGCAACATGCTCACGAACATGACCAAGTGGGTCGCCGGGATCTTCTTCGCCCTGACCCTGCTGGTCTGGATCCTTCACGGGCAGGCCGCCCGCCCGAAGATCGTGGATCCGCGGTCCAGCCTGACCCCCGCCGAAAGGGCCGAGCTTACGCCGCAGAATCCAGCATCCACCACCGGGGCCTCGACAAACACTGCCAACACGAACCTGCTTGGGACCAACGCGCATTTGCTTCTCAGCTCCGGCACAAACATCATGAAAGCCGCGACCAACGCCGCGCCCACTGCGCCGCCGAAATAAGCTGAGAGATCATTCCTCAATCCGGTAGAGATGCGTGAACGTGCGGACGAAGAGCGCATTCCCGCTCACGGCGGGAGAGGCTTTGCAGCCGTCAGCCAGCGAGTTTTCCGCCACCTTTCGGAACGCGCGGCCGGCTTCGATGACCACCGCCTTGCCCTCCTCGCTCAAGCAATAGATGCGGCCCGCCGCTAATAGCGGCGACGCCGTGTAATTCCCTCCCAGCCGCTCGCGCCAGACTTCGGCGCCGGTCTTGGCCTCGTAGCAACTGGCCATGCCGCCGTCGTCCTCCACTCCGAAAAGCAAATCGCCCGAGAGGATGAGCGAGGGTTTGCGCGGAACGTTGCGCCGGGATTTCCAGGCGATCGCGAGCCGCGTGTTGGCATCCGAGACGGCGTCGCCCCGGGCATCGATCACTTCCCCGTTCCGGCCGGGCCGGATCGCCAGCAATTCGCCTTTCGAGAAGCCAGTCGTCAGGAACACCAGTCCGTGTCCGACGAGTGGCCGGCCGGCCGCCGAATGACTCGTCCGTTCCTCAACGCGCCAAAGCTCCGTGCCCGTGCGCGGGTCGTAACCGTAAGCGGCCTTGGCGCCCTGGCTGAGCAGCATCGGCGTGCCTTCGAGCGTGGCCACGTGCGGCGTCGAAAACGCCTTCCGCAAATCGCCCTCGGTCTGCGGCTTGCCGTTCGCATCGAGGTCCTTGTAGTCGATCGACCGTTCCTTGCGCCACGCGGTCTTGCCGGTCTCCTTGTTCAGCGCGATGACGAAGTGATGATCGCTCCCGTCGAAATTCATGATGAGCAGGTCCTCGAACAGAATCGGCGACGAGCCGGGCCCGCGGTAATGGTTGCACTCCAGGTCGCGCCGCGCCCAGAGCACCCCGCCGGTTTTCGTGTCCAGACACGCGGTCGCCGCCGCGCCGAACGTGACGTAGAGGCGCCCTGGCTCGATGACCGGCGTGGGCGAGGCGTAAGTGTTGTATTTGCGGATGTCCGTTTGCCTGGCAACATCGAACAGCTTCAGGTCGTGGACTGCGTTTCCGGTGTCGCGATCAATGCAAATTGCAAATAGCTGAAGGCCGTCCTCGGTTGCGGTGGTGAGCCAGACCTGCCGGTCCCAAATCACCGGCGAAGACCAGGCGCGCCCGTGAATGGGCGTCTTCCATTTGATGTGATTCGTTTCGCTCCAGGTCAGCGGCAGGCCTCGGGCGTCGGACGAGCCATCCCCGCGCGGGCCGCGGAACTGGGGCCATTGGTCCGCGGCCAACTCGAATCGAGTCGCAAGGAACGCAATGACACCAATTGCAAGGAACTGCGGTTTCATGGTCGCGCCACGATTACCGGAATTCTCGGAAGAGCGCAACCGCAACGCGACTCGTTAGCCGGAGATACGCGGAGGCGTGGGACCCGGGAATGCGCCTTCTGCAATGAGCGATTCTCGCAGAGTGATGGCGTCAGGATGGCTAATGCGCAACACTTCGATCGTGTCCTGAAGCAGCCGATCCATCGGGACTTAGGAGACGGTCCCGTCACGTGGAAGCGAACGTCGAGCCTTCGACTTCATGAGTTCAAGCAGCCGGCCCACATTACGATAACTGTCCAACTCCCGTTCCTCAGCCTCTGTCAGAGTGCCTTCCGCGGCCTTTGCAGCCAGTTCATTCAGTCGCGAATGGTCGGTCGCCGAAAGGTGAATGCGTAGAATGGAGCGGGCCGCCTCCGGCGACAGGTCTCCCTGATCGGGATGGAGCGCGCGGCTCCAGATGGCGGCTTCCGAGTTGGGCATGGCGATGCTCATGCAGTATCGGGCCAAAATAGCCAAAGAAACTTTGCGTGTCCAACTCCGTTGAAGGGCAGAAACAGGCAGTGGTCAGGGTCGGTCGTACTCGCCGAGCTTGCGGAGCCAGATGTTTCGGAAGCGCATCGGGTTATTGTGGTCCTGCAACTCGATGTAAACCTCGGGAACGTGCGGCTGGTCGTAATTGCCGTTGTTCTGGTGCGGCGTGTTGCCCTGGTACTCCCGCTTGTGGTGCAGCACGACGCCGTTGTGGATGACGGTCACGTTCGCCTTCTTGGCGATCTTGCGGTCGTCGCCCCAGCGCGGGGACTCGAAGATGATGTCGTAGCTCTGCCATTCGCCGGGTTTCTTGCTGGCATTGAGGAGTGGCGGGGTTTGGCCGTAAAGGGCGCCGCACTGGCCGTCGGGATACGTTTTGTTGTCGTAGGAATCGAGCACCTGCACTTCGTAGATGCCGTTGAAAAGAATCCCGCTGTTGCCGCGGCCCTGGCTGCTGCCCTCGACCTTGGCGGGCGTGGCGAACTCGAGGTGCAACTGGAAGTCGGCGAACTGGTCCTTCGTGCGAATGCTGCCGCTTTTGGGCGCGACTTCCATGTAGCCGTTCTCGACCTTCCAGGGTGCCGCGGCGCCACTGCCGAGCTGCCATTGGGCGAGGTCCTTCCCGTCAAACAAGACGATGGCGTCACCCGGCGGCGGCGCCAGGTGGCTGAACGTCTCCGCGGGCGTGACGATGCGCGGCTGCGGCCGTGTGCCGTCGTGAACGTGCCAGGGCGTGCCCGGGATGAACGGCGTGTTGGTGTAACCGAGGTTCTTGGCGTCGGCGGCGTCGGCGTTGACGGCGGCGACCAGTGAACAAACGAGTGAGAGAGTCAGGTGCGTTTTGGACATGCCGGAGAATTCAGCAAAGGCCTGCGGAAAAGGCAATGGGGATCTGGATGAAAAAGTTCGAAGTTCGAAGTTCAAAGCTCGAGGGAGGTACACCAAGTTGAACGTTCAACTTTGAACTTCCAACTTTGAACGCTGAACGTCGAACTTTGAACGAGGGAGCAGCCTAGCGCTCCCACGCCAGAGCAAGCATCACGGTGTTGGCCGGTGGCGGCCTGGAGGGGGACTTTCGCGGCGTTTGGGGAACTGTTTTTGAAGACGGCGGCTTGACGGGGGCCGCGAGAATCATGTTCAGGCCCATCAAGCCGAGGAGCATCAGGGGGAACAGGTCCGCCGCCGACCAACTTCGTGTGCTGTGTCCATTCATGGTCACATCAGTTAGACACCGCGGATCCGGAATCGTTGCGCGGTGTGAAAAAATTCTCCGCCGAGACTAGCGTGCTGGCGGAACGAAAGCCGACGCACTGGTGGAATCGGTTCTGCGGAAATAGGTCTGGATGGCGGCTTTCTTTCGAAAGGCGTCGAGGTCGAGCTTGCCTTGGGCGAAGGCGTCCGCGTCGGATTTCTTTACGCGAATCGTCATCACCGTTTCGCCCAGGCCGCTCCGGCTGCGGACGGACTTCGTGACGACCGTGCCGGAACCGCGGCCAACTCCAGCCCCGCCTCCCGTCCCGCCCCCCTTGCCGTCCGAATCCGCAGGCGAAGCAGACGGTTTCCCCACCGCCGTGGTGGACGGCTTTCGCTTCATGACCTCAGCGCGTGTGGCCTCTGCGCCCTGGACGACGACGGTGACGAAGTCGTTCGGCTTGAGCGCGCGGATATTCGTGGCGTTCTTGAGGGATTCGAGCAGCGAACTCTTGAGCTTCTCGACTTTGTCCGCGTCGAAGTCCTCGGCCGGGCCGCGTCCCGAACTCAAGCTCCACGACTGGCTGAAAGTTCCCGAGGCACTTCCATAGCCGCCGGGACGGCCACGGCTCTCCATCTCCTCCTCCCAAGCTGCTTTCCATTCGTCGCTAGTTGTGTCCTTGGCTTTCGGCTCATCAGTTTTTTCCGTCGGCGCGATGAGTGGATAACGCACGGTCAGGAGGAACAGCGCGCCGTAGCCGTCGAGGTAAATATTCCGCGCGCCGCTGGCTGAGCCGAAAACGGAGCCATCAACGGGGATGTTCATCACCATGCGTCGTCCATCCTCCTGGCTGCTGCCCACCGCCTTTCGGAGGATGCGAGACATTATGGCGAGGTCATCCTCGGCATTGGCGTTCGCGACGGGGTCCGGCTCCGAGGATTGGATGACGAGGGATCGATTGCCGCGGCTGGTGCCGGATCCGGTGGAGTAGACAGTGAAGTTGTTGAGGTCCTGAAGCTGCACCTCCGCGTTTTGAGCCGCGGCGGTCGCGGCGCGTTGGGCAAGCCTGGCGCTGTTGGCGACCGCCTCCTCGGCAATGCCGAGGGCGCCACGGAGAGTGTCGTTGACGGTCTTTTCAATCCGCTTCGGCGCCATAGGAGGCAGCGGTTGGGCAGGCGTGATTGGCGGCTCCTGTTGCGCGCGTGCCGATGTCAGGCTGGTAACAATAAGAAGGGCGAGAATCGTTTTCATGGAGTGTCGGGCTAAGGGTTATTCGTCATCGGGATCGGGATCGGCGGGCGGCGTGTAACCGTTGAGTTGATAAAGCTGCTCCTCAGCGCCGGACAACCGGGCGTCGGCGTAGATGGCCACTGTGCCAAGGTCACGGCGCAGGCGGGCAATTTCGGCGCGGCGCTGCGTGTCGATCTGCCTCAGGGCGGCGACGTACGAGGCGGTATCGGTGCCGCGGCGGTCATCGAGTTCCTTCGCGAAGTCGGTCAGCCGATGTTGGGCCTCGGCGGCAGTCAGGCGAATTTCAGAGCGCAGGG
>DASTLJ010000407.1:0-5534 GCA_035715125.1 Verrucomicrobiia bacterium
CCGGCGACGATCCCGACGGGGACGGCCAGACCAATCTGCAGGAGTACCTCGCCGGCACGCATCCCAATGACCCGGCGAGTTTACTTAAGGTGAGTTCCATCTCGCTCGACAACGGCGTCGTGGTGTTGGAATTCCTGGCAATTTCGAACCGCTCCTACGCGGTGCAAACCCGCCCAACACTTTCAGCCGGAAGCTGGCAGCCCCTCGCGACGGTTCCGGCCTCCTCGACCACTTTCACGGCGACCGTCATTCACACGAATTCCGAAGCTTCGCGCTTCTATCGGCTCGTCACTCCGGCCAGCCCGTAGCTGCTTAAGGTTTCAGCTTGCCCTTGGATTGGGGCGTGCGGCTTTGCAACGGCGGGCCCGCCTTGCCGTCGGGTTTGGGCTCCGGCAGTTGCGCGAGCCGGAGGGTCGCGAGGGTATGCTCCGGATGCAGTTCGATGGCGCGGCCGTAAAAGCCTCGGGCGGCCTCGAGCTCGCCCTCCACGTCGCGGGCGCGCCCAAGGAGGTACAAGGCCTGGGCGGATTCGCCATGGTCGCGCACGTAGGCTTCACAGAGGCGCCGCACGTCGGCCCACTGGCCCCGCTCGGCCAGCCGCATGGCCAGGTCGAGCGCGGAGCGGATTTGGGGCTTGGGAGCCTTGCCGGGTTTATCCGTGGGCGGCGCCATCACCTGGGTGCGCAGCGTTCGGGCGGTCTGGGTCGCCGAGCGGACCTGATTCTTGCCGGCCTTGAGGAAGGCGTTCGCGCCGGGAATCTCGACGGGCACGAAGCTCGGTTTGGTGAGCAACTCGGCCTCGCTGGAGCTGACGAAAGCCACGCCGTTTTTCCCGAGTGCCTCGTGCAGCGTGCTAGTCACCCGCGCCTGGGTTGCCCTGTCGAAGTAGAACAGGAGATTCCGGCAAAAGATGAAGTCGTAGTCGCCTCGGCCGGACAGGAACGTGTCGGCCAGGACGTTGCCACGGAAAAAGTTGACCGCCTGGCGGACTTTGGCGTCGAGCTTGAATCCCTCAGCGCCGGTGATGAAGTAGCGTTCGCTGAAGCGGAGGTCGTTGCCCCGAAACGATTCCTTGCCGTAGACGGCCTGGCGGGCCCGGGCCAGCGCCTGGCTGCTGATGTCGATGGCATCGATTCGGATGCGCTCGGCGGGAAAGCCGGCGTCGAGCAATTCCATCGTCATCGAATAAGGCTCTTCGCCGCTGCCACAGCCGACGCTGAGCAAGCGGAGATAGTCGCCATGCGAAGCGGTGAGCCAGCATTGGACAGCCAGCCGGCCGAGCGACTCGAAGGCGACGCGGTCGCGGAAAAACCAGTTCTCGGGGAGCACCACGGCGTCCAGGAGCGCCTGGAGTTCGTCCTCGGTGGAGCGGGCGTGTTCGAGGTAATCGCGCCACTGGTGGAGGCCGCTGGCGGCGATGCGATCGCTCACGGCCCGTTCAATCACCGCGCGGCCCAGCGCCGTAGGGTCGAGCCCGACGGTCTGCTTGAGCAGGGACTCGAAATCAGTTACCGGCATGGCGCCTCCGCGATGGCCAGGCTTGCGAAACGGGGCGCGAGCCGGGCCGGTGGTGCAGTCTGGCCCGTGACCAAAAGCGCGGAAGCGAGCAGGGGAAAAAGGTTCAAGAGCCGCCAGAATTGAATCGATTTGCGCCTTTTGCGCCGGATGGCCGCCATCCCGGCGTCAGCCGGTCGCAAGGCACCCGGTGCTTCTCTAAGGAATTGGGAGAATCGGGGCGCAACGGGGGGTGCGACCCGACCGGAGCCCGGCCGTGGCATCTGCGATTTCACTACAGATGCTTCGGCCGCCCAGAGAATTTCTTGAGGGGACTGCTCCGTTTAGACCGGCACGACCGCAGTCCAGCAAGGGCCGAATTTGGCCTGAATCTGGCTCTCCAATTTGCGGGCCTCGGTTTCCGTGCGGACGATCGTAAACGTGGTCGAGCCACTTCCGGACATCAGGGTCGCGGGCACCCCCTGCGCGCGAAGGAATTCCTGAAAGAGCGCGAGCAGCGGGAATTTTTCCAGCGCGGGCGCCTCGAGGGTGTTGTAGAACTCGCGCCCGGCCGCGGCGAGATCGGCGCCAAGGAGGAGATCGATGAGTTTTCGCGCCCGGCCCGGCTGGCCGTTGAGCGCCGCGGGGAAGCGGACGAGCTGCTTGTAAGCCCACGCCGTGCTGATGCCAAAACCGGGATGGATGAGCAGGAACATGGCGCCAGCCAATGCGGGGAACGGCGCCAGCGGCTCGATGTGCTCGCCTCGTCCCGTCGCCAGCGCCGGCTGGTTCTGAAGGAAAAACGGGACATCCGAGCCAAGCCGGGCGGCAAGGTCGTGGAGTTGCCCGGCGGAAAGGGGCAAGCCGAACAGCTCATTCAGACCGAGCAGAGTCGTGGCGGCGTTGCCGCTGCCTCCACCCAGTCCCGCAGCCTGTGGAATCTTCTTTTCCAGGTAAATTCGAACACCTTCGCGCGCGCCGGCGGCCTCCAGGAAGGCGGTCGCGGCGCGATGGACGAGGTTTCTGGAATCCGTCGGGAGCGATGGATCGCTGCACGACAACTCGAGCGTCTGCCCTAGCCGCGTAAAGCGGAGCGTGTCGTAAAGCTTTACGGGTTGTAGGATGGTTTCCAGTTCGTGAAAGCCGTCGGGCCGCGGGCCAAGGATGTTCAGCAGGAGATTGACCTTGCAGGGGGATTTCTTTTCGAGGTCTGCGAGCATGAACTGGCGCCGGCGCGCGGCGCGGTATCCTATCAGCGTAGTCGCGGGCTGGATGCCCAGACGGGAACGAAGTCGATCCCAAAGCCCGATGCCCAACGCCTCCGTCCGGCGACCTCACGGTCGCGGCTACGCTTAACACATGCGCGGCACCGGCGCGAATGTGTCTCCCAGCCAACCCGGCGGAGCGCGATCCGGCGCTTACGGCTTGAAGGTGCGGAAGCGACTGCCGGGCACAATCGGGAAAGCCTCCCCGCTGCTGAAGCCCAGGGTCGAGTCAGGCTCAAACATCGAGTCCGTGCCGACGCCTGGCTTGTAGCTGGCGGGAGACACCTTGTTCTCCGGAAGGCGCAGTCCGCCCCACGTTTTGTTGCCAACGGTCGTAAGGGAAGGGTCCGGATACATGCGGTACTTTGGCACGAGTTTCGGGTCGTAGGGCGGAATCGGGAACGTGAACACTTCGTAGAGGCCGATGCCGGTGCGGGCGAAGCTGCGGTTCAGTCCGCGGAGGAAGCCCGTGGTCGGCACGGTTTCGGGGCCGTCCCAGGCGGCGGTTTGTTCCATCGCGCGGCGAATCTCGCCCATGCGGACGAACTCGAAAGTGTTGTTGAGGCCCCGGCCCAGCTTGGCTTCGGGGCCGGCGCAACCGGCAACCAGCGCCAAAACGCCGGCGGCGGAAAGAAGAACAGCGATGCGCATAGAGGATTGTTGTTGGGGAGAGGGTAGCGGGAAACGGGAGGGTGTAAAGCGTGATTTGCGGCGGGACGTGAGGCGTGGTGCGTGAGGCGTGGTGCGTGAGGCCTGTTCCGAGTTCTGGGTTCCGAGTTCCGGGTTGTGTGGCGGAAGGTACGACGGATAAGGCGATGCCACAGGCTTTCGATTGGGGCAACGCCCGTCACGCGCCACGCATCACGCATCACGCACCACGCATCACGCACCACGCATCACGCACCACGCATCACGCGCCACGCAACTCACCCCCGCGGCTGCGCCCCGCCGCTGTCAGGACGCCGCGCGGCTTGCTCGCGTTGTCGCTCAGCTTCCTCGCGTTTGCGGTCACGCCGGTCCCAGTAGAGGGCGATCAGCACGCTGATCTCGTAAAGCACCCAGAGCGGCATTGCGAAAAGGACCATCGTGACGGGATCGCCCGACGGGGTGATGAAGGCGGAGACGACCAGCGACACGACGATCCAGTAGGATCGGAACTTGCGCAGCTTCACGTAGTCGAGCAGGCCAATCTTCACGATGGTAAGAATCACGACCGGCAGCTCGAACGCCAGCCCCATGCCCAGCATGAATTTGCACGCGAAACTGATGTAGTCCTCGGCGCGCCAGTCGCTCGATCCGAATCCCAGCCATTCGGAGAACTGCACGGTGGCGCTGAGCGCCACGGCCATGATGACGAAGTAACAAAACGTCACTCCCATGAAAAACAGCGCGCTGCCGAAGGAAACGATCTGGTACAATAATTTCTTCTCTCTTAGCTTGAGGGCGGGAAGCACGAACTGCCCGATGAAGTAGAGCAGAAAGGGCGCCGACAGGATGAGGCCGCCGTAAAGCGCCAGCTTCATCGCCACAAGAATGGCGCTCAGCGGCCCGAGGGCGACGAGATTCACGATGCCGCGCGAGGGCGGCTTCCAGGGCACTGGATCTGGTTCGACTTCCACGAGGTAGTTGCTGCCCGTCGGCTTGAGCATGATTTGCAAGGAGCCCGGTCGATTCGTCCCCCACAAGCCGGCAGGCAGGTCGTTCGTCGGCACACGTGTGATAACGTTTGTTCCGAAGTGGACGACGATCGAAGGATCCCGGCCCAGCCCGAGCTGTTCCGCCTCGGTCAGCGGCCAGGTGAGGATCTTGACGAGGTAATTGCCCCCAATCATACAAATCAGCATGGCCACGAACACCGTGGCGACGCATTTGATGAGCATCCACCGCAGGTCCTCGAGGTGCTCAAGGAAGGTTTTGACGGGACCTCCCCCGTCTTCCTCCGGGTAAGTTTCTACATCAGGAGGCAAACCCTCCTGTTCAGATGCCATGGCCGGGACGAGTCGGTGGAAGCGTCAGGCTTTGGGAACGGCGGCTTCGCTGGAATCCGGGGCCGAAGCGGGCTTGCGCGGAGCCGGAGGCGGAGGCTCGGGAGGCGGAGGCTCTTCTTCGATCGCGCGCTGCACTTCGTCCTGCACCTCGCGTGTGGCTTTCTTGAATTCCTTGATGCCATGGCCCATGCCGCGCATGAGCTCAGGCACTCTCTTCGCTCCGAAGAGCACCAACACGATGACGAGGATTCCGATGATTTCAGGCCAGCCTAGCCAGGCTAACAATGTCGTATTCATATTCAACAGACGAACCGAAACAAACTAACTTCAGCATGCTAGGCGTCCGTTCCCGAATAGTAAAGCGCGATTACATGGCGAAAATGTCATGCTCCGGCCGACCGGCCGAGACGCGCGGACGTTGGTTGAAGGGGTTGATCCGCGTACTTCTCGGGCTTCGTGGATGCGTACTACGGTCAGTCGCGGAGCGACCTCGTGAGGGTAGCCGTGGGCTTCAGCCCAGTGTGTGTTTAGCGTGCCTGCGGCGCTGAAGGCATGGAGTCCCGGCTTTAGCCGGTTGGGCATCCGGCCAGAACCAGCCCGCCATAACTTCGGTCGCGCTGCCGGCTAAAGCCGGGACTCCATGCGGGGAGCGCCGCTAAACAGATACGAAGCCCACGGCTACCATCGTTCGGTCGCTACGCGACTGAACAGCCTCGCTCGGTGAGGCGCCGAGTTCTGATATCTTCGCGTCGTAGCGATTTCCCGAACTTCCGTAATGAACCTTAAT
>DASTLJ010000408.1:0-5655 GCA_035715125.1 Verrucomicrobiia bacterium
TGGCGGCGGGCGCCGCGTTGAACTGCGCCTTCACCTTCGCCACCGCGTTCTCGGCGGTCAGTCCGTGTTTCTGCCGGAGGTAATCCACACTCGAGGCGTGCTCTATGAACGTATCGGGCCAGCCGATGCGCACCACCGGAACGTGAATGCGTTTCTCGCTGAACAGCTCGAGCACCGTGCTGCCGTAGCCGCCCATCAGCGCGTGGTCCTCGAGCGTCACGACCACTTCGGCGAGGCTGCCGAACCGGGCGGTCGTCGCCTCGTCCAGCGGCTTGGTAAAGCGCGGATTGACGATCGCGCAATCGAATCCCTCCGCCGCAAGCGTCTCGGCGGCTTTCCGGGCGATCTTTTGCATGTTGCCCAACGGGAAGAAGGCGACCTTGTGGCCGCGGTTATTCGAGAAATCCTGGAGCACCTCCGCCTTGCCGATTTCCAGCAGCGCCGCCTGGTCCTTGACCGGCACGCCCTCGGCGGCCCCGCGAGGGTAGCGGATGAAGCACGGGTGTTTCTGGTGGGTGGCGGTGAACATCATGTCCGCCAGCTCGTCCTCGTCCTTGGGCGCCATAGCGATGACGTTGGGCAGGCAGCGCAGGTAGGCGATGTCGAACAAGCCGTGGTGGGTCGGCCCGTCGTTGGCGCTCAGGCCCGCGCGGTCCATGCAGAAAATCACCGGCAGGTCCTGCAGGCAGACGTCGTGATGGATGGGATCGTAGGCGCGCTGGAGAAACGTCGAGTAAATCGCGCACACGGGGCGGTAACCCATCGTTGCCATGCCGGCGGCGAAGATGACCGCGTGCTCCTCGGCGATGCCGACGTCGTAGTAACGTTCGGGCATCGCCTTTTCCAGCGCTTTGAGGCCGGTGCCGCTGGGCATCGCCGCCGTGATGCCGACGACCGACGAGTCCTTCCTGCACAGCCGCACCATTGCCGCGCCGAAGGCGTCCTGGTAATTGGGCGGCGCGCCGGCCTTGGCGGGGAGGGTCGCGCCGGTCGCCGCGTCGTATGGCCCGAGGCCGTGGAATTTTTCCGGGCTGTTCAACGCGGCCTCGAAGCCCTTGCCCTTCTTGGTCAGGATGTGAATGACGATCGGCGTGTCGCAGGTCTTGGCGAACTCCAGCGTTTCGACGAGCAGGGGCAGGTTGTGCCCGTCAATCGGCCCGAGATACCGCAGCCCGAATTCCTCGAACACTACACTGCTGCCGAAGCCGCCGCGGCCGTCCACATCGATGGTGCTCGGGCTTTGCGTCAGCGCGAAATCGGTGACCGCGCCCTTGATGGCCTCCTCGGCCTTGTGCCCGAGGGCGATGGCCAGCTCGCCTTTCGGCACCTTGCGCAGCCAGCGCTCGAGGTCCTTGTGCAGCCGGTTGAAGCTCCGATTGGTGATCAGCTTGTGCAGGTAACCGGCAATGGCGCCGACGTTCTTGGCGATGCTCCACTCGTTGTCGTTGAGGATGCCGATGAACTTCTTTGTCGTGTGGCAAATGTTGTTCAGCGCCTCGTAGGAAATGCCGTTGGTCAACGCGGCGTCGCCGAAGATGCAGACGACGTGCTCGTCGCTCTTGCGCTGGTCGCGCGCCGCGCACATGCCCAGCGCCGCCGAGAGGGCGGTGCCCGCGTGGCCGGCGCCGTAGCAATCGTGCTCGCTCTCCGTGCGCAGCGCGAAGCCGTTCAACCCGTCTGTGGCGCGGATGGTGTGGAAGCGGTCTTTGCGGCCCGTGAGCAGCTTGTGGACGTAGCTCTGGTGGCTCACGTCCCAGACGAACTTGTCCTTCGGCGTCGTGAAGACGCTGTGCAACGCGAGGGTCAGCTCGACCACGCCGAGGTTCGGGCCCAGGTGCCCGCCATTCTGGGCCAGCTTGGTGATCAACTCGTGGCGGATTTCCTGCGCGAACTGGAGCTTCTGCTCCATCGTCAGTTTCCGGACGTGTTCCGGGCTGTCCACCATGTCGAGGAAACGGCTCATAGGTTTATTCATCGTCGTTGAGCAACTCGTCCGCGGGCTTGAGCGTGGGGGCGCCGCCCGCGTCCTTCTCCAGCTTGCTGATTTTGACCTCGGCCTCTTCCAGCCGCTTCTGGCAGGTCTTCACGAGGCGCACGCCTTCCTCGAAGCGCGCCGTCATCGTCTCCAACGGCAGTTCGCCGGACTCCATCTGTTCGACGATGGACTCCAGCTTTTTCAGCGCCTCTTCGAATGGCACTTCTTTGGCGGCACTGGCCGCGCCCGCGCTCTTGGGTGCGTTCGGCACAGGCCGCACATTAGGTCAAGCACGCAGGGGCGTCCAGTCTCCACTTCTCCGACGGTCGTATAGATCGGGCGGGCTGAAAGCCCGTGATGTTACAGCCTGGGGTGGAGGCGCGCAGCGCCGCAGCCCCAGGTCGCCTGCCCCAACATTCCCACCGCCCTGTAAGGGCCGAACCACAGTGCCGTTGTGCCCTTACAGGGCGAGGGAAGAGTGCGCGGGCCGTCTCCTGGGCCTGCGCTCGCGGTGCTCGCTCCAGCCCAGGCTGTAACATCACAGGCCTTCGGCCCTGAAATTGTGCGACGAGCACATGCGAACGATTCGCCGAGAGCGGCCGACGTGATTCCCTCTCTTGGCGGAGAGGGCGGGGGCGAGGGCGTACGTTCCCTCTATGGCAAGACGGCACGGTAGAACTTGCGCGGATTCCCGGTCGAGTTGTCAAAGTAACTCCAAACGCTTGAGGTCAGCCAATTCGTTGTGATGGACGCCCAACTCTGAAGATTGGATGAGCTTTGCAGGGCAACCCGCTGGCCGACGATGCCGGTGACATCCACCCTTACTTGATTGCTGCTTACGCGCGCTATGCCTAGACGCGGCGGTTGGAAGCTCGAAACAACCGTCAACGATTCAGGGGCGTAGAGATACCGCGTGCGTCCGCCGCCCGTGACCTTCGCATAGATGGAGTGAACGCCGGGTGATGAGTTCGCGCTGGTGACGGTGAATGTCACCGTTCCCGAACTGACGCTGCTCGAGGTGGTGCCTGTGGCAGTTATCTGCCGCACGAGTCTGTCGTTGCCGTTGAAGGGATTTAGATCGTTATCGAGGTAGATGCTAATGTTCGCGTTGCTCGTGGCGGGCCGCGCCCACTGAAAGAAGAGGTTGACCGCGCCGACCTGTCCGTATGCGACCTCGTTTGTGCCGGCGCGATTGAGTTTGATCAGGTTTGGCCAGTTGCCGTTATTGGCTGGTAGAGGCGTCCGGTTGACCGACAGGCCAGCACCCAAATCCCAGTATTGGTTATAGCCGAAGCGGATGTAGTCGGTGGTGCCACCAGCCGGTCGGTCCAAGCTCAAGCGATTACCACCGGCCACACGACTGTAGTAGTAGCCGGCGCGGACTCCGCTGAGTTCGTACGCGGTGTACCAGACGTCGCGGTCAGCGGCATAAAGGTATGCCTCGTAATCCCAAGCCGGGTCGTAGAGATCGATCGTCGCGTGGTACCACAAGTGAGTGTCGGAATGTGCGCTCCCATAACCATTCGGCAAAGTCAGGAACTCCCGATTGTAGCTGCTTGGCACGAACTGCCCGTGAGGGTAGCCATCAAACTCTTGGTAGTAATTGTCGGCGAAAAGCACGGTGTTGTAGATGCGAAGCGGTGCGTCCACGACGAATGGAAGTGCCAGATCGATATTGCCGTCGTTGTTCACTGGATGCGGATCGAGTGTCGACATCTGATCGACCCACACGCCATTCGTGCCGAGCTGACGGCTCAAGGCGCAAATGAGGGAGCCGCCCCGGCTGTGTCCTATCAGATGCAGAGGTAATTCCGCTAGGGCATGCCCTACCAATTCCGCAATGAAGTTGGTTCGCAAAAGATGAGGCACGACGGCTGTGGCGATCTCCTCCGTCTCGTATTGGCTGAGGAGTCCGGCCTCGGCACTCCAGTCCAGTTTGATGAGAATCTCAGCATGGGGGTCGGCAGCAAGAGGCGCTCCGCTCAGGCGCGTTGGAGTAACCACGAACGCCCCGTTATCCGTCACACGCATTTCGTAACAAATGACGTTCGTGCCAGGAAAAAAGGGATAGTAAGGAACAGAATCCGCCATTCCGGTTACCCATCCCTCTACGTTTCCCGTGTGACCGTGCGTGATGATAGTCACTCCTGCGGAAAATCCAGTCGCCGCAATTGTGGCAAGGATGAACGTAACGACGAAAGACCAGAAGTAACGCAAGCAAGAGAGATGGCTGAATTTCATGGCAAGCGACGTGGCCTACCAGAATTGGCGATTTAACGCGAGCAAAGTTTCACCTCGGCACACCTTGCTGGAGGATTCATTGGATTACTTCGCCGCTGGAGCGGCGGGCGATTCCGCGGCGGGCTGAAAGCCCGTGATATTACAGCCTGGGGTGGAGGCGCTCAGCGCCGCAGCCCCAGGTCACGCGCCTCAAATCCCCCTCCGCCCTGTAAGGGCGAAACCACCGTCCCGTTGCGCCCTTACAGGGCGAAGGAGCATTGCGCTGGGAGTTACCTGGGCCTCCGCTCGCTGCGCTCGCTCCAGCCCAGGCTATAACATGACAGGCCTTCGGCCCTGAGTCTGCGGGCTGAAAGCCCGTGATATTACAGCCTGGGGTGGAGGCGCGCAGCGCCGCAGCTTCAGGCAGCGTGCCCCGAATCCCCTCCGCCCTGTAAGGGCGGGACAACGCGCCCGTGCCCCGCAATTTTCCAGCCTCGCGCCGGGCGGAGGCGATTGTAGGTCCAGGGAATCTTTCTTCGCTACGGCCCTCCTCTCCCCAGCCCTCTCCTCCCTCGGAGGGAGGAGAGGGAGCAAGCGGGCGTGGCGCCCCCAACAGCGTCAAGATGCGCCCACCTGAACGCATTTCCGTTCTTCATCCTCTGCGGATTGGATAGCTTGTGCGAAAACTCCCAATCGCGGAAAGCTGTCGAAAAATCGGCTTCTTGATTTTCAATACGACGCGTCTTTTCCGAACCGCGAGGGGCCTGACGACCGCGTTTTCGCTTTACCACAATACCATTTCGGAGTTTTCACACAGGCCGTCGAGGTCGCAGCTACTCCACTCACGGGCCCTGGCGGGCGTTCCGGATTCCAATGCCTGCATCCGGCGGCTACGCTGGCGCCCATGAGTTGGTTCTACCGAGCCGTCGTGCGTCCGGCGCTCTTCGCGCGGGACTCGGAGGAGGTCCACAATTTCACCCTGCGCGCGCTGGAACAAATCAGCCGGCGTGAAGTCTGTTGCGAGGCGCTGAATGCGGCGTACAGCGCACCGGGCTTGCCAGTCGAGGTCTTCGGATTGCATTTCCCGAACCCCGTTGGCCTTGCCGCCGGAATGGACAAGCACGCCGCGGCGGTGCCGGCCTGGGAGGCGCTTGGGTTCGGCTTTAGCGAACTGGGCGGCGTGACCTGGCACGCGCAGCCGGGCAATCCGGCGCCCCGCCTGTTTCGCGCCGTGGCGGACGGGGCGCTCGTGAACCGAATGGGCTTCAACAATCCGGGCGCCGAAGCCCTCGCCCTGAAGCTGGAGCAATGGCGCGCAGCCGGCCGCTGGCCCAGCCACCCCGTCGGCATCAATCTCGGCAAATCGAAGATCACGCCGCTCGATCAGGCTGCCGAGGACTACGCGAATTCCTTCCGCGCGCTTTGGCCCTTCGCCGACTTCTTCGTTGTCAACGTCAGTT
>DASTLJ010000409.1:0-11706 GCA_035715125.1 Verrucomicrobiia bacterium
GAATCGGAGCCAAAATGCGCGGCTTTCTGCGGGGGGCCGCGTTCTCGATTCGCTTGACGCAGTCGAGAAAGCAACCCGCAAGGTCCGATCCACCGGGCAGCGATTGCAGCGTTGTCCTGGTGTGCGAGACCATCGACTTGAACCCGTCTTCAGTGAGGTCCGTTTCGTTGCCGCCAAAGGCGATCTGGCTTCGGTGCAAACCCGCCAAGGCCTCTCCGGCCCGTTCCGCGGCGTGGTGCAGGGACTTGAGGCTGCGTCGCTGCGTCTGGTACTCCCAAAGGTTTACCCACGGGTCGAAGTCGTAGAGGACAAGGCGCGGCTCTTCGGCAGGCCGCGTCACCGGAGGCGGAATCGCCAGGCGCTTGGTGACCCTGGAATCGCTGAGTCTGGTGGCGAACTCGAAGTCGTCCTCCGCCGCCGCTTCCGTGGCGTGCAGCCGCGCCGTGAGAACCCGCGTCGCCGGCGCTTGTCCGTCAGGGCCGCTGACTCGCAAAACGCAGCGGTGCCCGCAGTCGTCGCCGGCACGCCCGCGTGTTGCGTAAACCCGGCAGGACTCGAGCTTGGCCCGGCGGCTGGCGAATTCTGGCAGTTGGGCTGAGAGAAAGGTCTGCAGCCATCCGGCATCCAGGACTTTCGAGAAAGCCGGAGAGGCCGACAACGCGTTGTCTTGGCCCCGCATCGCGGGCCGAAAGCACAGCAGAACCGTGCGACCGCCATTTTCGTAGCTGACGGTCGAACCGGCCTCTTGCAGGTTGCGGAAGCCGGCCCCGCGGTTCGCGAAATAGCCGTTCTGCTCCTGGAAGCGCCGCAACGTCAGTGCCACGTCGAACCCGGAGCCCTCGTCACTGATCGCAATGAGCGCGCCCATTCGCGTGAGCGTGACCTCCACGGATACGGCCTTGGCCGGATCGTGATCGTTGCCGTGTTTGTAAGCATTGCCAAGAGCGTTCCTTAGCGGGATGAGCAAGTCTCGCATCAGTTCCGGTCGCGGCACATCCGCGAACCGTTCCGAGAGCACGACTTTCAAGAGCGGGAAAAGATCCCTCTTCGCGCAGCCCTGAACACGCGCGCGGACGTCCGCGGTCGCGAAGCGCGGGTCAGTGATGTCGCTCAGATATTCGCCCGCTGAAAGCGGCGCCTCGATTTCCGCGAGAAGCTCTGCCCGGTTGCGGCTGAGGTCGATCATAACGCGTCGTGCCTCCGGAGTGCGGGCGAGGTCCGCTGGAGCGCCCACGCCAGTGCGCCTGGCGATTCGAGCCGTGTGCTTGTTGCCGCCGCTTCAGTCTTGTGGAGCGCGTGGCTCAGGATTTTTGCCACAACCTGTTTGGCGTCGAAATGAGTTTCGGCCAGTTTGCGTGCCGCGTGACAGTGCCGTTCGTAATCCGCGTTGATCGTCTTGAAAGCCTCCGCCGCTTGTTGGGCCGTGGTGAAACGAAACACCCCCTGGCCATTGGGCAGTACGGAGCTGGGTCCGGTGTCCTGGACGACGACGGGTTTGCCGCTCGCCAGGTAGCACAACGTGCGGTCGCTGACCCAGCCGTTCTGAAACTTGATGCACGAACGCTTGGCGCAACTGAACTCGCCGCGCGACTGCTGGATGTAAGCCTGATAAGCCTCCGGCGTGGCGGCCACTTCGCGCGAATGTCGGATACGCCAGCCGCGTCGCTCCAAGTCTTCCTTTTCATCCAGGTCGCGCTCCCAGCGGAGAAACAGCGCCAGTTCCAGCGGCTGCCGGGTCAGCCGCGGCAGGTCGGCAAATTCCAGGAAGGCCACCCGTTTCGTGTTTTCGAAATTCTCAACGTCGTCTACGATCCAGTCGGACGCGTCCCAAGCGGAAACGGTCGTAAAGGCCTTGCAGCTTGGATCGAACTCCAACGGCCAGCGCTCCAGGCAAACCGGCGGCCGGATGTGGATCCATTCCAACCCGCAGTCCGGAATCTTGCTTCCAATTGCGCCCACGGTCTCGCCGGTGGTGAAATAGAAATCGTGACGCGGCACGCACACTTGTTCGCGGCTGACCCAGAATTGCAACAGCCCGGGATCAATGTCCACCAACGCGGTTCGGCGAAACTGCGCGAGCAAACCCGGGCTGATGCCGTAATGGAAATTCAACAACAAGTCCGCTCGCGCAAAGACGGCCTCGGCCTCGTCGCGGTCCATGTCGAGGTACTCCGTTGGCGCATCAGGCGAGGGTTCTTTGCTGTGAGTGACGTAGAGGATGGTTTTCGCGTCCAGCCCATGCTGCCGCATCCGAGCGCGGAAAGTGGCCAGCGCGGCGGCTTCCCGTTCCGCGCGGCCTTTGCTGCGAAACGCTTCCAGCCAGTAAACCTCGCAACCGAGCTGGCGCAACCCAAGCACGTACTGCAAATACACCCAGAAATGTCCGCCGCCTTCGGGGAAGGTCGCCACATTGTACGGGGCAATGACGATGGTCGGCATAATCGCTTCTCTCTAGGCGAGTACCTCCGAAGCGACGGGCAATACCGGCCCGAATTCCTCGAACCATTGTTCGATCTCCGCCAGCGCTTCGATTCCCCACTCGGCGCGGTCCTGCGCCAGCGCGATCGCCGGCCAGATGATCCGGTTGGCGAAGCGGGCGTATTCGTGCGTCTCGAACAGCGAATTCAAGACTTGCACGGCCGGCAGCCGCCAGCCCGCTGGCGCCACGGCTTGGCGATACAACTCGAGCACCCACTCCCGATGCTCCGACGGAAAGCGCAGCAGGAACGTGGACAGATCGTAGGTGGGCGGGCCGACCGCCGCGTGATCCCAATCGATGAGCCGCGCGCGCAAGCCGCCGGCGGTGGGAATGACAAACACGTTGATGGCCCACAGGTCGCCGTGCAGCAACGTTTCCGGCCCGCCCCACGTGACCATGGCGTGCGCGCGACGCGGCAGGTGATCGCGCAGATTGTAGAGCCGCTCCAGCAGCCGGTCGCGCAAACCCTTTTGCGGCGCGTCGGGCCGCCACGCCTCCAATGCGTAGATAGCGTCGCGGACGTTCGATTCGTAAAAGTGAATTCCCAAATCGCCGCCGTGCAGCCGGACTTCACCCAGCAAGGCGTGTCCCGCGAACTGCGTGTGCATCCGGGCGATCAGTTCGACTGCGACGCTGACGTGCTCGCGGTCCAGCGCGTGGGGATCGAGTTCGTGCGGGCCCAGGTCCTCATAAACGTGCCAGACGCACCGGCCACTGCGTTCGGCGACACTGCCCAGCAGAGGAACACCGCCGTTGCCCAGCCCGATGGCCGGCAGCCACCGCTTGGCGACCAATTCATTGCGGCGGGCAATCTCCGGTTTCAGGTGCTTGATAATCACGTTGCGCGTCTGGCCGTTGATAACGAAGCGCAGCCGGAAGACGCGCGTCTCACGGGGCTGGAGTGTTTGCTGTTCGAGCAGGCGGCCGGACGACTCGCGTCCTCCGAGCAATTCTTCCAGCAGCCCGCGCAGTTCGGTCAGGCCCGGCAGCTCACGGCCAGCAAGGAGCGTGTTCAATCCTTCAATCATGCTCCCCCCAGTCGAGCAGGCGCAGGGCAGCCGCCAGTTGCGGCTCATACCGGCGCAAGATCATCAGCGGCTTGAGCAGAAACTCGTAGGTCTCGCCGCCCGGGTCGATTGTCTCCCAGAGTATCTTGTCAATGACTCGCAGCAGCGTGCCGAAGTGGGCCAGCCGTTGGACGTGCCGGACTCCGCATTGCGGCTGTGCCTGCCGGAGCGCCTCGCAATAAGCCTCCAGATCCGGGCTGGCCACTCGGCCGACGGACTGAGCCAGGTCGGTCGCCGGCACTCCCCATCCGGCCATTTCCCAGTCGAAGATCAACAACGCCGGAGGGTTCGCTCCGTTTCGGACGCGCAGGTTCTTGATGACCAAATCCCCGTGCACGAGCCCGTGCGGAGATTCCTCAAAACAGCGCTCAGCTTCTTCCCAGTGGGCTTCGATGCCCTCACATTGCGACGCCAACTTCTGCAACAGGGCCAGGTCCTCGGCGACCAGGACGTCATGCTGCGCGAGGGCAGTCAATTCGGCGCGCGCCCGGCGCACCAGGCCCAGGTAATAGCCGGCTCCACGCTGGGGTAACGTTTGCGTCCACTCCTCGGAGAAGGCGGTCCCATGGACGGCGCCCAGCCAACGACCCACCAGGGCCCGATGGGCCTGGCTCGAGGGCGCGTAGCGGTCCGTCCCTGCGTCTTCCAGAAACAGCCAGCAGAACTCACCGTCCGGCTCGGGCACGAATCCATAAAGGCGCAGCGCCGGCAACGTCAGTTGCGCCAGAAACTTCTCGTAAATCATCCGCTCGACCGTCGCAGTGACGGCCCGGCAACGTTTGGCGATCACCCCGGCGCCGGCGGGTCCGACTCCAGCCATGCGGTAGACCGCAGTCTTGAATTTGCGTTTCAAGAGTTCCAGGCCCGTCGGCTCGACCCGCTCGGGCTGGAGTCGACTCCAGGCCTGCACCGCCCGATGGTCGAGCAGGCAGCGGGGGATGGCTTCGGTGAGCGTCGAGTCAGACATGGGCCGTGAGGGTGGTTAAGCTTGACTCGGCGGGGCGGAGACCCGGCCCGTCAGGTCCGGCAACGGGCGTGGACGGCTCCAGACTCACGACGCGCCCGTCATCGAGTTTCAAGATGTGGTCGCAGTGGGTCAAAGTGCTCGAGCGATGCGCGATGATGATCGTGGTCCGCCCGCGCATGAGCCGCGCCATGGCTTCCACAATGGCCGCTTCGGTCTTCACGTCCACCGAGCTGGTCGGCTCGTCGAGGATGAGAATGGGCGCGTCCTTCAGAAAGGCGCGCGCCAGGGAGAGCCGCTGGCGTTCGCCGCCGGAAAGCTTCATGCCGCGCTCGCCGGCCAGCGTCTCGTAACCGCGCGGCAGGCGCATGATGAACTCGTGCGCGTCGGCGGCTTTGGCTGCGGCGACAATCTCGCTGTGGGCGGCGCGCGGGCGGGCGTAGGCGATGTTCTCGGCGAGGCTCGTGGAGAAGAGCACCGGCTCTTGCAGCACGATGGCGAACTGATGGCGCAAGTCCGCCAGCTTGTAATCGCGCAGGTCCACCCCATCCAGCAGGATGGCGCCTGCCGTCGGATCGTAGAAACGCGTGAGCAGGTTTACCAGTGTCGTCTTCCCTGCCCCCGTGGCGCCGGCCATTCCAAGACACCGGCCTGGTTCAAGTTCAAACGAGACGCCGCGCAGCACCGGGCGTTCCTGATCGTAGGCGAACGAGACATCCCGGAAGGCCAGGGCGCCGCGCGCCCGCCCCAGGGACCGCGCGTGAGGGCGCTCGGCCACATCGGGCGATTCGTCGAGCAGTTCGAAAGCCCGCTCCGCACTGGCCAGATGGGACTGCATGCTCGACAACTTTTTGCCCAGAGTCTTGAGCGGATTGTAAATCTGCCCCAGGTAGCCCAGGACCAGCAGCAATTCGCCCAACGTCAAGACCCCCGACCGGACGTCGCTCACGCCGAGGTAGAGCACGGCTGCCATGCCCGCGGCCGTGATCCCGGCCATCCACAGACTGAACGCGCCCTCGAGCGAGACCATTCTCAGGCGCGCCCTCAACCCGGCGTCGGAGCGTTCGGCAAAGCGTTGGCCCTCGCGCTCCTCCTGTCCGAAGGCCTTGACGACGCGTGCTGCGCCCAGGACTTCGTGCACCACCGACAACGCGGCACCCTCAATGTGTCTGACTTCGCGCGATTGGCGGCGCAGTCGGCGGCGATACGCGCCGGACACAACGAAGAGGCCCGGCGAGACCGCCAGGCCGACGAGCGCCAGCTTCCAGTTGTAATGGGCCGTAACCCACAACATGGACACGAGCGTGCAGGCCGACCCGAAGAAAGGGACAATCCCATCGACGGCGATTCGCTGAAGCGCGGTGGCATCGTACTGGATCCGATAAGAGGAATCGGCCGTGCCCCGGGTGTCGTGGTAGGCCAGCGAGAGTCGTTGGACGTGACGGAACAGTTGCGCCCGAAATCCGCGCAGCAGTTTTTCGCCGGTGTAGGCGCCGAGCCATGAGGTGGCGAAATCCCGAACCTGACCGACCAATGCCACCACCACGAGGAGTCCTGCGGCCAGCGCCAGCAGAGCAGATTGCGACTGAGCGATGCCGGCGGGCAGCAGCGCGCCCAGGAACTGGGGGAGTGGATGCGGCCCGAGCACGCTGTCCACGACGATTTTCAATGGCAAAGGCGTGAGCAGCGCCAGCGGCGCCGACAGCAGTCCCAGCAGGAACAAGGCGGCGAGGGCGATCCAGTAAGGCCGCAACTGCTGCCAGAGCCGCCAGAACAACGGATTAGTGGGGTTGCCGTTGCGCGGCGTTGTGGTCGGTTGTTTCGATTTTTTCATCTCGTTCAATTTTTCGGATTACGGTCAAGAAGGCTGCCGTGGCTCCTGCGCATTCCAGGACCATGCGCGCGGCGATCAGCAACGCGGTCGCGCCCAGCACCGCGCAAGCCGTCCACGCCGCAACGCGGCCCGCCGAATACGACAAGGCGGCGGCGCCGACGGCCAGGGCGCCGGCGGCCAACGAGCACCGGGACCAGGAGCGAAATCGCAACAGTTGGCGGCCGCTGCCGTGGCATTCGACTCCCAGGAACAGCCGGGACCAGCCAAAGAGGCCGCCGTTGACCTCCAGGTCCCAGTGATCGCAGTCCCCGCCGCGCACCGCCACCCAGCCCCGTTCGCGAAGGTCCTTTTCGATCGCTCGGAGCCGTTCCTCCACCGACCGCGACGATCGGGTCCATATATCCGCCGTCCAAGGCCGAGGCAGGGCGAAGCCGGTCACGGCGCGGCGCCGCCAAAAGGTCAGTCCGTGCCGCAGGCGGCCCAACAAGCGCGCCAGGGGTTGGAGCAAGTGCAGCAGGGCCGTCAGCGCGCGGCGTTTCCACAACTGGAGCCCGTCGGCAGGGGCGGTCCGATACGAAACGCCCAAGGCACAACGGGCTGCCTGCACCACCGACACGCTGACGGCAATCAACAGGCCGGGCACCGTCCAGAGCAGCGGCGGCCACGAAAAGCCCAGCAGCGACAGGCCGGCGAAGGTGAAGATGACCAGGTACCACTCGGGCATCATCGGTAGCGACTCGATCAAGTTCGGCGCCGGTTCATAGAGCGACTGATACGGAGCGGTGCCCCATTGGCCGTGATAGATGCGCCGCACCCGCCAGCCCACGTAAGTCAACCCGTTGCTGTAGATGCGTCCCGACCAGACCGAATGGCCCGCGGCGTTGTATTTCTCGGGCCACTTCCGTTCGAGCATCGCTTCGGCCTTGCCGTAACCGCGCTGTTGCTTCCAGTACGCGCGCACCGAATTGCGCCGATGGTGCCACACCAGCGCCGCAGGGCTGAAACCCAGGCTCCAACCTTCTTGCTGCAAGCTCCAACAGACATCCACGTCATCCCCAGCGACGTGAAACTGAGGATCGAATCCGCCGATCATTTTCAGGGCGACTTTCCGGAACGCCATGTTGCAGCCCGGAATGTGCTCGGCCTTTTGGTTGGTGAGCAGGACGTGAATCGGGCCGCCCGGCGCGTGGGCCACACAGTCGGCAACGAGGCCGTCGCCAGGGGGAGCCAGGTTGGGGCCACCGACCCCTGCGTATTGTTTCGTACGCGGATTGAGGAAGGCGGCCACCAGGTAGCTCAACCAGTGGGGGTCCGGATAGGCGTCATCGTCAATGTAGGCGACGATTTTTCCGGTGGCCGCTTCCAAACCGAGATTGCGCGCGTTGGCCAGGCCGCGATTGGGCTGGGTGATGACCCAGTCGCGGCCGTTTTCCTCGCCGGGCGCCGCGCTGCGCAACCCGCGACTGGAGGTGTCGATCACCGGAAAGCCATACTGGCGGGCCAGCAGCGCCGTGCCGTCGCTCGAGCCGTCGTTCACCACAATGACCTCGAAGTCGGGGTATTCCAGCTTGCGCAAGCCCTCGAAGGTGTCCCTGACAGTCCGCGCGCCGTTGCGAGTGCAGACGATGACCGAGACCTTCGGCCAGCCCAGGGAGGCCGGGAACGGGACCTCGGCGAATGCGGCGCGAACCGTGGCGAGGGCGGGCTTGGGGCGGCGCTCGAGGTCGGTGAGGCCGAATTTCCAATCGTGCACTTCGGCGCCGCCGCGAAACCACTGGTCGGTCCACGCATAGACGAACAGCCCGCCGCAGCCCGCCGCGAAGGCCGTGCGCACCTGCCAGTCCAGCACCGCCGCCTGCTTCGGCTCGCCGTGACGCAGACTGTCCAGACCGAGTTCGGCCATGACCAGGGGCCGGTCGTGCGCGACGGTGTGCAAGCGGCCCAGGTAGGCTTCCAGTCGTTCTTGCGATTCCAGATAAACGTTGAAGCAGACAAAATCCAGAAACGGCAACTGCAAGTATTCGGTGGACGGATAATTGACGTAGGTGACGAGCCCCTCCGGATCCTCCGCTTTGACGGCGCAAAACAAGTGTTCCAGAAACCGCTCGATCCGGCGACGGCCCTGCCATCGGACGATGGACGATGGGATTTCGTTGCCCAACGCGTAACCGAGCACGGCCGGATGCCCGGCGCAGGCGCGGACCTGTTCCCGCACCATTTGTTCGATGGACCAGACGCAATCCGAGTAATCCAAAAAGGCAGCCGAGCGTTCGACCGGCAGACCAACGAGCACGCGCAGTCCGCGTCGCTGCGCGGCGTCGAGCAACCAGCGCGGGGGTGGGGTGTACGTGCGCACCGCATTGATGCCGTTTTGAACCATCATGGCAAAATCGCCTTCGACACGGTCACGAGCCGGAAATTCGTCCCCATTCGCGTCTGGTCGGAACGTTCCGTAGGTGACCCCGCGAATGAAGAATTTTTCGTCGCCGACGAAAATGAATTTGCCGCGCACGTGGGGCCGGACCTCCGGCCGCCGGCCGGCGCAGGACACCGTTTGATCGAGCTCGTGCGCGATAACCCAGCTCATCTCCGGTGCCTGGACGGACAATTGCGTGAGGGGGGCGCGCGCCATAGGAGGTTCGAAAACCGACAGTTCATCCCTTCATATCCATGCTGTCACCTTGCTGTCATTGTGCCGCTGCGTTTTTGTGACACAGCTCTCGACCGACACACTTGGCAAGCGCGTGCTTTCTCACTCGAAAAGCCAGCCAGCTTGCTTTAATTGACAAATCCGGGGCAGCAAGATCGGTTTCTGCGCCATCCTTGGCGACTGCGGAGCTTGCCGTCGTCGGCTCCTGAGCCGCTGCCAACTAAACCACTAAGTATTTGACCCTACACCCGTGGACGGGCCTATCGTAAGTGGGTGAGTACCCTAGAGGGGGTGCCCCAGAAGACATGGGTTATTGACCTACCCTTCAAGCGAGGTCTCGCGGCCCCCAAAAAAACAGGGTGAAATTACTGATGGGTAATTGAGAGACCGTGAATGACGACCTCACCGTAGGCCGTGGGCGCGTCCCCGCGGCTGGTGTTGGATTGAGTATAGCAGCCAGCCTTGAAATAGCACCCGGAAGCGCTGACCGGGTAGGTGTAGATATATTGGCCGTTGTAGAAGCATTCGACCCCGCTATTGCGCGCGACAAACTTGACCGTGAACACGTCTCCCAACTGATAGCTCGAGGTCAGCACCGGCCCGTTGCTGCCGTTCTCGTCAATGAACAGCTTCGCGCCTTCCAACCGGAAGACGATGACATCGTCGTTCGCATCATGAATTTGGCCCGCAACCACGTGGGGCTTGACGACCGGCAAATGGGTGATGGCCTGTCTGATTTCCATCGTGTGGGTGCCGGAGGTCGTCGACCAACTCGCGTTGGCAGTCCCTGTGTTCATCATCTCCCGCAACTCCGAACGCGGATAACCCGATCCGCTGGTGGTCGCGCCGCCACAAGGCGCGACGAACACCACGCCATTCCCGGCGCCATTCACGCGGAAATAATTCGTGTCTGCAAAGCCGTCCAATTCGGGTTGTCGGATTTCGTCGGGATTGCCTGCGTGGGAAGTTTCCACGGGCAGTGTGAGCTTCCAATTCGTGAGGTTCAGCACGCGCGACGGCAAATTCGTTTCTCCAGTCGGCGGCGGATCGTTGTCGGCGAGTGTCACCGTGGCGCTGTTCGGAGAACCGACAAGGTACCCCGCGCCGGCTGACAACGTCAGCACAACCGACTCATCGCCCTCGGTGTCTGCGTCATCAATCGGAGTGACCGTGACGGTGGCCGAGGGGCTTGCCGAAGGGATGGTGATGCTGCCGGACAGAGGTGCGTAGTCCGTGCCGTTGACCGCCGTGCCGGCAACGGAATACATCACGGTCAACTCCGAGGCGGTGCTCCCGGTCCGGCTGATGGTAAATGCTCCCGGGTCGGCTCCGCTTTCCGAGGCGCTTTCATCGGTGGCAACGATCGTTACCGTCGGCGCGGGTGGATCGTTGTCCACGATAGTCACCGTGGCGCTGGCCGGCGAACCGACGAGGTACGCGAAACTCGATGACAGCGTGAGCACGACTGACTCATCGCCTTCGATGGTGGCGTCGTCGCTCGGATTGACAGTGATGGTGGCCGAGGCGCTTGCCGAAGGGATGGTGATGCTGCCGGACAGAGGTGCGTAGTCCGTGCCGTTGACCGCCGTGCCGGCAACGGAATATGTCACGGTCAACTTTGAAGCCGTGCTCCCGGTCCGGCTCACGGTAAACGTTCCCGGGTTAAGTCCGCTCTCCGAGGCGCTCGCATCGGTGGCCACCACCGTTACCGTCGGTGGAGGCAGCCCTGTGTCATTGTCCGGTCCCAAATAGACCGGGCCGGTCTGGTCGACGCTCGGGAAATAACCGAAGCCGGCGTTTTGCTTCAGCAACAGCGCGCCATAGATCGCCAGCCGCTGGCCGTTCGATGGATTCGTCACCTTGCCGCTGAACAAGCCCGAACTCGTGTTGATGTTCAGACTCAATCTGTTGGTGCCGGTCACCCGGTTATTCGTGCTCAGCGTAAAGGCGTTGGTAAGGCTCTGCGCCAGATTCCCCTGCTCGAGGACAACAATCCCGCCGTTGGTCGGCAAGCCCAACAAGGGAGTGCCTTTTGAGTAAGAGTACAGCGATCCGACCGCTTCAAGCCCCTGGCTTAGCCCGACACCTGCTGGATAAAATTTCGCACGTGGTTGGGCCAATTTGAACCAACTGAGCCTTCCGTGGAGATCGCTCAGCGCCTCGTTGGTGAACGCCATCCAACCGAGGATCGAACCTCTGTTGGAAGGCAAGGCGGCAAACAACGGCCACTCGATGGCTTTGGAAATAAACGACGCCTGCGAACACTTGGCGCCCTCTCCGAGCGTGCCTGCGAACCGGACGTTGCCCGAAAGATCCATCGTCACCGTGCCAAAGCCCGATCCGCCGGGGATTAGCGAGGAATCCTCGTTGGGCGCCAAAACGAGCGTGTAGCGTTTGCCGCCCGCCGGCGCTGGATTCGTTGTCCTGGAAAACGTGGCACGATTTGCCGTGATTGCCGCTGTGAATGAATCATCCGCGACCCATCCAGTCATCTGTTCCCGGCCCGTGAAATCGAGTTGCAATTGCACGGAGAGCGGTGTCAGTCCCCGGCGCGGGATTGCATTTGAGTAAGCACCCCATGCTGTGAACTGGCCTCCCAGGGAGTAAGCCTTGCCGACCCGCCGCAGCCTGGCCGTGAAGTGTCCCTGGCCGGTCAGCGTGGCCGTGAACAGGCCGGAGTTGGTAATGCCGACGGCGCCGGCCTCGAGAAAG
>DASTLJ010000410.1:0-6178 GCA_035715125.1 Verrucomicrobiia bacterium
GAACACTGGTGCATCTGATTTCTTCGGCATATCGGTCGGCGTGTCGGCGGACACGGCAGTGGTCGGCGCGCACAGGGAAGCCAGCAGTGCCACGGGCGTCAATGGCAACCAGAGTGACGATTCCTCCTTGAACGCTGGCGCGGCCTACGTGTTCGAGCGCACGGGAACTAACTGGAGTCAGCAAGCCTATCTCAAAGCCTCCAATACCGGCGCCAATGACGAATTCGGATGGTCGGTCGCAGTCCACGGCGACACGGCCATCGTCGGGGCGCGAATGGAGGATAGCAACACGACGGGCCTCAACGGGGACGAAAGCAACAATGACGCGACAAACTCCGGCGCTGCCTATGTCTTTGTGCGCGCAGGCACCAATTGGAACCAGCAGGCCTACCTCAAAGCCTCCAACACTGGCGCAGTTGACTTCTTCGGCGGTTCCGTCGCGGTATTCGGCGACACAGTAGTAGTCGGAGCGCAGGTGGAGGACAGCAATGCGACCGGAGTGAATGGTGATCAGACGAATTACAGCGCGCCGGATTCCGGTGCCGCCTATGTCTTCACAGGGTTTTGCCCAGCCTGTCCTAAGCTCACCCTAGCGCCCGACGGCACCGGGGGTTACTTCATCCGTTTCACGGCTGCGCCAGATGTCACCCACCGTTTGCAGCGCGCCCTCAACTTCACCGGTTCGTGGGATACGCTCGCCATACTTACCGCGCCCGCCTCCGGCCTGCTCGAATTCCACGACGCCTCCCCGCCGCCCGGCCAGGCCTTCTACCGCACGGCGCAGCCGTAGTCACGCCGGGGCCTTCTAGCACAAAAGCCTTGGTTGCCTTCGTCAAGAGAATCGCCTACAGTTTCGCCATGGTCATCGTCCGCTTTCCAGATATTGAGATGCGCCGCAATGCGCTCAGCTTTCTTCTTGGTCGTTTCCCTGGAAAAAGCTGGGCGACGGGCGAGGTGATGGTCCCCGAAGAGGCTCTCTCGCATCTGGCAGCCGAGGGGTTCAGGTTTACCGTCGAGGGCCGGGCCACCTACGAGCGAATGGCTGGTTGGAACTCTGAAGCGCCCCCTGCCGTCTCTAATGCCAAGCCGGCGACGGCATGAAATCACGACGGCGATACGAGGTAATCCTACCCTTGCAGTTCAATGACGGCCGTGCCTGAATCTCTGATTTGGGAAACGGTCGAGGAACTGGAGAGGCGGTTTGGCGCAGTGTCGTGGGAGACCCAAGTGATTCGCGGCGTCTGGCAGACCGAAGGAGTGGTCTTCCGCGACAACAACACTCGGCTCTGCCTCGACGTGGAGGACACGCCCGGGCACCGCGAGTTCTTCGTGGGCTTGAAAGGGAGGCTCAAGTCGAAATTCCAGCAGTTGGACATCTGGATCACCAGCCATGCAGTGGATGTCATCTGAATTCATGCCCACGTTTTCTCACGACGGAATCCAGTTTTACTACCAGGACACCGGCTCCGGCCTGCCGTTTGTCTTTCAGCACGGGCTGGGCGCGGACGTGACGCAGCCGTTTGGGCTTTTCCAACCGCCGCCGGGCATCCGCCTGCTCGCCTTCGACGCGCGGGGGCACGGCAATACGCAGCCGCTGGGCGAACCGGCCAAGCTTCGTTTCGCAACTTTCGGTGAAGATCTCCGCGCGTTCCTTGAACACCTCCGCATTGAGCGGACCATCCTCGGCGGCATCTCGATGGGCGCGGCGGTGGCGTTGCACTCCACGCTGCGCTGGCCGAAGAGAGTTGTGGGGCTGGTGTTGTCGCGCCCTGCCTGGCTCGAGGCGCCCTGTCCCTGGAACGTGAAGATGTTCACGCTCGTCTCGGGCCTGATCCGCAAGCACGGCCCGGCGCAAGGATTGGTCGAGTTCCAGCGGACGCCCGAGTATCAGGAGACGCTGGCGAAGTGGCCCGATGTGGCCAACTCGCTTTCGCTCCAGTTCCAGAGCCCGCGCGCCGAGGAGAGCGCCGAGAAGCTTGACCGGATCATCCACGATACGCCGCATCCCGACCGCGCCGCCTGGTCGAGCGTGAGCGTTCCCACGCTCGTGCTGGGCAACCGACTCGATCCGGTGCATCCGTTCGAGTATGCGGAGGAGCTGGCGCGCGCCATTCCCGGGGCGGAACTCCGCGCGATCACGTCCAAATCGATCAGCGTCGAACAGCATGGAACAGACGTGCAGAATGGTTTGGATGGGTTCTTACGGAGCCGTTTTCTCGTTGAAGGGTTGAAGGGTTGAAGCGTGAAATCGTTAAATCGTTGAACCGTTGAATCGTTGAACCGAAGTGCCAAGGCGCTCCCCGAGCGATTTAACGATTCAACGATTCAACGTTTTAACGCTTTAGCTCCTCAGCGCTTCAATCACAATGCGCCATGCTCAAGTGCTCCACGTCCCTTTGGTCCGCCGACCTTGGTAACTTGGCCGCCGAGATGAAACGCGTCGAGCCGTTCACCGAACGCTGGCATCTCGACGTGGCCGACGGGCATTACGTAAAGAATCTGCTGTTCTTTCCCGACCTGGTCGCGCGACTCCGCCAGCATTCGACGAAGCCCTTCGAGGTCCATTTGATGGTCACCGATCCGCTCGGGTGGATTGATCCGTTCGTCGAAGCCGGCGCGGACATCCTGATGTTCTGCTTCGACGCGGCGAAGAATCCCGGCGAAGTCCTCAAGGCCATCCACGCGCGCGGCCGGAAAGCCGGCTGCTCGCTCCTCGTCACTGAATCGCTCGACGTCGTGCAGCCATATTGGAGCGGCCTCGACGTCCTGTGCGTCGTCGGCACCGCGATGGGCATCAAAGGCGCGAGCATGGACGCCGGCGTGCCGGGAAAAATCAAGCGCGCCCGCGACATCATCACGCAGCGCGGGCTGAAGACGGAAATCGAAGCCGATGGCGGCATCCGCCGTGAAACCGTCCCGCTGCTGGCTGCCGCAGGTGCAGATTACATTGTGCCCGGATCGCTCATGTTCAAGGAAAACCCGACGGCGATGAGGAAGTGGCTGGCTGGACTGTGAACGGCGTCCTTGTGATTCTGGCGGGAGGCGGACAATTCGCATGGAAAGCGAGAAGGCGGGAAAGCGAGAAAGCGGGCTGACAGCCCATGTTCCCGCTCTCCCGCGTTCCTGCTTTCCCGCTTTCCTGCTCTCTTCACCAGGGCAAGTTTGGACGAAAACTGACCGATGACGAAGCGTTTTGACATTCTGGGCCTCGGCTGCGCCGCGGTGGACGACATCCTCTACGTCCCGGCCTATCCGCCGGCAGATGGAAAGGTCGCGGTGCGGGCGCGCGAACGGCACTGCGGCGGGCTTTGCGCCACGGCGCTCGTGGCCGCCGCCCGGCTGGGCGCGACATGCGCCTTTGCGGGAGCGCTCGGCGACGATGACGGCTCCCGCTTCGTTCTCGATACGTTCCGAGGCGAAAGTGTGGACACGCGCCACGCCCTCCGCCGCCGCGCCGCCGGTCCGGTGCGTTCGGTCATCGTCGTGGATGAACGGCGGCGCACGCGAACCATCTTCTACCATCTCCCAGCCGTCCTCGGCGCGGACGCGAAATCGCCGGCGAAGGAAGTCGTCCTAGGGAGCCGCGCGCTGCTGGTGGATCGATTCGGAATCCCGGGAATGATCCGCGCCTCCCGCATCGCCCGCGCTGCCGGGATTCCAGTCGTGGCGGACTTCGAAAGCTTTCGCCTGCCGCGCTTTCGCGAGTTGCTCGCGCTGGTCGATCATTTGATCGTCTCCGACAATTTCGCCCGCCAGCTCACGGGCGCCCGGACTCCTGCTGCTGCGGCGGAAAAGCTCTGGCGAAAGGATCGCGCGGTGGTCGTGATCACGTGCGGCGCCCGAGGGTGCTGGTTCCTCGATGTCTCGACCGCCAGCCCGCAACGCCTTCCTGCCTTCCGCGTCCAGGCCTTGGACACGACCGGTTGCGGCGACGTGTTTCACGGCGCTTACGCCGCCGGGCTTGCCCGAGGCTTGCCGGTGTTCGAGCGCCTGCGTCTGGCTTCCGCCACTGCCGCCCTCAAAGCCACGCAGCGCGGCGGCCAGGTGGGCATTCCTCGCTGGCGCCAGGTCCGGGCCTTTCTGGCGAGCCTGGACGAGGATTGAGTTCCCCAATAGCCTCCTCTGATTTTCAATTAGGTGCTTCCCAGTGGCGGGTCTACGGTCCGCGCGATGAAAACAGAATTCTTCGGTTCTCGAAGGCTGACAGCCGCACCTGCAAGTCACACCACGCCGTTCGTGCTCGAAACCGCCACGGTGGAAGACCGTATAGCCATCTACCGCGCCCGCCACGAGGTCTATGCGCGCGAACTCGGCCAGCACGCCGCGAACGGCGCCGGCCGCCTGCGCGACCCGCTCGACGATGACAACGTCTATCTCGTCGCGAGAGTCGACGGGGAACTCGGCGGGTTCGTCAGCATCACGCCGGCCGGCCGGCCGGCGTACTCGATCGACAAATATTTCACGCGCGCGGCGCTGCCCTTCGAGGTCGACGACGGCCTTTGCGAAGTGCGGCTGCTCACGGTGCTCAAGGCGCATCGAGGCCGCGAGCTGGCGATGCTGCTGATGTACGGCGCCCTGCGCTGGATTGAGGCGCACGGCGGCAAATACATTGCGGCGCTTGGCCGCCGCGAGGTGCTCGATCTTTACCTCAAGGTCGGCCTTCAACCAACGGGCCGGCGCATTGAATCGGGCGCCGTCACCTACGAATTGCTCCATGCCACCGTCGTCGCGTTACGTGAGCAGGCGGGGCAGTTCGGCGGACTGCTGGAGCGGCTGGAGGAAAGGACGGATTGGCGGCTGCCGTTTTCGTTTCGCAAGCCCGCGGCGTGCTTTCACGGCGGGGCGTTCTTTGCCGCCATCGGCGAGACGTTCGACCACCTCGAACGCGCGGGCAGTATCATCAACGCCGACGTGCTCGACGCCTGGTTCCCGCCTGCGCCGGGCGTCGTGGCGGCGTTGCGCGAACATCTTCCGTGGCTGTTGCGCACCTCCCCGCCCACGGCTTGCGGAGGCTTGATTGAAACCATCGCCGCGGCGCGCGGCGTGCAGCCGGAGAACATCCTGCCTGGCGCCGGCTCGTCCGACCTCATTTTCCGGACGCTTCGGCATTGGCTCACGCCGCGGTCGCATGCGCTGATCCTCGATCCGACTTATGGGGAGTACGCGCACGTGCTCGAACGAGTCGTCGGCTGCACGGTCGATCGGCTCACGCTCCGGCGCGGGGAGGGTTACTCAGTGGACCTCGCCCGGCTCGAGGCCGCTTTCACGGACAACTACGACCTCGTCGTGCTTGTGAATCCGAATAGCCCGACAGGCCGGCACATTCCACGGCGTGAACTGGAACCAGTGCTGCGCCGCGTCCCGCAACGCACGCGGGTGTGGGTCGACGAAACCTACATCGAATACGCCGGCCCTGGAGAATCACTGGAGAGCTTCGCCGCGCGGAGCGAAAACATTGTCGTCTGCAAGTCGATGTCGAAGGTCTACGCGCTGAGCGGCGCGCGCGCCGCCTATTTGTGCGCCGGGCCGCACCAACTCGAAGCGTTGCGCTCGATCACGCCGCCGTGGGTCGTGAGCTTGCCCGCGCAAGTCGGCGCGGTCCGCGCATTGCAAAATCCGGAATACTATCACGGGCGATGGACAGAGACAGCGGGCTTGCGCGAGGAACTGGCCTCCGGGCTGGCCGGGCTTGGCTGGGATGTTCTGCCGGGCATCGCAAACTTTCTCCTCTGCCATCTGCCCGATGACGGCCCGGACGCCGCGACGCTCGTGCGCCGCTGCCGCGAGCGCGACCTGTTCGTTCGGGACGCGGCGCTGATGGGCGCGGACATAGGCGGGCGCACCGTGCGAATCGCGGTCAAGAATCGGGAGACGAATGAACGGATACTCCGGATTCTTTCCGGCGTGATGAGCGCCGAAGGCGACTAATCCGGGTTTCTCACCGGCATTCGTAGCCGCCGACGTGAGGAGAAACGACGGCCTGTGGCCGGGCATCTTCACCTTGACCCGGTAGGGCGAGGCTCCTGCCGAGCCGAAACTTCTGGTTTGATCACGGCTCGGCAGGAGCCTCGCCCTACCGGCGTCATGGATAGGCGGATGGAACGTGCTTGCACGTTGTCCGCCTCCTCACGTCGGCGGCTACGGGCCGCCGTGCCCTGAAGCTCGGACGGAGAAATAG
>DASTLJ010000411.1:0-9278 GCA_035715125.1 Verrucomicrobiia bacterium
AGCGACCGAACTATGAATATGAAGTACTACGCCTCCACGACGGAATACAACTGCGGAATCGATCTGCACGCACGCCAGATGTACGTCTGCCTCATGGATCGCCAGGGCAAGAAGCTGGTCCACACCAACGTCAAGAACAACGACTTCCCGTTCTTCCTCAAGCTGGTCGCGCCCTACCAACACGACCTGACGGTCTGCCGCGAATGCATGTTCGGCTGGTATTGGCTGGCCGATGCCTGCCAGGCCGCCGGCCTCTCCTTCGTCCTGGCCCACGCGCTCTACCTGGAGGTCAAGGACAACGCCGAGGCGCGGGAGCTCTTCCAAAAATTCAAGGACGTGGCGACCAAGTCCACGACCTGAACACCGATGGCATGGTTAGCACCGCATTGGCGCCGGGCCGAACTGCTGGCCCGCATCGCCTCCCATCAACTGGCCCACAACCGGGCCCCCCTCAAACAAACCCGCCGCAGCCGCGATCCCTGGGAGGCTCAACTGCTGGCCGCCGAAGAGCATCCCCTGCGCCAGTTGGCGCTCCAAAACGACCTGGCGATGATCCGCCATTTCGACACCCAGATCGGTGCGCTCGAAGCCCAACTCCAGCGCCAGGCCAAACAGGTCGCCGCCCGCGATTACGCCTTGCTGCAAACCGTGCCCGGCATCGGCCAACATCTGGGCCTGACCCTCCTGTGCGAGATCGGCGACATCGGCCGCTTTCCCACCGTCAAGGACTTCCTGTCCTACAGCCGGCTGGTCAAAGGCACCGTGGCCAGCGCCGGGAAAATCAAGGGCCTGCGCGGCGCCAAGCTGGGCAACCCCTATCTGCGCTGGGCCTTCGGCGAGGCGGCCGTCATCGCCAAACGCGACCCCGCCGTGATCGGCCCGCTGGCCCAACGATTGGAAGCGCGGTTGAACGGCAACAAATTCAAGGCCAACACCGTGCTGGCCATCAAACTGGCGCGCGCCGTCTATTACATGCTGCGCACGGGCAGCGTCTTCGACCCAGCGCGCCTGGTCGCCGCGCTGGCGCGCAACTGACTTTGGCCCTGGCCGCCGTGAACCCGGACGCCTAACTGGAGCCGATCAAAAAACCCGATGCCCTCACCCGTCACAGACCCAACCCACGGGTGCCCGAGCACCCCCGGTCTGCGTTGGGCGCGGGAGGACTCCGGCGCATTGATTGGGAGCGGCGGCCAGCGGCCGAGATCGCGGGCAGTTCGACCGCCGGGGGCGCGAGCTGGAGGCTCGCAGCCGCCCCCGGCTCGTTCTATCTCGCGCATTACATCCCTCTGGAACGAACGAAGAAAAGATTTGGCGCATCCGCCCCAGGCGCACATCCGCAAAAAACTGGAGCCCGAAGTTCCGCCAGGAACCAGCGGGCAGCCGACATCGCGTTGAATGGACAGCGTGTGGGTGAACTGCAAGAGAGTTTCTGGACCGGGCCGCGGCGTCCGATCGCGGCCCTGGAAAGCGGGTTGAGGTTCAGGCCGTCCGGCCTGGACTCTGACCCGCTCGACTGAGTCCGTATAGGTGTTTAGCCGGACGCCCAAGCGTCCGAGCTGCGAAGAGAAACCAAGACGGAGCGCGCGTTCCCGAGCCGCCCCGCCGGAAATGGAAACTTTTCCGGCGCGGAAGATTTTTGCCCCTTGACCGTCCGGGCTTAATAGGGGTTAGGCGTCATTTCCACGGGCGAATGTTTTCCGATGCAGCAAAAGCCAGGATGAGATGGATTCGCTTTTCGTCCTTGGAAATTGCCCTGACGCGCTTCTCAAGATCGTTGGTGGAGAGACTCAACGCCGCTGTTGCAAGTTTCAGTGCGTCAATGAGAAAATAGCGAGTCATCAGCAGTTTTGCCTCGAACCTGATCTGCCGATCATAGAGCCGAAAATCCAGCGTCAGTTCGGCATAGTTCGGATCGTCGCGTGGAATTGAGGCAAGCTTGGGGTCGAACGCATCTAGACCCATGAGATCTGGGGTGAATGGCGGCAAGTCATATCGGAGGCAAAAGAACAGACCTCGGATGTAGTCTGCCAGAGCAAGATCAAGCTGTTTGAGTTGCTCGTGAGCGTTGCCGCGCAGGGTGAAAATCTCGGGAACTAAAATGGGCGGAAGGTCATACTTGAGCGCTCTCCCGAAGTGCTCGATCGACTTCTCTTGGCGAACGAAGCCTGTCCACTGGCCGTAACCGTAACCGAGCGTAACGTGTAGCTCCGCCTGCTCTTCCAGTCGTTGGTAACGAAGGAGCAAATCCTCAATAGGTTTCAGCGAATGAGACGACTTTGCGGCGGCGTTGGCCGCCTCATAGTCCTGTCTAAATGTCTCGGAAAATGGGCTCTCTCCGACTGCGTTTGAAAGGTGTGAAAACCACGCCGAAGCGGGCACTGCATACGTAATCAGAGCGGCGGCAAGGAGGAAGGTCCGTATCATAGAGAAGCAGTGCGGCATGCCGCCATATCAACGACCCAAGCTTAGCGACGGCGGCCAGGAGGCGCGTCGATTGCAACAGTGATGCGATGCCGCCGTTCGCTGCAGCGCATGGTTAGGCCACGTCTTCAATCAGTCTGAATGCCTCAGTAAAAAACTCTGACTCGTGGTGCAGCCAGCGCGATGTCGGCGCTGTCCGCAAGGCGAGCCGGTAATGTGAATAGTGAGGCGCACTCCGAACCTCCACCGGCACGATGTGGGTGTGAAGCTCGTGGTAGCGCAACGGCTGAAACCAGACGACCAGCGGCTTGGGGTCGTCCGCGAACACGACACGCACCCGCTCGTTGCGCGACAGCCGAGCCTGTCCGAAAGGCGTCGCTGGCACGATACTCTGAGATGGCGGTCGTCCCGGCAGCCAGCGCGACTCCGCTAACGCCTCTGACGTAAATGAAGCGATGAAATGAACGTCGCAATCGCGCACTGCCTCCCAAATCTGGCCTGTGCGCGGGAAAGTGATGCCCGACGGCAGCAAGGACTGCTCGTGAGACAGAGCGATCGCGAACAAATCACTGGCGTCAATGTCGTCGGTTGCCGTGTTCCATTTTGGGAGCGGTGGAAGTTTCATGGCGTGGTGACGTGGCCTAACAGATATTCGGCCAAAGGGGAGATTGGCCTAGCGCGGGGCGGTTTGGCCTAGCGCGTCTCATGCGCGCTATTTTGAGCTTGTTCGGCACTCTATGGCAAGGAATAGTTTGGTCTATCTCATGCGCGCGCCTTTCGCTTCGCCCCGCCAAACCGGGGCGCAAGACCGGTTCCTTCCCAAGCTGCGCTTCCTGGATCAATGCCGGGAAGTGCTTCGTTTCAGGCAGATGGCATATCGCACGGAGCAGTCTTATGTGCAGTGGAGAAAGGAACCCATGCGCTCATTGCGCGGTTGCTCTACGGAACGGGCGTGCGCCTGATGGAAGGTTTGCGGCTGCGGGTCAAGGACATCGATTTCACGCGGGGACAGATCGTGGTGCGCGCGGGCAAGGGAGCGAAGGAACCGGGGGACGGTGCTGCCGGAGACGTTGCGCGAAGGGCTGAGAGCGCACTTGCACCGGGTGCGGGAGTTGCACGACAAGGATCTGGCGGCGGGCCAGGGTGAGGTGTGGTTGCCGAAGGCTCTGGCGGTGAAGTATCCGCACGCACCGCACGAGTGGGCCTGGCAATGGGTATTCCCGTCGGCGGAGTTGAGCACCGACCCGAGGAGCGGGCGGCGGCGGCGGCATCACGTGAGCGACGCCGGAGTGCAGCGAGCGATTAAGACTGCGGCGATGGCAGCCGGGCTGGAGCGGCGCGCAACGCCGCACGTTCTGCGGCACTCGTTTGCCACGCATTTGCTGGAGGGCGGCACCGACATTCGCACGGTGCAGGAGCTTTTGGGGCACAAGGACGTGGCCACGACGCAAATTTATACGCACGTGATGCAACGGCCGGGGATTGGGGTGCGCAGTCCGCTGGATGGGTGAGTTTCGAGTTCCGAGTTTTGGGCTTCGGGTTTCGAGATTCGGGTTTGACCACGGATGGCACTGATAACACAGATGAAAGGGGTTCGCTTCTACCCATTCGTGAAATCCGCGTCATCGGTGGTTGGGCTTCAGAGTTGAGGAACAGCCGCTGTGGGTGGCTCGAATTGAAGAAGGGAGGGCGTCCGGCGAGCCTAAAAAGGGTGCTAAACACCAGATTTTCGCTCGTTTCGCTCGTTTCGCTCGTTTGGCGCTAACACTTTCTCCGGCGTGCGGTTCAACGTCACGTCCATGCGCGACACGCAAGCCGCAATTCGCAGCGCGGAACACGGAATTAGTTCCGAGTTCCGAGTTCCGAGTTCCGGGTTGACCGGTGAGGCGAGCGGCCTCGCGAGCCGTCAACCCGAAGTTGAGGCCAGCCGGCTCGCGAGGACGCTCGCCCCACCCACTTGGTTGGCGCGCCGGCTCGCGAGGACGCTCGCCCCACCCGCCAGGTTGGCGCGCCGGCTCGCGAGGACGCTCGCCCCACCCACCAGGTTGGCGCGCGGGGAATCCCGCTCCTCCAGGCAACCCGGAACCCGCCTGCGCGGCCGAAGCCGCTTCGGCGTGGCGAACGCCCGGAACCCGGAACTCGGAACTGAGATCGCAAACCCGGAACTACAACTCCCATGACTTCCGTCCAACGTGAACTGTACCGCGTCGCGCTCCTGCGCGTGCTCGACGCCAACGAAACTCAATGGGGCCTGGGCCCGGCAGTCCTCGCGGTGCACGCCGGCGTCTTCGGCTTTCCTGGCTTGGGCGCCCAGCTCGCCGCCACCGAGATGCGCTACCTCCAGGACAAGGGCTTTGTAAGTGTGCTCTCCAAAGCCATCAGCCCCGAGAATCAAACCTGGCGTATCACTTCCGCCGGCCGCGATTGGCTGGCAGCCAATGGCTGAATGACGAATGACGAATGACGAAACCCGCTTCAACGCTTCAACGCTTCAACGCTTTAACGCCGTTCCAATGAATGAACCGCAAACAAAACACCAACAGCCCGCTCTACACGATGTCCGAGGATCGAGCAGCGGAAGTCGCCGACTACGCCCGAACCCACTCCCTGAGCGAGACGGTCGCCTGGCTCGCCAACGATGGGTTGAAAACTTCGCACACCTCCTTAAGCCGCTGGCTCCACCGCTGGACGTTGCAGCAGCGCTTGCTGGAGGCCGAATCCAGCGCGAACGAGTTCCGGGATTGGCTGGCCCATTCGTTTCCAAACCTGAGCGAAAAGGAATTGGATCGGCGCGCGGGTCTGATGTTCCAGTTCAAGGCGGTGAAGTCCGGCGATGCCAAAACCTACCTGGCCTTCGCGACTGCTCGGCACAAAGTCAAAATGGACAAAGCCAGGTTCGACCAGCGCGAGCGGGCCATGACACAGGATCGCGAGAAATGGCTCGAGGCGCAGAGGACCAAGATAGAAGCGGGCCTGGACGCGCTTTTCCTGGAGGTCAAGGACAACGCCGACGCGCGGGAACTCTTCCAGAAATTCAAGACGGTGGCGACCCAGGCCACGACTTGAAGGCCGAAGCCGGGAAAAACTGAAGCCAAAACATCGAATGAACACAGCCAGGAAAGTATTCCGACGCCAGCGGGGCTCACCCATTGGGCCAAAATCGAAATTTGGAAAGCTCCATCGCCAGAAAACGAGAAGCGCTCTCGATCTTCCTTCCTCCCGCTTTCCCGCTTTCCTGCTTTCCCTCGTTCCCGTTTTCCCCACATGAATCCCCTCGCCAAACTTCGCGGCTGGTTGCACGGCGTCACGTCCGCGGGGCCAAGGCCAGAAATCAGTGGCGCCGCCGCAGCGCCCTTGTTCCGCGTCATTGCGCCCGAGGCCCGCGACCGCTGGCAAGGCGCCGCGCTGCGGTCCTATACCCCGCAATACGTCGAGCAAATCACTCGCGGGGCAATGGCCGGCCATCTCCAGGCCCAGTGGGAGATGTTCGACCTGATGGAGCAGACCTGGCCGCGGCTCAACAGCGCCCTCAACGATTTGAAGGACGCCGTGCTGGGTCTGCAATGGAGCGTCCAGCCCTGGTCGCCGCAGGGCGCAATGCCCAGCCCGGAGGCCCAACGCCGGGCGCGCTTGTGCGAGGAGCTGCTCTGGAACTTCGAGCCGCGCGCCGACCATGACGAGAATGACTTCGAGGACACGCTCCGGGACGTGCTCGATTCAGTCGGCAAAGGCATTGCCGTTTTGGAAATCGACTGGCACGTCAAACTCACCGAGGCTGGCGCTGCGTTGGCCCCGCGATGCACCCGCTGGGTTCATCCGCGTTTCTATGGCTATCCCAGCTATGGCCCCGATCAGCTGATGCTCGATGGGACGCAGATCGCGTTGAATCGTTCAAACGTTGAATCGTTGAATCGGAACGGGGCAACGGTTCAACGTTCCACGTTCAACGTTGAACGTTCAACGTTGAACGTTGAGCGCTTCAACGGCGCCACGCTCCAACCCATCCAGGATTGTTTCGCTCCCTTCCCGCCGGACAAATTCCTGATCTCGATCTGCAAACAAAAAAGCGGCCATCCCATCAGTGGCGCCCTCTTGCGTATCCTGGGATTCTGGTGGGCCGCCAGCAACTTCACCTGGGAATGGTTCCTTCGCTATGCCCAGATATTCGGGATGCCCTTCCGGATGGCTTTCTACGATGCCAACGCCAGCCAGGCGACCATCGATAAAATCCAGCAGATGCTCGAGGGCATGGGCAGCGCCGCCTGGGCCGCCTTTCCCGCCGGCACCCAATTCGAGATCAAGACCGATCTCCAACACGCCTCCCGCAGCGCCCATCAGGCCCTGCTCGACGCCGCCGACAAGCTCGTCGACATCCTCATCAAACGCCAAACTCTCACCACCGACGCCGGGGACCGCGGCACCCAGGCCCTGGGCGTTGTTCACCAGGGCGTGCGCGCCGACCGCATCATGGCCGTGGCGGGGCACGCCGCCCGAATCATCAACCGCCAGCTCCTGCCCGCCATCTGCCGGCTCAACTTCGGCGACGCTCGCGAGTGTCCGTGGATTCAGCCCGGCGAAAAAGAAGCCAAGGATGAGAAGGCGATGGCCGAGCGGGACCGCACCCTGCTCGAGGCCGGACTCCCAATGCCGCGCACCTGGTTCTACGAGCGGCACGCCATCCCGCAACCCGCCGAGGGCGAGGAAGTCATCGTCGCCCGCTCCTCAGTTCCGAGTTCTGAGTTTCGGGTTCCGGGTTCCGGGTTGGGAATAAGAGGTATGAGGTATGAGGTATGAAGTATGAAAGAAAACGACTCCATGAAAGCCACCCCTCATCCTTCATCCTTCATACCTCATACCTCATACCTCATACGTTTTAACCCTACTCTGCTTCAACCTTATAGCCTTGTAACCCTGTAACTCTCCCATGCTGCCTATCAAAGCCCACGCCGCTTTCAGCACCGCCGTCCCATCCAGCGGCGACACCCTGCCCGACTCCATCCAATGGATGCCACCGGGCCGCCACGCCATCACCGCCGTAAAGGACGGCGAGCCCTTCGAGATGGACATCGAGGTCAACGAGGCCCTGGCCGGCCGCGTGTCTGCAATGCTCCAGCAATACCGCGACAAGGCCGCCCATGCCGAGGGCGACCTTCCCTTCTTCGACTTCAACCACAACGACGCCGAAGCCAGCGCCCACCCCCTTCAGATGTATTGGGCCGGCGACGATCCCCGGCACGGCGGCATCCGCGCCAGGCTGCAATGGACCGGTGCCGGCGCGGACGCAATCCAGCGCCGGACGTTTCGCCGGTTTAGCCCTCAATTCCTGACTGACGAAGACAAGAACGTCACTGGTGTGGGCATCAACATGGGTGGCCTCGTCAACCGGGCGGCTTTCCGCAAAATCCAGCCCATCTGGTCCCGCGACGCCGCCGACCCGGGTCAGGTTCCGAGTTCCGAGTTCCGAGTTCCGAGTTTTTCAGGACCGGCATCAAACCCGGAACCCGGAACCCGGAACTCGGAACACGCAACACGCAACACGCAACCCGCCCCCCCTATGGACTCATCCCAAGCCAAACAAGCCGAACTCACCACCGCCCTCACCCAGCTCACCGCAACCGTTGCGGCCCAAGGCAACGAACTCAAAGCGATCCAAGCCAGGCTGGCCGAAGCCAGCATACCGGCCCAGGCCAAGCCCGGCCAACCGGCGTCCGAGCCAAGGATCCTCGAGTTGGAGCAACAACTCGCCGCAGCCACCGAAGCCAACAAGGTCATCGCCAGGGCGCAAGCCGAGCGGGCCATTGCCGCTGCCGCCGCAGAAGGCAGATTCGCCCCACAGGACCAGGACCTTTTCAGGCACCTGGTCGATGTCTTCACCGCCAACCCCGACGCCGGCAAAGTTATCCTGGCCAGGATGCCGGTGAACCCCGCTCTGCAAACCCACGTCGCCGGAGCCGCCGCGGGCCGCACAACCCTCGGCCACACCGAACCGGCGCTGCAGTTTGCCACGCTCGTCAAGGCCAAGGCCGGCCAGTTCAAAGGCGACCGGTCCCGGGCCATCGACGCGGTGATCGACGAATGTCCCCAACTCTACAAAGCCTGGCGTGAAGCCAATGGCCAACCCCTTTTGTAAAACTGCCGATCGACAATTGCCGATTTGCCAATTCCCCGCCACCTACGCAACACGCAACACGCAATACGCATCACGCATCACGCCTTACCTATCCGTCCGATCCGTCCCATCCGTCACCAAACGTAAATCATAAATCGTAAATTCCCATGACCACCTCCAACGCATCCGGTTACCTCACGCTCCCCGCTGCCGCGGCCATTGTCGAAGGCCAGCGGCTCAAGATCAACGCCTCCGGCCAATACGACGTCGCCGCCCTCACTGACATCGCCGTCGGTGTGGCCATTCACGCCGCGGCCTCCGCCGCCAACTGCACCGCCAAGCTCTGGACGGCTCCCGGCACGTTCATCGTGCGAGCCAACGCGGCCATCGTTGCCGGCGCCCGGCTTTTCCCCACCGCCAATGGCAACGTCGATGACGCCGGCGTCACCGCTCTCAACCTCGTCGCCCGCGAAGCCGCCACCGCCGCTAACGACCTCATTGAAGCCGCGCCTTGCATGGTCGGCGCTTAACCCGAATGAATTGCAAATTAGAAATTGAAAATTTTCAATTTTCAATTTCCCAACGAACCGACCAACAACCCACCTAACCTATGTATCCCACCTCCGGAGCCACTCTCCGCGCCGACATCAACCTCAAAGTCGAAGAAGCCGCCAGTGCCGACCGGTTCTTCGTCGGACATCTCGTCATGCCCGCCTTGGGCGTCGAGGCCAAGAGCGGCCAATACCCC
>DASTLJ010000412.1:0-4725 GCA_035715125.1 Verrucomicrobiia bacterium
GCTCGTCCGGCCGGGGGAGGTTCTCCCAGCCTGTCCGGCTCTGCCTCTGTCGGTTCTGCGGCGCCGATGGCGCCTCGCGTCCCCGACTCATCCTTCAACCGCCCGCCCGCTCCCCCAACTGCGGATCGCGTGCCGACTCCGAGCGATTCATACGGCGCGCGATCCAGTAGCTTCGGATCCGGCGCTGCCGGTTCGTCCTTCGGCCAGCCGCCGCCTCGGCGCCCTTCGTCCAGCAGTTTCGAGATTCCTGCCCGGCCCGGATACGGCGGACGTTAAGCTTCCGATCATTCCTCGATTCGCAACACCCTCACGCTCGTTCCCGCCGCCAGAATCGTTTTCGGGGGCACATCCACGAGTCCATTGGACAAGGCCAGCGAACCTAACAGGTGTGAAGACTGGCCGCCTGCAGGACGCACCGCGCCCTGCTCGTCCGTCCACACCCGCATGAAATGACGACGGTCCCCGGCGTTGGCCAGCGGTTCAGACAACGTGCCCGGATGCGACGGCATTTCCACCCGCTCTCCGCCCTGCCAGCACAGCAACGCCGGACGCACCAGCACCAGGAACGTGACAACGGCGGACACCGGATTGCCCGGCAGGCCGAAAAGAAACTTTTCCCCAAGCCGCCCGAAGACGAACGGTTTGCCCGGTCGGATGGACACCTTCCAAAAATCCAGCACGCCGCCGAGTTGCTCGAAGGCGGACTTCACGAAATCCAATGCTCCAACCGACACGCCTCCGGTCGTCACTACCGCGTCGCAGTCTGCGAAGGCCCTGGTCAGTGCCTGCCGGGTCTCCTCCAATGAGTCGCGCACCAACGGGAAAGGCCGCGATACCGCGCCCGCCCGCGTCAGCAAAGGCGCCAGCGTGATGCGATTACTTTCGAAGATCTTTCCGCTTTGCACCGGCTGCCCTGCTTCGAGCAACTCACTCCCCGTCGCCAGCAAGCCCACGACCGGCTGCCGCCGGACCATCACTGAATCGATGCCCAGCGCGGCCAGCAATCCTGCCCGGGTTGCCGCGATCCGCTCTCCCGGTCCCGCCACAGGCGCGCCCCGCTTCACGTCCTCACCGCGCAAGCGCACGTTTTCCCACGGCCTTACCTCATCCAACACATCAACCTCTCCGGGTCGCGTCGCGTCCACTCGCGTGTCCTCTTGCATCACGACCGCGTCGGCGCCCGCCGGAAGCGCCGAGCCCGTGAACAGACGCACGCAAGTTCCCGATTGCAGCGCGCCTCGAAAAACTTCTCCCGCCGCCGTGGACCCAATGAGCTTTAGCCGGACGGGCGAATCCGGCCCGGCCTTCGTCACTTCCGCCGCCCGCACGGCGTAGCCGTCCATCGCCGAATTGTCGAATTGGGGCAAATCCATCGGCGCAAGGATCGGCTCGGCAAGGAATCTCCCTGCCGCAGCCGCCACCGCGACGCGCTCGGCCTTCAGAAGCTGAATGCCCGCCAGTATCCGCTCCTGGGCTTCTTCCAACGATAACATGCCGCGAAGTGTCCGGGGCGGCGGCCGGAGTTCAAGCCTTAAGCCGACGAACTCATCGTCACCCGCGACCTGCGCGAGCGCAAAGCAACCATGGAATCGCGCTCGGACGCTTTCGTCGCGCTGCCCGGCGGCTTCGGCACGCTTGAGGAAATCCTCACGCTCAAGCAGCTCGCCACGCACGCCAAGCCCGTGGTATTTCTGAACGCCCGCGGCTTCTTCGATCCGCTGCTGGCGCTTTTCGAGCAACTCTACCGCGAGCAGTTTGCAAAGGAGGATACCCGCGCTCAATACCACGTCGCCGCCACGGCGCACGACGCACTGGACCACATCGAGCGATACCTACCGCCCGCGACAATCGCCAAGTGGTTCCAGAGCTAGGTGTTCATCTCGGTTCTTCCAGCGCATGGCCAGAAAGCGAACAGGTAGGCGTCTCGTAAACCCATTGGAAGATGTAATTGCCGCCGCTGGGGCAACGGTCGATCTGGCCATTCTTAAAGTACGGAGCCAGGTCGCTATAGGGCGGATAGTTGGCAGCGCCCCAGTGGCCGTCGCGGACCCATAGTTCCTTGGCGAATCGCACTTGCTTCAGGCGCAGATTGCAAACGTCATTCGTCGGAGCATATCGGACCGCACGAACGAATTTCAGAGATGGCGGAGCTGGTATCGTCAACGCAGTGCAGGAATTCGACGCGAAGACAACGCTGCTGACGAAGTATTGTGAACGTGGGTCGGTAAATCTCTTCTCGGCCTGCCACGCCTGGAGATTGGTCGAGGACTCGACACGATAAAACCGTCCGGCTTCACCGCAGAGTTGAAACCCAAATGGACTGGCTCCCGAAGACCCGAGTACGGACAGTTGAGGTGGGTTCTCGTCCATCGGGACGCTCAAAACGGCGGCGTCGCTCAGGACCGTGCCCGTGACATTGCTCACGAGAACGGAGTAACTCCCGGAATGATCCGCGGACACGTTGGTCAGCGCCAGCATCGGACTGGTTTCTCCAGGAAGATTGGTCCCGTTGAACTGCCACTGGTATCCAAACGGGCGGACTCCCACGGTGATCACGCCGAACAGCGCGCTGGCCCCTGGCGAGACGGTCAAGTTTCCCGGCTTCTCCACAATGACCGGGTCGTTCGTTGCAAAGAGGTGGAGCTTGAAATCATTCGTGGCTATTCCGGTCAACTGGAAGTAGTACGTTGCGCCGGCGACGGAAGTAAACGTGATATTCGGCCCCTGGTCTCCAAAACAGAGAGGGAGCACCGCGACTGTGCAGCCTGGGCAATAGTTGGTTGGAAATCCTGTTGTCAGATCCGGAGGGTGAAAAACGTTTAGAAACTCCCGTGTGTTATCTGCCATGTCCAGAATCGGCGCAGCGTCCATCCTCTTGACGGTGAGTGTGACAGGCAGCGATTGCTCGGCGGTCCACGACCACCACACTGTTCCGTAGAAGCCATTCCAGCCGCCTGAGGGCGGCCGCACTTCGCCTTGCTCCCCGGCTCGTTCCCTGGTGGCGCCAACGAGAGTTCCGTCAAATGCGATCGAATTCCCGGACAGGACGATCCGGTCAACAAAGTTGTCGTTGGGCGGCGCAGCCTGCGAACGCTCCAGAAAGGCGACGAGCAACACCGAACTCCACAGCATCCGGCAAATTGTCTTCATCATCCTGTATATATCGGCACCACAGTGCACTTCTTGCCGTCAGAATGGATTCGGCAGGAACTTTGCGGCCTCGCCCGCACTTGCCCCTTGCAGTTTGGGGAGGCGATTTCTACGCTGCTCGCATGGCTCGGAAGGACCCGGCAAATGCCGCGCAACACCGCGGGCTCGGTGACATCCTCGGCATCGTCTTGATCGCCGCGGCGCTGCTGCTGCTGCTGGCCCAACTCTCCTTCGACCGCTTCGACGTCGACTCGAACAAAGTCCCCGCCAACCAGACCGCGCAAAACTGGATCGGCGGCGCCGGCGCCTGGGGCGCCAACCAGCTCTTCCAGGTGTTTGGCGCAGGCGCCTTCGTGCTGCCGATACTTCTGTTCCTCTACGGAATCGGGTGCCTGTTCGAGTTCTTCGCCTACCTGAAGCGGCGCTGGCCGTGGGCCGCGGTCTTGTTCGTCACCTGCCTCGGCTTCTTCGACCTTTACTCGGCTTCGCTCGAAACGCTCCGCCGCAATCTCAACGCCCCGAGCGCCGGCGGTTATCTGGGCAAGATTCTCAATGATCTCCTTTTCCGCCATCTGGGCAAGCCGGGCGCCACTATTATCTTCTGCACACTCTACCTCATCAGCCTGATTTGCCTGACGAACTTCCAACTCATCCCGTGGCTCCGCGCTCGGCGGGCGCCTCAAAAGCCGGCGATCGAAGGCGAGGAAATCGACGATAAAAAGTTGTCGCCGGAGGAACGTGCCCTCACCCGGCGCGCCCGTGAACTGGAGAAACAGGCAAAGAAACTCCAGGACGAACTCGACCGATCCCGCGAAAAGGAAAAAGCCAGGGAGGACAAATCCGGCCTCGGCCCTGATCTCCGCCCCGTGCCCGCGCCCACCGTGCGCGACCTCAGCGTCCCCGCCCCGCGCATCGGCAAGGCGGTAAGGCCCAAGGTCGAGGAACCTGCCATCGCCCGCGACGAAATCGAGGGCGAAGTCATCAGTGCAAAGGAAATCGCCGCCGCCTCGTCCGCCGACATCCTCGGCAAGGACACCGAGCTGCCGGGAAAATTGGAAAAGCCGGAAAAGACTTCGCGCGGCGGGAAAACGGACAAAGCTTCGCCGGTCGAGGATTGGGGGCCAGTTCGTCCCCCGGGCAAATCCGAAACCGAGCAACCGTCCGAGAAGCAGGACGCTGCCCTCGTTGCGCCTTCAGACTCCGCTGCCGCCGCGCCTTCCACGGCAGGGACCGAGCCGAAATTCACCGACAACTCGGGCGCCGCTCGCCGCTCGCCGCTCAAGAGAAAGCCCATCGCCGTCGCCTCCACGCCGCTCATCGGTAATTACCAGATGCCGCCGATGGATTTCCTCCAGTTCCCCGATTCGACCATCAAGCCCACCGAGTCGAAAGAGGAATTGATGGCCAACGCCCGGCTCATGCAGCAGACCCTCGCGCAATTCGACATCGAGGTCTCGCTCGGCGACATCACCAAAGGCCCGACCATCACCCGTTACGAGTTGCACCCGGCCCCCGGCGTGAAGCTCGAAAAAATCGCCAGCCTCAACAACAACATCGCCGCCGCGCTCAAGGCCG
>DASTLJ010000413.1:0-8849 GCA_035715125.1 Verrucomicrobiia bacterium
GGGGTATTGGCCGCTCTTGGCCTCGACGCCCAAGGCGGGCATGACGAGATGTCCGACGAAGAACCGGTCGGCACTGGCGGCTTCTTCGACTTTGAGGTTGATGTCGGCGCGGAGAGTGGCTCCGGAGGTGGGATACATAGGCTAGTTTGGTTGATGGCTGGGGAGGCTGGAACGTGATGCGTGATGCGTGATGCGAGTTGGAGTGAGTGGGTGAGTGGGTGAGTGGGTGAGTGGGCGCTTGGCGTTTCTCACTCACTGGCTTACTCACTCACTCACTCACGGTTGTCATGGTTCGTGTTGCGTGTTTCGAGTTGGAGTGAGTGAGTGGGTGAGTGGTTCAGCTATATTCATCCGTGGTTCGAATCGCTCGCTTCAGGGTGAAACGATCCAAGCCGGAACTGTTGGAACCCATTTTCCAGCCTCGCACGTCGGCGACTGCGCCGCCCCAATGGCGATTGCCGACGCAAACGGTTTCCGCCAGCGCCGAATAGGCGTCCGCCAGGAGGAAGTGATTGTCGCACCCATCCACGTAATCGCCCAGTTCTCCGGTCTTTTCGTCCTTGGTCCGCTGGCTGCCGGTGAGCAGGTGGGCGTCGAGGGTTTCGAGCACGCCGGGGGCGCCGGGCACGCGGCGCGGCAGGCGCATCGAGGGTTCCTGGCGAACGAGTTTGGCGTCGCCGACGTTGACGACCTCGAGGACATTCTCCTCGTGGGTAAGGAACTCGCGCACGGCGCGATCTATCGTCTCGAAGCGGTTGCACTCGATGAGCGGGACGAACTTGGTTTGCGCGCCCTCGGTGAACTCCGCGCCCGTCTGCTCGATGCCGGCGCCGAGGGACTTCCTGGAGAACCGGACGAGCGCGCAGCGCAGGTTGAGCCAGCGCCGGTTGCGGCCGTCCCAGGTCAAACCGCCGGGAAGGGAAACGTATGCTTCGCGGTCCAGCCAATCGAAGCGCGGCCAGCGGTCCAAAGAGTCGAGCCCATTGAGCAGTAGCGCCAAGGTGCGGGCTTCGGAGACGGCGGGGCGTTCGTCGATGAACAGGCAGCCGACGCCCTGGGATTCGCAGAGGGCGCGGACCCGGTGGACCACGTCGCCCAGGGCGAGCTGGTCGCAGCGGGCGCAACGCTTGACGGCCGCGGACTCGGTTTCGCGCAGGAAGAACCAGCAGCGGTCGCCGGTGTCGAGGCCCGCGAAGCGGGCGGGTTGAAGCGTTGAAGCGTTGAAGCGTTGAAGCGCCGACGCGAAATCGAAGGGCGCCACGTCGCGGCTGCGCTGCAAAATCCGGGGCGTGAGGGATTGGGCGGCGCTCTTGGGCCGGGCGAGGCGGTCGCAGCAGAAGCTGGTCATCTCGTCGGCGTCGGCCACGGCGCGGGTCCAATGGGCGACGATTTGAGCCAGGTCGATGGCGGCGCAGCCCAGTTGCGAGATTCGGAAGCTCCATTGGCGCAGCTTGATCTTCTCCGGGCGGCGGTGATGCCAGAGGACGCTCAAGCGGTCGAGGGGTTGGCCGGTGTCGGGATGGGCCAGATAGTAATGGGCGTCGGGCGTATATTCGGCGGTGGGGGTTCCGTTGCGGCGGAAGTCGCCTTCCCAGGAGAGTTGAGGGTCGTCCGGGGATGGAGCGTCGCCGAGTTGGAGCCGGCAGATTTGGGGCCAGTGATCTTCAGGGTTGATCCAGCCGGACGGGACTACGTCTACCAGTTCCGGGTCCCGGGTTCCGGGTTCTGACTCAGAATTGCGGATTTCGGATTTCGGATTTCGGATTTCCAAACCGGATCGGCCGCCTATTGGCAATTCGCAATCTGCAATCCGCAATCTGCAATTGAATGACTCGGGATCGGCAGGCCCGATCAAAACCACCCCCTGGCTGCCTTGCTCCCACTGCTTATTTTGGCCGGCCCCGGCGACGCGCTGAGTGCCGACGATAATTTGCAGACGGAGTGCTGAGGCGGTGAGCCGGCCGCTGAGAAACTTGGCCTTGTCTCGGGGGATGTCGTCCTCCTCGTCGCGAACGACGACGTCGAGGGAGAAACTGGTCGGAATTTTCTTCAAGCCACGGAACATGCCCACGGCTTTGCGCTCTCCATCCGTCACCAGGAACGCGCCCTTGGTATTGACGGCTTTGCCCGACTTGTTGACCGCTTTGCCGATTTGGGTCATCTGGGCAAACCAAGCCACGTTGTCGATCACGACGGGCCGGAACTTGGTATCGACGATGGCATCGGCCAGGCCGTCATCGGGCAGATAGACCCCGAGGTTCAGGAAACGCTGCGACGTGATGTAGGCGGCGAGGAAGAGTTCGAGAATCGTTTTGCCGAACTGCGCGCCGCCAGCCAGGACGAGGGTGGAGTCCTTGAGCGGGTTGGGTGTCATGGTTCCGAGTTCCGGGTTCCGGGTTCCGGGTTGGCCCAACTCGGAACTCGGAACTCGGAACTCGGAACTTGTTACGCCTAGTATCTGATCGAGCACCCGGCACGGCTCGCGCAGTGCTTCGCGGCCGTTGAAGGTATAGCGGTCAAACTCGCCGGCGCGGCGGAGGTCGGAGGTGGGAACGCGGGCGTGGTGTTCGAGGAACTCGAGGAAGCTGCCGACGCGGGGCGCTTGAACGGCGCGGGGGTCGCGGGAGAAATTGGCGCCGAGCCGGCTGATCGAGGGGTGGGGATCGTGGATCGACGACGGATCGGTCAGATCGGACCGATCGGTCGGATGGAACTCGGAGAACGAAATGCCGGCGCCGTGGTTGTCGGGCAATGCGCCGCCGGCGGGCGCAGTGGGAGAGCCACGGACATGGCTGCCCTGTGTAGCCCGGCGCTTGCGGCTTGCGCTGCCGGGTTGCCCGGCGGGGGGTGCGGGGCGGGAAGCTGGAGAGTGAGAGGACGGGAAGACGGGAACACGGGAAGACGGGCCTTGCGCGGACGGGGCCAACGATGCCTTGTCCTGTTTTCCAGTCTTCCCGTTTCCCCGTTTTCCCGTCTTCACGTTTTTCCGGTTTCTCGTTTTCACGTATTCCTGTTTTCAGTCTTTAAGCCGTGGCCTGGGTCACCACCGTCTTGAATTTCTGGAAGAGTTCCCGCGCCTCCGGGTTGTCCTTGACCTCCAGAAAGAGCGCGTCCAGCCCCGCTTCGATTTTGGTCTTCTGCGCCGCGAGCCATTTTTCGCGAGCCTGTGCCATGGCCCGCTCGCGCTGATCCAACCTGGCCTTGTCCATTCTGGTCTTGTGCCGCGCGGTGGCCAGGGCCAGGTAGGTCTTGGCATCACCGGACTTCATGGCCTTGAACTGGAACATCAGGCTGGCGCGTCGATCCAATTCCCGTTCGCTCAACTTGGGAAACGATTTGGCCAGCCAATCCCGGTATACTTCCGCGCTCGATTCTGCGGCCTTGAAACACTGCTGCCAGATCCGGTGGCAAAGCCAACGACTCAAGGAGCCGCTCGAGGTGTGCCACCCGGACTTGGAAAGCCAGGCGACGGTCTCGTTCAAGGTGTGGGTTTTGGCGTACTCTTCGATCATCGCCGCTCGACCCTCGGGCAGCGATTGGAGGAAGCTTCTGGAGTTCAGTTTGCGGTACTTCACGAAGCAGCTCCGCGGTTCGGGGTTCCAGGCACGCTGTCGCGGTCCCGGGTTCCGGGTTCCGGGTTCCGGATTCCTAGTCGGCTGGTGGGGCGAGCGTCCTTCCGAGCCGACGCGATCGGGCTGCGGATGAACGGCTCGTCCGTAGCCTCGGCCCACCCAACAACTCGGAACACGGAACTCGGAACTCGGAACTTCCGATTTGTTTTCATCCATTCAGGGCCAGCCAATCGCGGCCGGCGGCGGTGATGCGCCAGGTTTGGTTCTCGGGGCTGATGGCTTTGGAAGGCGCGTTCACAAAGCCTTTGTCCTGGAGGTAGCGCAGCTCGCTGGAGGCAAACTCGGCCCCCAGGCCTCGGAAGCCGAAGCCAGCGACGTGGACCGCAAGAACCGCGGCGCTCAGGCCCCACTGGGTTTCGTTGGCCTCGAGCACCCGCAGGAGCGCGGCGCGGTAGAGTTCACGTTGAGGGGCGGTCATAGGGGTTGAAGTTCCGGGTTCCGCGTTCCGAGTTCCGAGTTGACCGGTGGGGCGAGGCTACTGCCAAACCGGCTCACCCAAACTCCGGGCTGTCGGCTCGCGAGGCCGTTCGCCCTACGAGTCAACTCGGAACCCGGAACTCGGAACTCAGAACTGGGTCTGCTCATTGCGGCCTCCGTTCGATCAGCCGGTCGAGCTTGGCGTCGATTTGGGCCAGGCGCTGGTTTTGCAGTTCGAGCGTGGCGCTGTGCTCGCTGACTTCGCGGCCCACGCTGTTGATTTTGTCGTGCAGTCCATCGGTGTCCTGCTTCATCTCGGCGCGCAGCCCGCGGTCCAGCCCGCCCAGCCGGGCAAACAGGTGCTCGTGTTCCCGTCGGTTTTGCTCGGCGTGGTCCTCGAAAAGCTGGCGGGGGAGAAATTCCGCGGCATCCTTCACTTCCAGGGGCTGGGGATGCACTTCGCGCTTGGCCGCCTGGTTCCAACGGAGCAGTTGCATGCCCAGCGTGACGAACTGGAGGACCGCCAGGGCGCCGATGACCCAGGCCCCGATAATCGGGGCGGTGTTCGGGACCTGGGCGAGGAGCACGGGCGGGAGGGGGTGAAATTGAAAATTAGCAATTGAAAATTTTCAATTTTCAATTTCCAGGCGCGGGCAGAGCGTCGGGAACGATGTCGTCGGCAGCCTGGACGGCGGCGCCCAAGGCGGCGACGGCCGCAGTGAGTTCCGGGGTCGCCGGCGCGTTGCGCACGGCCTCTTCCAGGGCGGCGAGCCGGGTGGTGATTTCGTCGATGGCCTTTCGGATCTGGGCGGTTTTTGCCGCCAGTTCGGCGGCCAGTTCAGCTTGTGTTGACATAATTTGAGTCAGTTGAGTGTTGATGGTTGAGACTTTGCGGAGAATGAAACAGGCGATGATGACGAAGCCGATGATGGTGAGTTGCGGAAGCACATGAAGGATTTGTGATTTACGATTTACGCTCCACTCCCTCGCCCCCATCGGAGGAGAGGGTTGGGGTGAGGGGGTGCCGCAAATTGAAAATTGAAAATTATCAATTGCCAATTTTCAATTGGGCGGTGCGCCATTGTCATATGGTCTTTGCGTTAAAACCGAAGGCGGACTCCACCGTTGAACACGTAGCCATTGTGGCCGTGCAGATCGGCATCGAGTCCGCCTTCGGTAAAAAGTGAGAGACCGCGGAGCCGTTTGTTGACATCGAACTCGATGCCAGCGCCGGGGTGTATGAGCCAACGATCGCGCTCGAGATCGAACGAAGCGCCGAGGAAGGTGTAGGGCGCCAGAAACTCGAAGGGCATCCGGGCGACGAGCCGGCCGCCGAGGTCCTGGACGACCGAGCCGCGAGCATCGAAGCCGGAGTGGCCGGCCCGAATGTCGGCGCTCCAATACGGGCTCACCTGATAGCCGATGCCCAGGCCGTAACCGAAAGTTGCGTCGGCAAAGTTGGGAGTTCGGGCGGTGACGAAGGAATCGAAGTAAAGGCGGCTGGAGGCCGAGTAAGTGGGTGAGTGGGTAAGCGGGTGAGCCGGATTCTCGCTCACCGGCTCACTCACTTTCTCACTCACGGTTTTCCATTCCGCGGCTTGAGTTGCGCAAAGCGAAAACGCACACAAGAAGAGAAGCGCGCGCACTCCGGGCGCGGGGGGCTCGAGGCGCTCGGCTTTCCGGACGCCGGCGCGCAGGGCGGAGAGGCCTAAAGCGGCGAGGATTTCCTGCAGGTTCAGGGCCTGATCGTGGCCCAAGGCGTAGGCACTTAAGGCGTGGAGGATCATGAGGGCGGCGACGGCATAGGTCTTATTTCCATTCATAGTGTGGAATCAGTTGATGGTTGAAAATTGAGAGCCGAGACGGGCAACGACGCATTGCGCGCGAGCCGCGGACTGAACAGGTGAGAATTCGCGGAGCGAGCATGCTCGCGAGCCATCCTTCCCGGTGGGGCGAGCGTCCCCGCGAGCCGGCTGGCCTCAACTCCGGGATCACGGCTCGCGGGGACGCTCGCCCCACCGGTCAACTCGCAACTCGGAACCCGGAACCCGGAACTCCCGCCCGAGGCGGCGAAGATTTTCTGGAGGTTGGGGGCCTGGTCGTGGCCCGCGGCACCGGGCGCCGGGAACACAGGGCGGGTTGCACGCCGCGTGTTGCGTGCTGCGTGTTCTCTGCTCCGAATTGCGGTCTGCGTGTCGCGCATGGGCGTGACGGTGAACCGCACGCCGGAGAAAGTGTTAGCGTCAAACGAGCGAAACGAGCGAAACGAGCGAAAATCTTGCGAAGATCAGTAGATTCACTGTCCTGGACACCCTTGCGTCAGCTCCCTAGCGAATGCGAAAGGGCATTTAGCCCGCATTTCTCCCCAACGACCGTAGCCGCCGACGTGCTCATTTTTTGCCTGGCAGTGTGCAGGTGACCCGCACGCCGTTACGTTTGCCCGGCTCAAACGAAAGGCTCGCGCCAATCATTCCGGCGCGATAACGCATGACATTCAGACCCATTCCGCTGCTGGGCGGCCTGGCCGCCACGAAGGCGCGGCCATTGTTTAATAGAGGCATCGAGTCCGGAAGGGAGGGCTGAATCACCGCCATAAAAATGGGAATAGGAGGTTCTGCGCCACCCCGCTAATGCTTTCCAAGCCCAGGCCGATCCGCTAAGTTAGCCGGATAGTTTTGACGCACGATTCGCGAGCATGGGCAAAGAATTCATCAGGATTGGCGGCGCCCGGCAGCACAATCTCAAGAACCTGTCGCTGAGCATCCCGCGCGACAAGCTGGTGGTGATCACCGGCTTGAGCGGCTCGGGCAAGTCGTCGCTGGCCTTCGACACCATTTACGCGGAAGGCCAGCGCAAATACGTCGAAAGCCTTTCGGCTTACGCCCGGCAGTTCCTCGACCAGATGGAGAAGCCGGACGTGGACTTCATCGAGGGCCTCTCCCCGGCCATCGCCATCGAGCAGCGCACCTCGGGCATGAACCCCCGCTCGACGGTCGCCACGGTGACGGAGATTTACGATTACCTGCGCCTGCTCTACGCGCACGTCGGCCAGCCGCATTGCCCGGAGACGGGCGTGCCCATCGTGCCGCAGACCACGAGCGATATCGTGGACAAAATCCTCGCGCTGCCGGCCAAGCAGCGCGTGATGGTGCTGGCGCCGGTGGTGCGCGAGCAAAAGGGGGAGTTCCGCGACGTGGTGGAGCGGCTGGCGCGGGAGGGCTTCGTGCGGGCGCGCATCGATGGCGAGTTCGTCGAGCTGCAGGCCAACGTGCGCGTGAAGCTCGATCCCAAGGCGCGCCACAACATCGACGTGATCGTGGACCGGCTCGTGATCGACGACAAGGTCCGGGTGCGCTTGAGCGACTCGGTGGAGACGGCGTTGCGCTGGGGGGAGGGCCTGCTGCTGGTGTTGCACCAGCCGGGGGAGAAGGGCGGGAAGAGTAATCAGTATTCAGTGTCCAGTAATCAGTCGGCGGCGCAGACGACGGAACACGCAACACGCAACGCGGATGCGTCCGAGTGGACCGAGGTGATGCACTCGAACCGCAACTTCTCCCCCGCCACCGGCAAGAGCTACGAGACGCTGACACCGAAGCATTTTTCGTTCAATGCGCCGGTGGGGGCGTGTCCGGTCTGCCACGGTCTCGGACAAAAGCTGGTGTTCGACGAGGGGCTGGTGGCGCCCGTGCCGGAAAAGTCGCTGGAAGGCGGGGCGATCCTGCCGTGGCGGCGCGGCGGCAAACGAATGGTCGTTTATTACAAGGCGCTGCTCAAAGGGCTCGCGTCACACTACGGCGTGAGCCTGGAGGCGCCCTACAAGGACCTGCCGGACGAATTCAAGCGCGTGCTCATGCACGGCTCGGGGGAGACGGAGATCGTGTTCCACTTCATGCGCGCCGGCAAAGTGAGCACGGTGAAGCGGCCGTTCGAAGGGGTGGTGCCAAACCTCGAACGGCTTTACCAGGAGAGCGAAAGCGAGTTCACGCGCAACCGGCTCAAGGCGTTCATGAGCCCGGAGTTTTGCGACGCATGCGGGGGGAAAAGGCTGAAGGCCGAGGTGCTGGCGGTGACGTTGGGCGGGGCGGAGGCGAGCGCCAAACTCGGGAACGTGGTGCGTGGTGCGTGGTGCGTCAAGCAGACGCCGGAGCCAGGAGCAATACTTGACGCAACACGCAACACGCAACACGCCATCCCCGGCCTCTCGATCATGGACGTCTGCTCGCTGTCGGTCGAGGCGGCGGACGAGTTCTTCGCCGGGCTGGCGCTCTCGGACCTCCAACAGAAGATTGCGGCCGAGCCGGTAAAAGAAATTCGCGCCCGGCTCCGGTTCCTCCGCGACGTGGGCCTGGGCTATCTCACGCTCAATCGGGAGAGCGGCACCTTGAGCGGGGGCGAGGCGCAGCGCATCCGGCTGGCGACGCAGATCGGCGCCGGCCTCGTCGGCGTGCTCTACATCCTCGACGAGCCGAGCATCGGCCTGCACCAGCGCGACAACGAGCGGTTGCTCACGACGCTGCGGCACTTGCGCGACCTGGGCAACTCGGTGCTCGTCGTCGAGCATGACGAAGACACCATCCGCGCCGCCGACTTTATCCTCGACCTGGGCCCTGGCGCGGGGGTGCGGGGCGGGGAATTGGTCGCGTCGGGCACGGTGGAGGAAGTCTTGAACAACCCGCGCTCACTCACGGCGAAGTATTTGACCGGGGAGCTGGGCATCCTCGTGCCGAAGAAGCGCATCAAGCCGTCGCTCGAAAGAGGCTGGCTGGAAGTCCGCGGCGCGACGGAGAACAATTTGAAGAA
>DASTLJ010000414.1:0-2734 GCA_035715125.1 Verrucomicrobiia bacterium
GAAAGCCGAGAGATTCAAGGTCGAATGCAATCTCCCGCCGTCGCCGCCGCGCCCCGGGTTGCCCGAGGGCACGGCGTTCTCGCCGCGTGCCGTCACCCGGCTACCGCAAATGTCCTGCACCTGGCCATTGAGACGATCCTCGAAATAGAGCATCACCGAGCTGCCATCGGTCGTTCCACAAACCGGGCTGCCCGCCCGGGCCATCAGCTTGTTCCAATCCGCCGACAGGAAGGCAACCGTCAACTCCGATCGGCCGTCGCGCCCTTCGCCCGCCGGGCCGCCGTCGCCGCCGCGCAAAACAAAGCGCGTCGCGGTGGTTGCATCCGAGAAAAATCGCTCGACGAAAACGTCCACATCGCCGCCGGGATGGCCGGGGTCGCCGTTGTTGCCGAAGAACAGATCGTCTTCCCACACCGCGCCAGGCGGACGCTGCACGCGCGGCCGGGGCGTCGTCTCGATGCGCCCGTCACCCTCGAAGCGCAACTCGCGCGCATGAATCGTCACTTGTGCCTGGGGCAACACGAGCGGACTGCGAATGATCACCTTGTCCGCGTAAAGCCGCAGCGCGTGAACATTCAAGCGTCCGTTGAATTGGCGATGCAGATTCGCCGGATGATCGCCGGCGAAGACCAGCGTCTGGCCGGAGATGCTGACGGTGAACGTCTGGTTGGTCGCGTCATTAAACAGTTCAGCCCCGTTCGCGACTTCGCTGATTTGGATGTAGTCGCGGCTCTCGGCATCCGGCAGCGGGCGGTCGTATTCGATGATCGCGTCTTCGAGGGCCAGCGGGTTGAGCGGCGTGATTTCGAAGAAGCTGTCCAGCCCTTGCGCGGTGGAGAGCCGCACGGTAAACGGCAGGCGGTCCGTCACCGCCGGCGTGTAACTCATCCGCCCGCTGCCGGCGTCGAACGCCAATGGACCGGCGGGCGGCGGCGTTGCGGTCATTTGCAACGTTGCGCCCGGCCCGGGATTCTGCGGGTCGCCGGGGTCATCGGTGTGCACAAGGAACTCGAGCCTTTTGCCCGCGCGCACGCGTTGCTCGGGGACGGCGCGAAAATAATATCGCGGCAACGGCCGGTAAGTGGCCGTGACCGTGGCTTGCTTGCCGCCGATGACGAGCACTTGCGTCATGTCCGGTTCCTGCCACGCCGGCAGGTCGCTGAATTGCACGGTGTGCGTGCCGGCGGCCAGGTTGGTGACCGATGCGCCCGAGCCTTGCGGCGTCCCTCCGTCCACCGTCCATCCGGCCCCGTCGCTGAGCGCTTCCGGCGGTTGAATGATCACGACAATCGCGCCAGGAATGGAGACGGCGCTGGCCGCGCCGTGGGTCAAGACTGGTTGGTGCAGCCCGAGGCTGGCGACCAGAAACGACCAAACCAGGAAGAAAGTTCGTCCACGGATGGCGCCTCCGGCGTACGATTGGATTGCTGGGTGACGGGTCATAAGATGTTTCGCTTGGTTAATGAGTTCTTCGAGGGCAGCCCTGTCTGCTTTGCTGCCCCACACTGAGAACTCCGGAAATCGTCCGGCACCCCTTACAGGCAAAAAGAAGAATTTCCGAGAAGACGGAGGGCTGGACGTGCGCCCCACTGCGGCCTGCGGCCGGTCGCTGGACTTAGCGCAGTTTGAGCCTGAACAATTGTTGGGCGTTGGTCATCGGAACGAACACGGCAAGCTGGTTGCCGATGTTCGTCTGCGCGACGGGGAACGGGAGCCAGGCAGAGGCTGGTTGGGGACAGATTCGAGCCACGGAGTGGCGTCAGAGAGTAGCCCACGGCGTGAGCCGTGGGAGGGGGCGCAATGGAGGCGCAGCCCCGGCAGGGGCGACAGAAACAAGTTTGGCAATTCTTTCGCCGCTCCGCGGCTCTTGCCCTTCAACGCCGACCCCCACGGCTGGCGCCGTGGGCTACTTTCTGGCGCTGCTCCGCAGCTAACGTGCCAGACGTGATGACCTGAATAACTGGCGGCCGACTAGCGGTGCGTCTCAACACGGCCCAGCGGGCCTCCACAACTGCGAGCCATTGAATGTTGCCCAAGTGGCGAACCGATCTACCGGAATATTATTCCGCGCGTCTATATGCTCATCGACCTTCTTCTACTGCTCCGACTTCAGCCGATAAAACCGCTGGCTGAAATGCACTGCCTCCAGGTCCGCGAAGACGAGCGTTCGCCCATCGGAGACTCGCGTGGCGATGGTTTGCCAGTCAACGAGGTTGGTCGAGGCCTGAATCATGTAGCTCCGCGCCTGCAATCCCGTCAGCTCGAAATGCACTTCACCATTCGCTGAACGGCCAAATCCGCTGAGCAAACCACCTATTACCGCGTCGAACAAAGCGGAACGATAAAAGCGATGCGGATAATGCGGAGCGTCTAAATCGACAAGGTCCAGAAAGTTGCCGATGGCTACGTTCGTCGAGAGGTTCACCCAGTTCACAAAATTCGTCGTCGCCTGGATCAGATAGCGCGTGTCCGGCGCAGAAGGCAGGAAGTATTGCGCCGAGCCGTCCGCGTTCAAGAATACCGGCTGAATGAAGATTGTGCCGGCGTTCAGGCTCACTGGCGTTACAGCCGTCGCATCCTGCCGCGCCACGATGACGTTGGCCGGCGTCAACGGCCCTGAACTGACCCGCTCCGTAGGCGAGACAGTAAAAGGCATCGCGGCCCTGAATCCGTTCGTGCTGAACACGGCGTTCCCCCTCGAATAAACCAGTACACGGCGTACACCAGGAGCAAT
>DASTLJ010000415.1:0-5555 GCA_035715125.1 Verrucomicrobiia bacterium
CAGGAGCAGCAGCCAACCGGCGCATGTCGGGCCTGTGCCTGCCGAAGCGGAACTGCGAAGCACGAACCACGACAACACGAATGTCCCGAAAACCAGCAGAGCCAGCGGCCAGGCCAGCGAGGCAAAAACCGCGAGCGGCAGCCCGCGCAGCCGTCCCTGGTGACTGCGTATCTCGCTCAAAGCCATGCAACCGAGAACGAGGCCCACCAGCCCGGGCAGCGAAATGGCACTCAGTGCTATGGCGAGTTCCTGCATGCCGAGACCGCCCGCGCCCAGGTAGGCCAAGGGGACGAAGAACAGCGGCGTGGGCAGGCTCAAGCCCGTCAGCACGGCGCCCCACACGGCCTTTTGCGACCACTCGGGCACGACAGATTCCGCGCCCGGCAACCTCGGCGCCACGGGATGGGCCGCGCCGGCGCCCGCGTCGCCGAGATGCTCCACCTGCGTCTTCATTTCACCCGCGCTTTGGTAACGGCGCTCGCGATCCTTTTCCAATGTGCGGAAGACCACTTCATCCACATTCGCCCCGACCGGCGTTTTGCTCGAAGGCGCGGCGAATCGGCCGATGGGCAATTCACCCGTCAGCATTTCGTAAAAGACGACACCGAGCGAATAGATGTCCGCGCGATGATCGACCGTCAATGGGTGCTCCAATTGCTCCGGCGCCATGTAATGCGGCGTGCCGAGCGCCGCGCCCGTCGCGGTGAGTGCGACATCGGGCTTCTCCTCGCCCACGAGCTTGGCGATGCCGAAGTCGGCGATTTTCACGTGGCCGCGGGCATCCAGCAGGATGTTCTCCGGCTTGATGTCGCGGTGGAGGATGCCCTGCCCGTGCGCGTATTGCAGGGCCTCGCAAATCCTGGGCACGATGGCCAGCGCCTCGGCGGGGGAGAATCGCCCGGCCTTCATCGCCTGGCGCAGGTTCACGCCATCGACGAACTCCATCAGAAGGAAGTAGAAATGCTCCGTCTGCCCGAAGTCATAAACGCTGACGATGTTCGGATGGTTCAGCTTCGCCAGCACGCGGCCTTCGCGGTTGAAGCGCTCGGTGAAGCGCGGATCGCGGGCCAACTTGTCCGGCAGCAGCTTCAGCGCGACGAAGCGGTCCAGATGCGGCTGGCGCGCCTTGAAGACGAATCCCATGCCGCCGCGCCCGATCAATTCGAGGATTTCGAGCTGTGGAAACGCCGCCGCAACTCGTTCGAGCGAAGGAATCTCCGACGTGGCTGTGGCCGGCACGCCCGATTCGGTGGCCGTGGCTGCGCCGACCAGGACGCATTTGGGGCAAAGCCCTTGCGGCGCCTGGGCCGGAATCGGGGCGCCGCACTTCGGACATGGGTTCAGTTTGACGGTGTCGCTCATAACATCCGATTCCTGAGACGTGCGAGGCGCGAGGTTACAGGGAATTCTTGCGAAAGTATCGGGAATTTCGGGAGTCCTGTTGTGCGGGGGCGCAGCTTGGAATTGCGACGTGACAGCGCCGAGCGCGGGGCGAGACCAAGGTAGGGCAGGCGTCTCGCCTGCCCGGCCAGCGCGCCAGCGCGAGCGGCGCGTCGGCTACGCCGACGCAGGGCAGGCGAGACGCCTGCCCTACGTTCCCGACGCGACCTCGACCCTGGTGGTTTTTCCAAGAGGCGCCCGTTGTGCGGGGGCGAATCTCACTCCAACGCAGGGGCGCTGTTGGGTTGACCCTCCCACTTCTGGCGAGACGTGGACCTGGGCCAGTGTCCCCGCAACGGCGGCGCACATCGCCAACCGCCCTCGTCGAAGCGATCTGCCGGCCGAGTGCCTCACGGCATCGCGCTGACCCTGGCCTGGCGCCGGAGCTGCAGTTCAGCCAGAACGTGCGACGTGCCGCGCGCCGCGAAGAACTCATCGTGGCTGCGCACCACCAACGTGTCCCCGCGACATTCCCAGCTCCCGTTCATGACGCCACGCCCGCCGGGCAGGGGAAAGCGCATGGCGGCGCGCCATTGCTTTGCCGCAGGGTCATGGAAGCTCTGGGTGATTTCGCACTCGCCATCGCCACGGCCGCTCGCCGGATCGCTGACGGTGAACAGGCGATTGCCCTGCTCATTGATTGTATGGGCATAATGCTGAATCATCGGTTCCGTCCCGGGCGCGCGGCTCGTTCGCAACTCGATCTCGCACACACGCCCGCCTTGCTGCGTCGTCACGCTCATCGAGCAGGGTTGGCTGTCAATGATCACATTGCCATCACGCGTCAGGGTGAATGTCCCTTCCCATTCGCCGGTCATTGGTTCAAAGGAGCGCAGGACCAAAGGCGCGCTTGCCGGGTTTCGCGACTGCCGCTTCCACAGCGCAAAGCCACCCCCTCCCAAAAGCAGCATGAGGACAACCGCAACCGCACCGATTTTCACTTTGTTCCATGTCATAAGCATCAACGCTCCTTTCGCCAGGCCCGAAATGGACGATTCGACGGTTCCAGCATGTGCGAGTGCAGACGCCGTGACACTGGCTACCAGCGTCGTGGGAGCGGCTCTCGCGCCATGAGTGGTGAGCGCCGCGAGCAATGCGGCTGGCGGCACAGCGACACCGCACTGGGCAAGGACGGAGCGCAACTTATCCAGCGCGCGACCCACACGCATCTTAGCCGCTGCTTCAGTCGTGCTCAGAGCGAGGGCCACTTCGGCAAAGCTGCGCTGTTCCAGAAAACGAAGGACGACCGCCTCGCGGTCCGTTTTTCCAAGGCTCTCCAGCGCCTCATCAAGCCGCGGGGCAACTTGTTCCCACACCGATGACCCCTCATCCTTGTCTTCGATTTGCATCAATCGCTCTTCATGTTCCAATCGCCGGCGTTCCCTGCGCATCGCTTCGAGAGCCACGAACCGCGCCGTGCGATAAAGCCACCCCGCGATAACCGTCCTCAGTCGCAACGCTGCCGCCTTGCGAGCCAGAATGATAAAGACCGCCTGCGTGATCTCCTCGGCATACGGCTCGTTGCGCGCAATTCGCATCGCCACGCCGTGAACCATGCCGGAATGCCGCTCCACCAGCGACCGGAATGCCTCTTCAGAGCTGCGCTCGACGTATTCCCGCAATAATTCCGCATCGTTCCGCATGTATCTGACTTAATATGGCCGACCAGAGGGAGAAAGTAACAAGCCGCGGAAAGCCAAATGGAATGGCAAGTCACGCGCCTGCCCAGCCTGTGGTTCTGCACGGAGCAGACTTCGCCCGGTTTGCGCGCGCTTGGTTACGGCGCGGGCGGTTTCGCGTCGAGCTGCGTCGGCTCCATCAGGAGTGTCTTCACGTCGGCCAGAACCAGGCGAACGTCCAGCGTGCCGGAACTGTAGATATTGCGGATGTTGCCGGCGCGGTCTATGAGGAAGACGCGCAAGGTGTGATTCAGCGGGCCGGTCGGGTCGAGCGGGTTTTGCTTTTTGTCCACGGCCTGGCCGTAGGCGTCGAGGATCGGTTTCAATTCTGCTTGCGAGGCTGTCGTGAGGAAGCGCCATTCCGCCGCGGACTTGCGACCGCTCGCCTGGCCCGCATACGCGGCCATGCGCTCGGGCGTGTCGCCCGCGGAGTCGAACGACATGCTGACCAGTCGCATTCCGGCGGCAAGCTCCGAGTCGTCCGCACTCAACTGGTGCAGTTCCCTCAGCACGCCCGTCGCGTAGGGACACGCTTTCGGCGCGGCGCAACGCGTGTAGATGAAGCTCAGCACCGTGACACGTCCCCGCGTGAGTTCCCGGAGCCGTTGCGGCCGGCCATCGGTGTCGAGCACTTCGCCATCCGCAGCCTCCTTCACAACCGGCAACGTGTAACTGCCGGGCGCTGGCGGGTCGTAATCGTAATCGGCGGTCCGGCCCAGGTCGGCGGGAAAACCAACGCCAGCGAAGGCAAGCAGCGCCAATGCGATGACACCCAGGCGGGCTTGTGGAGCGCGCCGGCTGAGCGTAGCGGCGGCGGCGCGTTTCCACGGCGTCCGCAGTTCGCGCGAGATTCCAAAGCGGCGTCGCGCTTCGCTTGCCGCCGCAGTCCAGGAGACGGGCACCGCGGGCGAAGAACCTTCAGCGATGGTTTGATTCGCGTTCATGATCGGTGACAGGTTGCGGGGTGGTTTACTTCCCGACTTTCGTCGAGCCGAAGAGCATGTGATGCGAGCGGCCGAGTTTGAGGGCGGTGAAATCAACTTCGAACGAGGGTGTCAGTTCCTTGCCGTTCCAGGCGTAAGCGCGGACGAACTGCTCGTTGTCTGCGCCCTTCTTGTCCCAGTGGGCGAGCAGCGAGCTGGTGTAGTAGAGCCGCTTCCCATCCCAGCTTTGCGACACCATGTTGACCTGCTTGCCGATGGGCTTCTCGTAAATCTGCTTCGGGTGGTGCGGATCCGACACGTCGAACACGCGGCACTTGCCGTCGCCGAAGCAACTCACGAAAAGCGTGCGGTCATTGGCGCTGAGGCTGATGTCCACCGGGAGTACGCCCCCTTCGCCGCCGAGGGTCGCGACTTCCTTTGCCTGCCACTCGCCCTGGCCGTCCTCGTAGCACAGCCAGAGCCTGGAGGTGAGCGCGGTGGCGGTGAAGGCATAGTTGTGATTCGTAGCCCAGGCCCAGCGGATTTCCAACGGCGCCCCGGGCACACTGAAGACTTTCTTAGGCTGGCGCGTGTGAAAATCCCAAAGCACCATCGAACCGCCGAACTGTTTCATGGCCTCGGCGTCCTTCACCAGGTCGCCGAACTCGCGGGTGTAGTTTTTCCAGCCGGTGAACGACGTGGTGAGCAGTGCATTCTTGCGCGGCAGCACCCGCGCGTCGTAACCGTAGCCGTCCGCGAACTCGGCGCCGGCTGTACGGCTGGTCTCCTTCGTCGGCAGCCAGTGCGTGGCGATGTAGTCGCCTTCGTTGCTGTATTCCACGAGGGCGGTGCGCCCGGTCTTGTCCTTCGCGTTCGAGAGGCACGGCACGAGCACCCGGCCTGGCAGCGCATACACGCCGTGCGGGCCGACCGCGCCGCCGGTGGCCTTCTCAAAATTATCAATCGTCCTCACGTAACGCGGGCGGGCCGGTTGGGAATGCACGTCGAAGATGAAAACCTTGCTGCTCTCCAGTCCACAGAGCCAGAGCTGGCGGCGGTCGTCGGTGAACCCGCCGTGGTGCGCCTCATGACGGCCGCCGACGGAGTGGCGGTAAACGACTTTGCCGTAGTCGGGCGATCCAGGCTTTACGTCAACGACGACCAGCTTATCCGAGCCATCGCCCAGGCCCTCAACGCCGAGCGTCCAGACGTAAAGGAATTCCTCCTGTCCCTCGATACGAGCCAGGTAGGGCGACGAGCAGGTTTCGTCCGCGCGCGCGGAGGTCAGCGCCGCAGCCGCGCTCCAGAGCGCCGCAACAGTGATGACGATTCGGGCGATGCGTTTAGCCCGCTTTGGATAGATTCGAATGTTCGGTTTCATGTGAGGGAGTCAGTTGATGCTGTGACTTGAAGCAAAGCAAGGATGCTAGTGGCAATTTGAACTGAGTCAACGACGAGTCGCGAATGGAGCGGACGCGCGGGCGCATCCTGACATTGCCCCCGACTGAAAGCA
>DASTLJ010000416.1:0-7706 GCA_035715125.1 Verrucomicrobiia bacterium
CATGGACGGAATGCCCGATTATTTCGAGGCCCTCTACGGGCTGAACACGAACGACATGAGCGATGCCGCCGGCGATCTGGACGGTGATACGATGTCCAACCTGGCCGAGTTCATTGCCGGCACCGACCCGAGCGATCCGGCCAGTTATCTGAGAATCGAACAGAACACCATGCCGGGCACAGCCACGCTGTTCTTCGGCGCCGCACCGGGCAAGAGCTACACAATTCAATTTGCCGACCGCCTGCCGGCCTCGCCTTCGGACTGGACGCGCCTGGCCGACTTCGTCGCCAGGACCACCGCGAGCGTCGAGACGGTGGTCGATCCGAATTGGACCACAAACCGGTTCTACCGCGTGGCCACGCCGCGCGTGCCGTAGGCCGGTAGTTCTCAAAGCGCGCTTGAAACGCCCACAACCCGTAGCCGCCGACGTGAGGAGGCGGACTCGGCTGCCCGATGAACGCGCCCGCCTCCTCGTTTCGGCCGCTACAGCAGCAATTCAAAATGCAAAATGCAAAATTAAGAATTCAAAATTAAGGATGTCGGCGATGAGCGGACAATGGAGCCTTTAGCGAAGCCCATTTTGAATTTTTCATTTTTCATTTTGAATTCTTTGCTCCGCGCGACGACAGCGGAACCACCAAAACCAAAACGTGCCGCTAAGGCCGAAAGCCGCCGCGCCCAGGAAGTTCGCGCGCGGGCCCAGACTCCAGAGCCAGGCGCCGAGCAGCGAGCCGGTCGTCACGACGCAATCGCGAATGAGGTAGTAAGCGCCGTAAGTGCGCGCGCGCGATTCAGGCTGCGCCTGGCCCAGGATGAGAGCCTTGCGGACCGGTTCCCCGAATTCCTTTAGCCCGCGCACGACAAACGCGACGACCAGCCAGCCGAAGGTGTCGGCCCAAAGCAGCGTCACCGGAAAAAGCGTGAAGAAGCCAAACGTGATCAGCACGAACGGGCGGCGGCCGTATTTGTCGGCAAGGTGGGCCACGGGAATGTAGCAGAGCATCGCGGTCACCATCTCCACCGTCAGGAGCCAACCGAATTGCTGGGCGTTCAGGCCGGCGTGATTCATCGCCCAGAGAATGACGAACGCGTACGGAAGCCGTTCGCAGAACCGGATGAGAATGTCGCTCACGAGCAACTCGCGGAGGGCCGGCGTGAAAGACTTCACGACGCCAATGAAGGAAATTGCGGCGCCGTTCCGCGCTTTCTGAGGCGTGGCGTCCCGGGATTCGGCCATCAGCCATTGGAAGACCGCCATGGCGATGCCGAGGACGATGCAGCCAATCAACGCGAGCCGCACGCCCTGCTCCCACCCGTGCCGGGTAATCAGCCAGCCGCCCAGGAGCGGGCCGAGCATCATCGGCACGCGCCGCACCAGCGATTGCACGCCGATGCCCATCGTGTGCTGTGTCGCATCAAGGCTTGTCGCGACGACGCTGAACGTGGCCGGCAGCGAGAGGGCGCCCCACGCCACAAACAGGAAGGCGCCCAGGAGCAGCGCCAGCCAATGTGGCCACAAAAGCACGAGCGCGTAACCGCCGACCGATATCGCGCTGAAGATCAGCAGCGATTTACGCTGGCCAAGCCGATCAGTCAGCCAGCCTCCGGGGTAATTGTAGAGCGCCCCCAGGAGCGTTTGCAGCGCGTCGAACAAGCCGATGACGAGGATGCCGGCGCCCAGCGTTTCCAGATACTTCGGCGCGAACCCGAGCCAAAGCCGCTCTCCGGTGCCCGCCAGCACCAGCGCCAGCAGCAGCAGCACGATGTTGCGCTGCAGCCCCAGGAAGTCAGCGATGCGCCGCTGTCGGCTCATGGGTGGATTGTGCCGCGTCAATGGCCGGCCTGCGCTCATCTTTCTCCACCCACGCATACAGCAGGGGCAACAACACGAGTGTGAGGAAAGTCGAACTCAGCACGCCGCCGATGACCACGGTGGCGAGCGGGCGTTGCACTTCCGCGCCCGCGCTTTGCGAAAGTGCCATCGGGAGAAAACCGAGCGCGGCCACGGCGGCGGTCATCAGCACGGGACGCAGTCGGATAAGCGCCCCTTCGCGGACTGCGGCGAGGAGATCGCGGCCTTCTTCGCGCAATTGGTTGAAACAACTCACCAGCACGAGTCCGTTGAGCACGGCCACGCCACTGAGGGCGATGAACCCCACCGCCGCCGTGATGCTAAAGGGCATCCCGCGCAGCCAGAGCGCGAACACGCCGCCCGTCACCGCCAGCGGAATGCCGGAATACACCAGCAACGCCTGACGCACGCTGCCAAAGGCCAGGAAGATGAGCACGAAGATGAACAGCAGCGCGGCCGGCACCACCACCATGAGACGCGCTTTGGCTGCCAGCAGGTTCTCGAACTGGCCTCCAAACTCGATCGTGTAACCTTCCGGCAGCTTCACCTGTGCGCGCACTTTGGCCTCGGCTTCGCGCACCCAGCCTTCCATGTCGCGATCCTCGATATCGACCATCAGCGCGGCGCGGCGCTGGCCGGAGTCGCGCATGATCGGTGACACCGTGGCCGTCCGGTTAAACTCGACGAGCGTGCCGAGCGGGAGCAATCCATGCTCGCCCACGCGCACGGGCAGGGCGCGGATGGCCTCGAGGTTTTCGCGGTCGCGGTCGGCCAGGCGCACCACGATGTCCAGGCGGCGGTCGCCTTCGAGCAGCGTGCCGGCGGTGTGGCCGCCAAGCGCGGTGGCGATGACCTGGTTCACGTCGGCGGCGCGCAGGTTGTACCGGGCGAGCGCGTCGCGCTTCACCTTCACTTCGAGCATCGGCGCGCGGCCCATGGTCTCGAACTCGACTTCCCCCTCGCCTTTGCGCGTGCCGGGGATTTTTTCAATCAACTCCTTCACCTCCGCGCCGAGGCGGTCGAGTGTGTCGTAATCCGGCCCGAAGATTTTCACGGCGATGTCGGCGCGGATGCCTTCGAGCATTTCGTTGAAACGCATCTCGATGGGTTGCGCGACCATGATTTGCGCCCCGGGGTTCAGCGCCTCCAGTTCCTTGCTGATGATTTGACCGAGTTGCGCCTTGGTGATGGGGCGGCCATCCACCTGCCGCCAGGCGTCGCGCGGCTTGTAGGAGATGTAGAAGTCCGAGTCGCTGGGCGGCATCGGGTCAGAGGCGATCTCGGCGCTGCCAATGCGCGAGAAGACGCGCGTGGTTTCGGGGACGCGCTTGAGGATTTCCCGATCGGTCATCGTTTGCGCCTCCACCACCCCGTCCACACTGATGCTGTTGGTGCGAAGAACCATGATGGTGAACGCGCCCTCGTCGAGCGTGGGAATGAAGTTCGCGCCGAGCCGGGTGAACACGACGATCGTGAGCGCGAGCAATGCGACGGCGCCGCCCACGACCAGCCAGCGCAGGCGCAATGCGGCGTCCAGCAGCGGAGCGTAGATTTTTTTGGCGAGGCGGATGAGGCGGTTGCCTTCCTCGTTCGACTCGTGAGTGCCGGCATGGGGCGGCTCGTTCTTTGCCAGGGTGGTGAGAGCCGCCGCGCGGGGACGGCCACGCAGCAGGAACGAACACAATGCCGGCATGAGCGTGAGGGCCAGCACCAGCGCGCCCCCGAGCGCGAGCATCACCGTCAGCGCCATCGGGTGGAACATTTTCCCCTCGATGCCGGCCAGCGCGAGGATGGGCAGGTAAACAATGGAAATGATAAGGACGCCGAAGAACATCGGCGAGCCGACCTGTTTGCCGGCGGCGAGAATGGCGTGGATGCGTTCCTCCGTCGTGAGCGCGCGCCCGAGCTGCCGCTGCCTCACGCCCAGTTGCCGCACGACGTTCTCGACGATGACCACCGCGCCGTCGATGATCAGCCCGAAATCGATCGCGCCCAGGCTCATCAGGTTGCCGGAGATGCCGAACCATTTCATGCCCGTGATCGCGAACAGGAAGGCGAGCGGGATCGCCGCCGCGACAATGAGAGCCGCGCGCCAATTGCCGAGCAGGACCAACAACACCACGACCACCAGCAACGCGCCCTCGCCCAGGTTCCTCTCCACGGTGCCGATGGTGCGATCCACCAGTTCGCGGCGATCGTATTGGGGCGTGATGACGATGCCGGCGGGCAGCCGCTTCTGGATCTCGGCGACTCTGTGCGCCACGCGCTCGGACACGGCGCGGCTGTTCTCGCCCATGAGCATCATGGTGGTGCCGAGCACGGCCTCGACGCCGTTCTCCGTCGCGGCGCCGGTGCGGAAGGCATGGCCCGGGCGCACTTCCGCCACGTCCTTCACCCGCAGCGGCAGGATACCGGCGGCGAACTTCACGGGCAGTTCCGCGATTTCCTCCGGCGACGTGACGCGCCCGACACCGCGAATAACCAGTTGCTGGATGCCGTAGTTCACCGGGCCACCGCCGGCGTTCTCGACGTTTTCGCTGACGACCCGCGCCAGTTCGCCGACCGTCAGCCCGGCCTCGCGCAAGGCGTCCAGCCTGGGCTGCACGACGATTTGTTTTTCGTAGCCGCCCTGTGTGTTGACTTCCGCGACGCCGGCAACGGTGCGGAGGCGCGGCTTGATGACGTATTCCTGGATTTGCGTCAGCTCCATCAATTGCGCGACGCGCGTCGCCGGCTTGTTCGTCGCGCCGGGCGCGTAGTCCACGGTATAGTAGAACACTTCGCCAAGGCCGGAGCTGATCGGGGCGAGCTGGGGGGTGATTCCAAGCGGCAACGCGCCCGCCGCGCTTTGCAACCGTTCCGCGGCCAACTGCCGCGCACGGTAAATATCCGTTCCGTCGGCAAACTGAAGCGTGATCTGCGACAGACCGAACTTCGAGAGCGAGCGCATCTCCGTAACGCCCGCGATGCCGGCGAGCGCCGTTTCGAGCGGGAAGGTGACGAGCTTCTCGGCCTCCTCCGGCGCGAGTGTCGGGATGTCGGTGTTGACCTGCACCTGCACGCCGGTGATGTCGGGAATGGCGTCCATCGGCAGGTGCCGCGCGGACCACACGCCGGCGCCGAGCAGGGCGAACGTGGCCATGAGCACGAACGCGCGCTGGCGCAGAGAGAATTCCAAGATGCGGTCAATCATGGCGCGTCAGAGTTTGATGCCAAGTTTTCCAAGAACGAAGACCATGCCGGCGTAGCCCGCGAGCATGACGACAACCGCCATTGTCAGCGCGGGATAAAACGACACGCTGCGCTTGAGCAGCGCGGGCAAGACGAGGAACAAGAGCAACGACGGCAGCACGAGCCAGAAGATGCTGGTCGAAAGCGCCGCGACCTTGGCCGTGTCGCGGGTATCCTGATAAAGCCAGACGAACGCCAGCAGCGACACCAGCGGCAGCGACCCCAGCAGCCCGCCGAGGAAGGAACTCCTCTTGGCGATTTCCGATACGCCCACGATGAGCGCGGCAGAGATGGCAAACTTGAGAATGGTGTGGCTCATGGTTTTCCCTCCGCTGCTTTGGCGCTTTGCACCGCGTCGAAGTCCAGCCCGGTGAGCCGCTGTAATTCCTGCCCGGCTTCGAGCGCCTCCCGTTTGGTGTCGAGCAACGCCTCGACCGCTTCGAGGTATTGTTTCTGCAACTCGACGTAGGTGGCGATGGGCACCGCGCCGAGCCGGTAATGGCGGTCCGCCAGTTCCGCGGCTTTGCGGAATTCTTCCACCGACTCAGGACGCCACTTCGCCATTTCCGCGAGTTTGGTCTGATACGCCAGCGCCTTCTCAACGATGCGCCGCTCGATGTCGCGCTGCGTGACGAATAGCGATGTCTCGGCTTGTTGCTGTCGCGCCGCAGCCGTCTCGATTTTGCCCTTGTTCCTGTTCCAGAGTGGCAGCGGCATCGAGAGGGCGACGCCGATTTGCTGCTCCCGGTCGCCCGCGTTTTCCTGCGCATAATACGGCCCGACCGTCACGGCGGGCTTCCCTTCATTTTGCGCCAGCGAAACCAGGAACCCCTGCCGCTCCAATTCCGTTTGCCGCATTCGTAACTCGAAATTGTTCGTACGCCCCGCCCCGAGCAGCGCGTCCATTTTCGGCGCCGCGCTGAAGTGCAGAGGCGCCGGCTGCATCTTGAGCACGTTTGTCCAGGGCGCGCCGCGCAGTTGATTCAGTTCGAGCATGGCCGTCTGTGTTGCCAGCGCCGCCTCGCTCGCCTTGCGCTTGAGGGTGAGTTCCGTCGCCTCGATGATGCGCGTTTCCAACTGTGGCGTCAGCCCCGCCGGGTCGCGTTGCACGAGCACCTCGCGCAACGCCTGGAAGCGTTCAGCGACTTCATTGGCTGCCGCCGCTTTCTCCTGCGCGGCAAACAGCCCGTAAGCCAGCGTCCGCGTTCGTGCCGCCAGGGCGGCCTTGAACTGGTCGAAGCCGAGTTCCGCCAGCTTGATTTGATGATTGGCGATGGCTTTCCGCAATGGGATGCGTCCGGGCCATTCAATCGTCTGGTGGACGCCCACCGACCAGGCAAGGCCTTCATCCGACAACCCGCCGCTGCGCACGCTTTTCTGGCCTATCGTGGTGGAGAGTTCGGGATGCGCCCACGTCGCCGACGCGCGCCGTTCGCCTTTCGCGGCGGCAATTTCAGCGCGGTAGAAGTTGAGTTCGGGATTGTGTTCCACCACATCGCCCACCAGCAAGTCCAACGTGACCGGGGTTGCGTTCGTTCCCGCGGGTGGAGTTTCGGCGCCGTCAGCCAGTCGCGCCACGCCACCAAGCCCGGCCAACCAGACCACGAGCCGCCAGTCGCGGCACAGAGTTTTCAAAGATTTTCGATTCATAAGATGACACACTGCGACGAACGGAACTGAACAAGGGAACGACGCGGGCGATGGAAGACGCCCAGCAAGGAGAGAAGAATCCTGTTGAAGGCAGGATTATGACACCATGGGAGGCGCGCGTGGCGGCAGCGACGCCCGAAACGAAAACTGCCAGGTGCGTGAGGATTCTGGTGGAGCCGTGCCCGGCGGGTCAGGGCCATTGTGAAGGGCGAGTAATGCCTCAAAGAACGCGGCGAACGTGATCGGAAAATCTGCGGACGCCAGCAACTGCCCGCTGGTCAATTCCGGCTGCGGCACTGGAACGTCGGTCGAGGCGACACAGCAAAGGCCGTCCGCCGCATCGTGGTCGTTGTCCGTTTCGGAAGCGTCATCCCCGTCCGAGTGTGCGGTATGAATCCACCCTGCCTGCTCCAACAGCGCGTGCGACGTGGCGGGCAGCCACAGCGCCAGCAGCAACATCGTCACGACTGCCTTGAACCATTGCACCTCCGAGAGATTGCCGTGCTGCCGCATTCATGCCAAGCAAACATTCGGTAGTCGCACAGTTTCCGGGTTGGGTGGGGCGAGCGTCCTCGCGAGCCGGCTCGCGAGGACGCTCGCCCCACCAATCTGTAGCACCACCAAACTTTCACGCCGCGCTCACCGTGGCCGCCCGCCTCTGGCACTCCGCGTAAAGCGCGTCATAGACGATGAATTCGCGGGCGAGGATTTCGTGGTCGCTCAAGCCGAGAGCGTTGAAGCCGAACGCGACCCAGCGCAACCCCTCGCCTGCCGGGTGCGGGTTCGACGGATGCGAGTCGGCAGCGCGGACGATTTCGCCCAGCAGCACGAGCGCCGGCTCAGCCAGGTTGTATTTCTTGAGGATGGAGTTGAACGAAACGTCCTCGCCGTGGTGTCCGAGTTCGCAGCCGTCGATGTCGAACGGCGTCGCTCCAAATTCCAGCGCCTTCGACGCGGCTTGGGCGGCCGGCAC
>DASTLJ010000417.1:0-5516 GCA_035715125.1 Verrucomicrobiia bacterium
CTTTTGGCTGGGCAATGGTGTGCCGGAACTGCTCCAACCTCGCGCGCCGCGCCGCGGGAGTTGCGCCCGGCTTCCAGCTCTCTGGCAGGCGAACGCACGCCGCGAGGAAGTTTGACGCGCAAATGCCCGCGGCCACCCAGCCGGGGCCCGTCGCGCCGAACGCCTTTTGCGCCACACCCGCCAGCGCCGGCCCCACGATGAACCCCAGCCCGAAGGCCATCCCAATCAATCCCATCTTCTTCGACCGCTCCTCCGGCGGGGTGATATCGGCGATGTACGCCTGTGCCACCGTGATGTTCGCCCCGCAGATGCCGCCGAAGACGCGCCCGGCCAGAATCATTCCGAGCGCCGCCCGCCCTTCCATGCCCGAACCGATGGCGAACAGCGCGTAGGACACCGCGTTGCCGGCCAGGCTGACGAGCAACACCGGTCTTCGCCCCACGCGATCGCTCCACGCGCCCCAGAGCGGCGCGAAAAGAAACTGCATCAGCGAAAACGACGCCATCAATACGCCAACCAGGAGGCCCGACGCGCCAAATTTGCTGCTATAGACCGGCAACAACGGCAGCACGATGCCGAACCCGATCAGGTCGATGAACACCGTGAAGAAAATGATCGCCTGTGAGGGTTTCTTCATGACACGCCGCGGTACGGGGCAAAACTCAACAGCATGGCCTGAGTGTAATGACGACCCCCAACCCGCCAAGCCCAAAGCGCCGCAGGAGCGCGGCGTTCCAAGGCCGCGCTGTAGCGGCGGTCTGTGACCGCCGGGAACACCGAAGGACTTTGGTCTGCCGTCGGCGCTCACAGAGCGCCGCTACAGCTGATGGAACGGGACACTACGCCGTCCGCTTGTGGTAAAACCACCACTCGAACAGCAGCACCGCCAGCCCCGCCAGCGCGATCCAGCGCCACAACTCCATGTTCGCCCGCTTGAGGGTCGTCGCGGTGACTTTCGCGTATTTGCCGACGGCGATTTCCTCGCGCGGAGCGATGTTGCTTTCGTTCGAGTCCATGAGATTGACGCAGAAAGTGACCTCGTTGGTCCCGGCCTTCGCGTGGTAGACGCCCTGGCGCAAGGTGTCGCCAATGACGACCTCGCGAGCGCCGGACTCGATTTCGAGCGGGCGGGTCTTGCCATCGGGAAGCGTGAGCTGGCCGCCGGCGACCTTCTGGGCCAGCGGCCAGCGGAACGCACTGCCGGGCTGGATTAGAAGCTGGCTGGAGCTGGCGCCAGCGGGGTTGAGCCAGTCCACGGCGTTGACCATGAAAATCGGGTAGCTGATGCGCAATGGCCAGTTGCTTTCCAGCGGATCGAACCCAATCCAAACGATGCGCTGGCGGTTGATTTCCCCGGCGATGATGAGCGGGGTCTGAGGCGAGTCGACGAGCGTGAAGCCCCACGTCGCCGGCTTGACCGCGAAGCTTTCGGCAATCTGCACGTTGTCGAAGTTGACGAAGCGCAGCAGGGGATGCGTGTTCTTCCAGTCGACGATGACCGGCGTCTTCACCGTGTCCCAGGCCGGGAACCAGTTGGTGCTGGCGACGTGGATGGCCAGGATATTGGCCCGCGGCCAGAAGGCGGGTATGACCTCGTCGAGCACCACGACGTCGAACTCTTCGGCCGCGTCGGTCAGTTGTGGGACTGTCGAGAGAAGGACGTTGGGCGCGCCGCGCAGGCCTTTGGTGAGAATGTTGTTGCCCCGGCTGACGAGCAGCACCTTCACCGGTTGCGGCACGAGGCTGACGACGCTGGCCTGGTCGTCGGCGGCAAGATCATCCTTCGCCGCGAGCCGGACGGTGAAGACGCCGTCATTGGTCTGAGGCGCGGTGAAGATGAGGAGCTGCGTGTTCGTGGGCGCAAGCGTGACGGGGCGAGTCTCAAGCGGCCGGCCGTCGAACAGCAGCTCGACTTCGGCGCCCACGTCGTTCGTCGAGAAATTGGCGACGCTGGCGAAGATGGCCCGTTCGCTGGCGTTCTCCGGATTGGCCCGCGCGTCGATCCGGACGATACCGGCGTTGTTCCGGCTGGAGCCGATGCGGTGGTAGACGAGCGGGAGGTTTTTATTGGCCAGTTCGTCCAGGTCGTTCGCGGCGCCGTCGCTGAATAGATGGATCTCGCCGGAGGTGACCGTTTCCTCGCCCCGCTTTTCAAACGTGAAAGCGCCGGCGGTCTTCAGAGCATCGGCCAGGCGGGTCGGTGCATCGGAAGGCTCGCAGGAATTAAGGGCACGGCGGAGGGCGGATTTGTCGGTGGTGGGCGATTGCTTGACCTCGGTAGTCGCGCCGGCCAGGAGCACCATCATCTGTTCACCATCGCGCAGACCGTCCACCCACTGGAGCGCCTCGGCGCGGGCTTTCTCGAAACGGTTCGGTTTCTCGTCCGTCGCCTGCATCGACGCCGAACCGTCGAGGATGAGCACGCGCAGTCGGCTTTCGCTGGCGTTGCCCTTGAAGAACGGCCGGCTGAGCGCAAAGACCACCAGGGCCAGCATCAGGAGCTGGAGGAGGAGCAGCCAGTTTTTCCGGAGACGCTGGAAGGGCGCGTTGGCCTGCGTCTCGGCGAGAAATTTCTGCCAGAGCAACGTGCTCGAAACCAGCTTCACCACCCGCTTGCGCTTGAGCAGGTAAAAGACGATGACGACCGGCAGCGCCAGCGCGAAGATGAAGGCTCCAGGCGCAAGAAAGTTCATGCCGGCAATTGGACACCGCGGGCGGCGCGGAGTTCCGAGGGGCGGTCGACGGTCGAATCGAACACGAACGCAGAGTAACCGCGCCGGGAATCAACACAAGCCGCTTGTGGGCGGGTTGGCCCGCAGTTCTCGCTAACGCTCGTAGCCGCCGACGTAAGGAGGCGGATGGACCGTGCGTCCACGTTCTCCGCCTCCTTACGTCGGCGGCTACAGACCAGCGTGTCCTCAAACTCATGGTGAGTATCCGCGAATGGAGCATCGCGCATTGGGGCCATGAACGGCGGCGGCTGGCACGGAGTCCCGGCTTTAGCCGGCCGGACGTCCTGCCGCCTGAAGGCGGGACTCCTTGCAAGAGCGGGTTCATCGAGAGGATTGGCGGCTCAGTCGGCCCTTGACCCGGTCCTGACGACCTTCCCGTTCCGAACTGCTGCATTGCAGCCGGCCGGCCTCTCAGCTAGGTTGGGCTTATGAAAGGCTGGCGGCCATTGCTGGTGGCAGGGCTGTTGTTGGGGCCAGCGTGGGGGCTAAACGCAGGGACGGTGTCCGTTATCAAGATCCAGGGAGCCATCGGCCCGGCCACCAGTGGTTACATTTCCCGCGCGCTTAAGCAAGCGGCGGCGCGATCCTCCGAGTGCCTCATCATTCAACTCGACACCCCGGGCGGTCTGCTCGAAACCACCAAGCAAATCGTGCAGCAGCTTTATTCCGCGCCCGTGCCGACGGTGGTTTACGTGGCGCCGGCCGGAGCCACGGCGACGAGCGCCGGCTGTTTCATCACGCTGGCGTCCGACATCGCGGCCATGACGCCGAACACCAGCATCGGCGCGGCGCACCCGGTGGTCAGCGGCGGTGGTGGTGCCGAGAAGCTTGACGACGTGATGAAGGAAAAGCTGGAAAACTATGCCGTCAGCTACATCGAGGGCATCGCCGCCAAACGCGGGCGCAACGCCGAATGGGCCAGGGAATCCGTTCGCAACAGCGCCAGCATCACTGCCGAGAAAGCGCTGGAACTGAAGGTCATCGAAATCATCGCCAAAGATATCCCTGATTTGCTCAAGCAACTCGACGGCCGGAAAGTTAACGAGCGCGTTCTTCGCACAGCGGCGGCTGGGGTAATCGAAATCCCCATGTCCATCCGCGAAAAAGTCTTCCAGACGCTCTGGCATCCGGAAGTGATGTTGATCCTGATGCTCATCGCGATGTACGGCATCATCGGAGAGTTGAGCAACCCGGGTGCGATTTTTCCCGGAGTGATCGGAGCGGTTGCGCTCATTTTGGCGCTCTACCTGGGCGCCGTGCTGCCAGTCAACATCGCCGGCGTCGCCCTCATCCTCCTGGCCGTGGCGCTGTTCATCGTCGACGTCTTCGCCCCCACGCACGGCGTGCTCACGGTGGGCGGCATCGTGTCGTTTTTCCTCGGTGCGTTGATGCTGTTCGATGAGCCGGCCTTTCGCTTGTCCTGGAAGTTCGTCCTGCCGGCCACGCTGCTCACGGCCGCCTTCTTCGCCTTCATCGTCGGCGCGGGCCTTCGCGCGCAGTTCCTGCCCGTCAAAGCCGGGGTCCAGACGATGCTCGGCAAGACCGCCCCCGCCCTCACGCGCATCGACGCTCGGAGCGGCAAGCTCTTCGTCGAAGGCGAATACTGGGACGCCCTGAGCGATGTGCCGATCGAACCAGGCCAGTCCGTGGAAATTGTCCGCATCGACGGATTGACTTTGAAAGTAAAACCCAAACCCCAGGAAACCTGATATGGATCCGATTCAACAATTGATCAACTGGCTGGCCTGGCTCATGCCCGCGGTCTTGCTGGCGGCCATCCTCCTTCCGTCGGCCGTCCGCATCCTGCGCGAATACGAGCGCGGCGTCGTCTTCCGCCTCGGCAAGCTGCTTCGCGCCAAAGGGCCGGGTCTGGTGCTGCTCATCCCCGTCGTGGACCGGATGGTCCGCATGGACTTGCGCGTCGTGACCATCGACGTGCCCAAGCAGGAAGTGATGACGCGCGACAACGTGCCGGTGACCGTCGATGCCGTGGTTTACTTCCGCGTCGTCGAGCCGGAGGCGGCCGTGGTGAAAGTGGAGAACTTCCTCAAAGCAACCTCGCTCATCGCGCAAACCACCTTGCGCAGCGTGCTCGGCCAGGCCGAATTGGATGAACTGCTCTCGCACCGCGAGAAGATCAACGTCACCCTTCAGGGGATCATCGATCGCCAGACCGAGCCGTGGGGCATCAAAGTCACCGCGGTCGAGGTCAAGGACATGGTGTTGCCCGAGGGAATGAAACGGGCGATGGCCAAACAAGCCGAGGCCGAACGCGAACGCCGCGCCAAGATCGTCAATGCCGAAGGCGAATACCAGGCCGCCGAAAAGATGGTCCAAGCCGCCGCCATGATGGCCGCCCAGCCCATCGCCCTCCAACTGCGCTTTCTTCAGACCATGCGCGAAATCTCCAGCGAACACAATACGACGACGTTCCTGCCCGTGCCGATCGATCTGTTCAGCCCCTTTGCCAGAAGGAGCGCGGACGAGTTGGGGAAGAAGTGAGGTAGCTCGCTACTTAAGGTGAAACGATTGAGAATTTGGGAAGTTCAAAGTTCAAAGCTCAAGAAAAGGTCCAAGCTCGAAGATCCAAACACGTGAACCAGGCTGGCCGTAAGACCAAAGCGCGATGGCCGGGTTCGCTTCAGCGCATGGTCAGGCGGTTTTTGCAGTATAGTTTCACTTGTCGGACCACACGCCAAGCTGATTTCCTGCAGGATCGATGTACTGAAAGCGGCGCCCCCCAGGAAAACTGACGATCTCTTTGGATATCTTGCCACCAGCCTT
>DASTLJ010000418.1:0-13645 GCA_035715125.1 Verrucomicrobiia bacterium
TGCCGCGCGTCCACGCCGACCAGCAGGCCGGCCCTGCTTGGTTCATGGAGAGCCTCCATGATTCAAGCATCGCTCATTGGGGCCATGAACGGCGGCGGCTGGCAAGGAGTCCCGGCTTTAGCCGGCCGGACGTCCTGCCGCCTGAAGGCGGGACTCCTTGCACGAGCCGGTTCCTCGAAAGTCGTCGAGCCGGCTACTGCGCCGGACTCACGAGCCGGTAGTATCGGGCCTGATTCGGGGCGCCATTGGTCAGTGAAACCAATCGCGGGACCAATGTCGGGAAAATGTCGGCCACCTTAGTCCATGTACCTCCCGACACCAGGTCGCTGCGCAGCAGCGAGTAGGTGCGCTCGTTGTCGGCCCAGAAACCCAGCACCGCGCCTGCCGGTGTCTTCTGGATGCTTTCGATGCGCGGATGGCTCAAGGCCATTGGTGCGCCCACAGGGTAGGTGCAGCCGAGCGTCTCCCCGCCGCGGCCGGCGCCGAAGGCCGGTGAGCCGGGCATCAGCCGGTAGTCGCGCTCCGCTGGAAGCAGGAAAAGCGGATCGGCGCTGAAGTTGCCAACGCCGGGCCAGTTCGTGGCGGTCAGGATGGAATGATCGGAAACCAGCGTGCCGTTGTCGCGCATTGAGATAGTGATCCCGTTGCTGACAAGGAGACTGTTATAGTTCGTTGTGTGGCCTCCGGTGTATTGCGCGCCGCCGTTCTTGTTGTAGTTGGTGAAGCCCCAGCGATTTTCCGCGAGGGTGCAGTTGATGACGGTCACGTCGCACGAGTCCTTGGCCATAATGCCGGACAGGCAGCCGTAAATGAGACAATTACTGATCACGATGCCGGTGGACGTACCGTTGTCGCCGATCGACACCCCTTTGTCGTCCGGGAAGTCGTACATCAGGCAGTTCTCGATGAGAGTGTTGGTGCAGCCGGTGGTGCCCGTCGGGCCGATGTCCATGGCATCCGTGTTCGACATCGGGCCGTGACGGAAGGTGCAGCGGCGAACCACCGTCCCCACCGGCGCGCCGTCGAAGTCCAGCGCGTCGCTGTTTGCGTTGTTCGCCCACTCGAAGAGGCAGTCTTCGATGGTCATCAAGGTCGTCTGCCAGAGGGTCTCGTGATAGATGCGGAAGTGGCAGCGGCGGACGACGAAGTGCTGGCCGGCAGTGCAGCCGGCGATGGGTATGGTGCCCGACTTGTAGTCGTGGATGTAGTTGTCCTCCATAAGGCCGATGGCGCCGTTGCGAATCTTCACCGCGCCGCCAATCGTTTCAACGTGTCGCAGGGTGAGCGCGGAATTTGTGCCTTCGGCGGCCAGTTCGCCCCACACCGTGCTCCCGTCCTCGTGCAGGAAAGTGATCGGCGCCTGCGCGGTGCCTGCGGCATACAACGCGCCTCCCGCGGCGGCGCGCAAGGAGAGTGCGGCCTCCAGCATCACGACCGTGCCCGGCTCGAGTGTGAGCGTGGCGCCGGACTGGACGCTGACGTTGTTGGTGAGGTGGATGATGCCCAGGGCCGGACTCCACGACGTGCTCGCCGACACCGCGCCGCCGAACCGGGTGCTGGTAGTCTCCAGGATGATGAGCTTGTTGGTCACGAACAGTTGCGCGCCGGCCGCGTCGAACGCCTGGACGAGAACGTCGTTGGCCCCCGGGCTGAGGGATTGAACGATAGACCAGTAGCCATCCAACAGATTGAACGTGGCGTCCACGCCGTTGACCACCACGCGCGTGGATCCGGGGAGAGTGTTCGTGCCACTTACCAGCACGGAGTTCGTGCCTGTCACCAGAGCGTAGTAAGGGCCATCACGCTTCGGGCCGACGCTCAGGTCGGCGATCAGGTGGAAGTCGCTGCTGTTGCTCCCGCCGTTAATGCCCATCAGGGCAAAGACGTGAGTGCCGGCGCCCAAACTCGAGCCAACGGCTCCGAAGTCGATGACTGAGGGAGGATTGGTTGGGGCATTGCAACAGGAGGCTTCATGATTGGCGGAAACCGTGCTCGCGTTGTAGGGCGGCGGGCTGCCCAGCCCACTGATGTTGCTGCTTCGGCCCAATTCCGCGCCATCCAGATAAACGACGTACGCATCGTCATAATCTACTGTCACCTGGATGCGCTGGGCCGGGTCGACGGCTTCCGGGAGGGTGAACTCGCGTCGGATGAAGAGCGTGCTGTAATTATTGCTCATCATGCTGAGGGTCGTGACCTCCCCGACGATGTCCGCGTCGCCATAACCGAAGCCGCCCTGGCCCGTGAGCCACGTGCCATCCAGCGAAGCGTTCGCAGCGGTGGTCCAGTCGGCTTGCGGAGCGTTCGTGCGGCCGGGACGGTATCGCCACGTATCCCCATGGCTCACGAGCGGCGTCGGTGGCGGTGGCTCAGGGCCAATCCGCAGTGTGAAGGTCTGGCCGAATGCCTGGACTGATGTCGAGGCAACGAGGGCCAACGCGAGGTTCAACCAATAGCGATTCATGAGTTTCATGATGTTCCGAGTTCCGACTTCAGACTTCCGAGTTCCGAGTTCCGAGTTCCGCCTGCGGAGTTCCGAGTTCCGGGTTCCGAGTTCCGGGTTGTCTGAACTCGGAACCTGGAACCCGGAACCCGGAACTCGCGACTCCCTACGGGATGGCGGGAGTCACGACCCGATAGAATCGTTGCGGGCCGCCGCTGGGATCCTGCACGACCACCGGCCCGCTGCTGCCTTGCGCGGGCACGTCGGCGAACTTCGTCCAGGCGACGGCGGGCAGGAGCGTCGAGTAGACAATCGAGTAAGTGCGTCCGGCGACGGCGTTGAACCGGAGGTTTGCATTCGGCGGACTGAGCGTGGCGACCAGGCGCAACGTGCTGGCGGCACTCTGCGGGTTCGTGCCGGCGAGGTATTCCTGCAAGTTCGTCATCCCGTCCAGATCCGCGTCGCCTCCCGCGTCGTCAACCATCTTGTTCAGCCCGTTGGCCATTTCCCAATCGTCGGGCATGCCGTCGTGGTCGGTGTCCATCGCGCCCCCGCCGCCAAGGGCGGGCGCGGCGGCAAACCAGTTTGTAGGGTCATTCGCGTAGCCCGAGTCGCTCAGGCGCTGGAGCGACATGCCGAGGCCATCGGCGTTCGTGGGCCAGGGAAGCGCGTCGGAGTAAACGACTTTCTCCACGAGCACATAGGGGACGGAGCCGTTGGTTTGCGGCGGATCCGGCTTCACGAGTTCCACGCTGTCGCTGCTGTTGTCGAGCTTGCCGCTGTAGGGGCCGACAAGAACGCTGTTGGTTCCGTAAGCCGCCTGGAACTGTGCGCGCGCCGCTGAGTCGGTCGCCGGATCGAAGCTGACGACAATGAGATGGCCTCCGGCGGGGACGAACTGGCTGGAGGTGAACGTGAAACCAACCGCGTCCCGGAGCCGCCAGCCGTTGGTCGTGTGCGCCGGGTCGTAGAGCGGCACAGGGGCCGCGGAGGTGTTCCGCAGCTCGATGAATTCCTCCACCACGTTGTCATTGGTCGAGACGCCGGGCACGATGATGTCGGGCGGATGGTACATGATTTCGCTAATCACGATCGGGCCGACTTTCGGGTAGGCATTGGGCAGGCCGCCGCCGGTCCGAAACTGTTCGACGTTGGCAGGCGTGTCCTGGCCGAACGTGCGCGCGCTCAATGCCGGATAATCCACCCGGTCGACGCTGTTGACGTAACGCCCAAAGGAGACCCCGTTTTGGGCCGGACCGAACTTCGCCACCGAGCGGTAGCCGCTCAGCACGCCGCCCCCGCTGGCCTCGGACAGGTACACCTGGTCGCCCTCCGCTGAACTGAGCGCGAAAGGCACTCCGTTCGTGTCGTTGTTGAAAGCGACTTCGTAGAACACGAGAAACCCGTTGGCCAGTATCATCGTGTTGTTCGGGATGCGGAATTTGCCCAGCGAATCCTTGTCGTCGCTCAGGAACCAGCCGCCGATGTTGATGGGGGCACCCGTGAGGTTGCGCAATTCGATGGCGTCCTCCAATGGGTCGTCCGTGTGTGTGAGAACTTCATTCACGACCACACTGGTCAGCGGCAGGTAATTGGCGTCGCTGGGCGTGGGTGTTTCCGGGAAGAACGTGTAAGGCGCGCTGGCGCCGTCGGGCAGGCGGCCTTCCGAAACCCCCATCGCCTGCGTACCGAAGCTGACCGAGTCGAGGACGGTCGCATTGTTCGAGGCCAGCAGGTAAATATTATCGCTCTCTTTGGAGAGCTTGAAGTTCACGTGCTCAGGACCGGCGGGGGTGTCCGGCTCATCGGCTTCGAAGCGCTGGAACGCATTGGAGCCGACGCCGATGAACGACAATGCCGGGATGCGATAGGAACCCGCGTATCCGTACGTGTCGGTCAGCCGCAGGTCGGCCAGAGCGACCGGCAGGTTTCCGAGGTTGTAAATCTCGAACCAGTCGTCGCCGGAGGCGGGGTCGGCCATCCATTCGTTGATCCTCAGCCCGGACGGGTCGCCCAAAGTGGCCGGGACGTTTGTCCCGCCAAACGTTGGCACGGTGAGCATCCAGGTCGCGCTGCCCGCGGGCACGCGGCCGATCGAGTAGTCGGCGGTCTGAAGACCGTAGTCGAGACGGTCGAGGATATCATTGGTGAGGGGCGGACCTTTGAACAGGAAGAGCGAGCCGCCGTGCTTCTTGAGGCCGAAGCCGGTGTTCGTGGCGGAGGGGGGTGCGTCGCCATCGGCATAAACGAAGTAGTAACCGCGCGCCGGAACGATGGAGCCGGGCGGAAAAATCCACCGGGGCGGAATGTTCACCGGCGAATCGTTCAGACTCATGCCGGCCAGGTCGACGGCGTTGTTGGTTGGATTGTAGAACTCGATCACGTCCGGTGTGCGGCCGCCCACTTTCAGCGCGGTGGCATTGTCGGCCAGGATTTCGTTGATGACCACGCCGGCGGCGACGGGCGAGTTCGTGGCGAGCACGGCGTCCAGGCGGCAGGCAAGAAAGCAATCTCCACTTCCTCCAGGGAACTGATGCACTTCGACCGCAATGCTGTTAGTCCCCGGCTGAATGCTGCCCAGCGGGAAGGGCACCGGGCCTGTCAGGGGCGGAGTGCCGCTGACGGCACCTGAAGCCGCCGTGGCGAACAGAACTGTGCCCTGCGGCATGTTGTAACGGGCCCTCTCTGCTCCATTGACGTAAACAACCATGCCATCATCGAGGATGTAGTAGAACTGGAGAGCGTTCGGATTGAGGTTGGTCGGCACGACAAAGGAGGACCGGAAGTAGCGGGTCACACGCGCCACATCGGCCGTCATTGCCGTGCGCGTCGGTTGGCCCCCGATGGTCACCGTCGCGGTTCCAAATAAAGCCTGTCCGCTCAGCCACCCCGAATCGTTGAAGGCGGAAGCTTGCCAATTCACCCCGTCCAGATTCGTGTTCTCGTGCCAGCGCCACGTACTTGTCATCGGCATCAGGTTTACCGTCGGTGGCGGCGGCGGAGCAGTTTCACAGGTGTTGCCGCTGCCCGGCGACGCGAAGCTCTGCACACCAAAAGTGGAACCCCCGTTCGGACAACGGCCGTAGGAGACATCTGTCCGCTGCGGGCCATAAACCACGCAATCCACGACTGAAAGGTCCGAAGCAAACAGACCGATCTTCCCCTGCTCGGAGCCCAGCTTGAAATTCAGGTGCTCCGGTCCCGCGCCCTCCGAACCGTCGGCCGTAAACACCGCGAAACCGCCGCCGGCCACAAAGCTCAGGTCGGCGACGCGGTGCTGTGCCGGGGCCCCGAGCGGTTCGTCGGTGAGATACAGGCCGCCCAGCGCGACCGGCAACGGGTCCGCGTTGTAAAGCTCGATGTAGTCCTCGGTCGTGGGCGGCGTGCTGGCCGCGAGCCATTCGTTGATCTTCAATGTGCGCGGATTGCCGAGGGCCTGCGCGATGTTGGCACCGGCAGGGACGAAGGTCGGCTGGGTCAGCGCCCAGTCGCCCGAATTGCCCAGGCGGCCGATGGAGAGGTTCGGCAGTTGCAGTCCGAACTGGACCGAATCGAGCCGGGCCCCGCCGCTCGCCACGGTGTTGAAGAGGTAAACAGATTCGCCGTTTTGCCCGAGCGCAAATCCAAGGTGCATGCCCGGCGTGCCGGCGCTGTCGGCAAAGACCGTCAGGTAGGCGCCCGCCGCCAGCGTCGTGGTCGGAAACGTGAACTTGCCGGGGTTCGACGGATCGTCGGTGAGCCTCATTCCCGTGAGCGTCACCGACGACGGCCCTTCGTTGTAGAGCTCGATCATGTCGGGGAACGTGCCGAAGTAGTTGATTGAATCGTTCCTCGCCAGCGCTTCATTCAAGCGCACGGTGGGCAGCGCGGTGTTCACCACCCAGGTCTTCGAGACCGTCGGCGTTGTAGTGCTTTGGTAGATCCCGCCCGAGTTCCTTCCAACCACGTAAACGGTGTTCGTGCTGCCCGTGGCCAGACCGCTGAGGGCAATGGGCGTGGCGACCGCCGTCTCCGCGCTCCACACCCCGTTGTTGAGCCGCCACTGGTAATGCGTCACGCCCGTGCCGCCGACGGTGAGCGTGGCCGTGGCGCGCCACGTCGGCGAGCGCGGTTCGCCGGAGATTGTCGCGGTGGGGTTGTTGGTGGCCGGTGGGACGAAGCCGTTGATGATGCTTTGCACCGTGCCGCGGCGCGTGTTCATCCAGCCTATCATGTTCGAGGTTTCATCCGCCAGTTGAGGGTATTCTCCAAAGACATGGCCGACCAACGCGTCGAACTGCACTTGCGAGAACGGGCCGTCGAGCAGGTTTTGCAATGTGCGGTAGTAGAGCGGCTCGATCTGGGGATGGTGCATGAAAAAATTCATGGCATTGGCAATGCCTTGCGAATCGCCGGAAGCACAGCAGACGGTCGCGCCAAACATGTTTGCGTCACTGGCGGATTTGGAGCCGCCCTGGCCGATGATCGTATCGAGGTCGTGGTAGACCAGGATGAAGCGCGGATCGTTCAGGCCACGGTAAAGATAGTAGTCGTCATTGTTTCCGGTGTTGATACCCGATTCATTGTTGCCGAGTAGATTCATCACCGCCAGGTGGGTCAGCCATTGCTCGACGTTGATCACCTTGCGAGCGGTTTCGACGGTGAAGGAGGCGGTCTGGTTTTCGCCCATGACTTGCAGCATGCCCATCAGGTCGCGCCAGTCGTTTTCGCTGGCATTGCTCTGCTTGAAGTAGGTGTTCTGGTAGGAGACGGGATCCTCGCCGCGATAATCGAAATTCGGCGGTGGGTTGTCGCGGACCACCGCGTAGATATTGCCGCCGCCGTTATTGGGGAACTGCCGGTCTGACCAATCCGAGTCGATGTCCTCATTGGCGGCGTAGAGACCGCCATTACCAGGCGCGCCGCCGGGGATCGTGCCATTGTTCACCCGCAACAACGCGAAGTGCGAATCATTCCCTGCCGCACCCGCTTTCTGAGCGAGGTTGGCGCCCAGGACCTGCGCGTTGGCGTCGCGGGAGTTCATGTTCAGTCCACCGACGCCTTTCCATGGATTGTCGGACGGGAAATTCACCCGGCAATTGTGCGGGTTGCCGCTGCGGCTCCCGTGGCCGCGATTGCGCACTCCGCACAAGTAGCGGCGATCCACACCACTCCCATCGACGCTGATGAACGTTGCGTTCATTTCGGCGTCACTATTGGGTGAGCTGTTAAGCAGGTTGGCCAGTTCGGTGTACTCGGCGCTGGTCAGAATCAGCCTGTAGAGCGGGGGGAAGCCGCTCGAGGCCTGGTCGTCCACCTGGAAAAGGGCATTGGCCACCTGGCCGAGGCTTCCGTTGCCCACATCCGGCGCCTGGAGCGCCGGAGCAGGCCAGGTGCGCGTGTTGCCCTGGCCGTCCGAGGCTTGAATGTAGTATTCGAGGATCGTGCCGTTCGCCATGGGCGAGAGCAGCGCCCCGAAAATGCCATCTCCCGCCGCGCCGTCTCCATGCGCCCCGTCATCGAGCATTGGCGCGCTGGAAAAACTCGCCGCGCCATCGACACGCCAGCGCAACGTGGTCGTTACACCCGAGGCAACCTCGTTGAGGATTCGGGCGCTGACGCTGTTGGACTCGAAAGAGCGCGGGACCACCGGCAGATGCTGCGCGCCAATGATGAGCGGGGCGATGTTCGCGCTGCGGATCGAGTTGGCAGCGCCGGGCGTGCCACCCACGACGCTGCTCGGTCCCCAATTCTGGCCGTATTCGTTCGGCATGGCGGCATTGATCAACTCGAGGGATTTGCCCAGGCCGTCGTGTTCGGCGTACCACATCCATCCTCGGAAACCACCGTCGTCGAAACCCCGCCGGCGCACGGCCCAATCGCCGTCGTCCGCGTACGTGACCTCGTCGATTCGCGTGCCCGTGCCGTTGTTCAGATTGATTGCGTTGCGGGTGTTGCTGAGCACGGGGGTGGAGTTGGTGAACAACCGTCCATTCACGTTGGTCACAGTGAACGTGAGCCAACTGCCAACGACATTGGCCACACCCGGATACTTCGCCGAAAAACTGGGCAAATGCGCCGCGACCACCAGGTAATTGCCCGCGCCGATGACGGCGTTGGACGGGAACGCATAGTCGATGCCGCCGCTGATGCGCCAGCCGGTGAGATTGACGTTGGTCGATCCCGCGTTGAACAACTCGACGAATTCCTCCCGCACGTCCTGGGACGAGGGGTGATACATGATTTCGTTGATGACGATGTTCTGCGCAGGGGCAGCGACAGGGAAATTCAAAATCAAAAATGAAAGACCCAGCGCCAAGCGGGCCAGGCCGGGCCGACCAATTGAAAATTGAAAATCACCAATTTTCAATTGGCAATGGAGAAGGCGCCAGGGCGCCCTCATGGTTCCGAGTTCCGAGTTTCGAGTTCCGAGTTGTTCACGACGAGCATTCAATCCGGACTCCGGAACCCGGAACCCGGAACCCGGAACCCGGAACCATGAAAGCGCCCCGCCGGCCATGGGCTGGGCGTTCGTACATTGGTGTAGAAAGCCAAACTTACACGTCATGCGTCGTTGAGCGTTCGTCATAGAGTCGTAACAATAAGCCACATACGCGCGGCAAGCGCAAATGCTCGGATTCAGTTCCGAAGAACATGCCTGTCCATCAGGGAGCCAATCGGGCACGGTAGAGCCGCATCGGCGAATTTCTCGCCGCCGGGTCCACCATCAAGGAAGGGTCGTTGGTCTGGAACGAACTTAAAAGATAAAGCCAATCGAGGGCGTTTGTCGAGAACTCGATTACGTATTGGCGGTTCGTATACCCGCTCAAGTCAAAGCCAACCGACCCGTCGGGCATTTTTTGGGAATGGCTCAGGACCGACGGGGCGGGCAGGAACGTGCTCCAGCCCAGGTCGATGGGGCTCCCGTCGGGATCGGCCGGCGACAGCGGATTGCCCGCGTCGATGGACGGCGAAAACGGCAACAGGCGGAAGTCGTGGTTCGCCGCGTCGGCAAACAAGGGGTCGCTGAAGATGTTGCCCGTGCCAGTCCACGGCTCGGAAATATTGCAAAAGCCAATGGTGAAATTGGTTTCTCCGAAGTCGGAGGCGACCGACTCCGACACGCCCCAAAGGATCGAGTTGGTGATCCGATAGTCGATGCGCGGGCCAGTGGCGTTGCTCTTGAACTGGGCCAGGACGTTCGTTCGATTTCGTGTGATCGTCGATTCGTGGATGTTGACGCGCACCGAGGTGCTGCTGTTCGCAGTCTTCGCCGAAATGCCGACGGTCGAGTCCACAATCAGGCAACGGCGCACCGTGGTGACGCCGTTGAAGACGCTGATGGCCTTGGCGTCCTCCACGACGCTGGCCCAGTCCCGCAGGATGCAGTCTTCGACCGTCACGACCGGGTCGAGTGTGTCGAGACCGTCGTCGTCACCCGCGGCAATGACGCTGCGTTTCAGCGCGCAGACCTGCCCGCCGCTCTGCGCATGGATGTACATGCCGTCGCTGTCGTCCGTGCCGCGCATGTCCATGATGACCCCGTTGGTAAAGAGCACCGCGGTGCCTTCGATTTCCGGGCCCATGCGCGCGCGTTGGAACAGGCAGTCGTCGAAATTCAACTCGGAGCCGGTGGCGTAGCCGATTTTGCCCGGCGTGCCGAAATCAGTTGCGCTTACGGTGGTCACGGCGTGGTCGGTAATGCTGCAATGCTCGAAGCGCAGCCTGGCTGTGCTGGACCGGACGACGGGCGCCTGCAACGTGTGCCCTTCGCCCGGGGCACGGCCTGCCCGCGTGATGGCCGCCCAGCGGTAGGTCGATACGGGCGCCGTGGCGAGCGAAGCGCTCGAGTGGCGCAACTGGCCCCATCGCACGTTCAAGTTGGTGCTGCTGCACGTGAGCGTCACCGGGTCGGACTCCGTGCCCTGGACATCGATGCGGCCGTTGACGTTTAAGTCCACACCGGCCGTGCCGCTGCTCACGCCGTCGAGCAGCACGAGCGTGTTCGAGAGAATCGTCAGAGTGAATCCGGCCGGCAGCGTGAAATCATTCGTCACCCGCACGACTCCGCCCCAGACGGCGTCGCCCGCGCTCGTGCCTCCCACCGTTGTGACTGGCGCGCCAGCCAGCGACACGAGCGGCCGCGTGGCCTGCAACGCGCCGACTGTTGCCGTGAGATCAAAATCCCCTCCCCCGCTGAACGCCACCAGCGCGCTGCCCAGGCCGTTGCGCATTGGCACCCGATTGGTGGACAGCGTCACCGCGCCGGAATTCACACTCAACAGGGCCTCCCCGTCCCACAGGCTCCAGTCTCGCGCGCCCTGCGGCGTGAGCACTTCGACCCGCACGAGCACCGGCAGGTTCGGCAGGTATCCATGTTGCGTGACGAGTTTGACTAAGTTGGCCGGAGGAACGGCTGCCCACGCGCCCGTTGCCAGCAAACCGAAGAACACCGCGAGAAGGCGGATCCATCGATTCAGAGTTCCGAGTTGGAAAAACCCGGAACCCGGAACTCGGAACTCGGAACCGCGATAGCGAACCCGGAACCCGAAACTGCGCTGTTGCCACCTCTCGTTCGGATGTTTCAATTCCGTAGCGTTCGCGCGCGTGGACAGCACTTCGAGATGCATTCTTAAGGGTAGCTTAGACGATCCAGTATGACATTACTTCGCGGAAAGACAACTTGCGTGTTCATTTACGATTTGCGATTTACGATTTACGCGGCGAACTGCGCGGCTTCGCCCTGCAAGCGCCGGCAGGTGGCCTGGCGGTCAACCACGGCGCGGATCGTTCTCCGGATGGGGCGCGTAAATCGTAAATCGTAAATCGTAAATCCAGTTAAGGCGCCAGCCGGCCGCGGTAGAAGCGGGTGCCGGCCGAAACCGCGCCTGGATCCGTGAAGGTCGTCTGGCTGGTCTGGTTGGTGAAGATCACCAGTTGGGTCCAGGCCCCGCCGAGGGCCGGAGTGAAATCGACGGCGTACCGGCGGCCGGGGATTCCCACGAGTGCGCCTCGAAAACTGCCGTTGCCGAGCATCTGCGGGTTCAAAATCACCGGACGGTTGGTGAACGTGACCGTCGCGTGCAGGCTCATGCCGAACGCCACGTCGCTGCTGCCGATGCTGCTTTGATGCACTTCGACCGCCATCACGTTGTCGCCCGGCACGCGGCTGGCCGACGGGATCGGCAGCGTGTCCGGCACCCCCTCGGTGGGGGGGCTGACGCCAAGCGTGTTGTAGTCCACCGCTCCGGCCGGCATGCGGATGCGCCCGACCTCCGTGCCGTTGAGATAGTACACCGCGCCGTCGTCCAGCAGGTTGGTCGAAGTCAGCGTTACCGTTGCGCCCAAGTCGTTGCTCAACGTGAAATGCGTGCGGAAATAGTAAGTGAGGATTGAAGTCGGGCCGTTGCTGACGTTGAGAGTGGTCCTGAAGGGCTCCGGGTAAATGGTGATGATCTCATAACCCAGCAGTGACTGCCCCGAGGGCCAACCGCCATCATTGAAACCCGTAACACGCCACGAAGCGCCGAGATCGATGCCCGCCTGGTTGTAACGCCAGGAGCTATTGAACCCGAGCAGTTGCGTAGTGTACGTCGTCACCAGTCCGTCATTGACGGTCAGCGTCGCACTGGTGCTGTTGGTGGCGCCGAACGCATTCGAGACACGCACTGAATAAGCGCCCTCGTTTAGCGCGGTGACGCTGGTCAGCGTGAGGTTGCTCGACGTGGCGCCGCCGAGGTCGGCCCCGTTGAGGCGCCATTGGTAGCTGAATGGCGTCGCCCCGCTCGCGACGACCGTGAAGGTGACGTTCGCCCCGAGGTTCACCGTCTGGCTTTGAGGCTGGGTGGTGATCGTTGGCGCCTGGCTGGGCACTGTGATGTGGAGGGCGATGTTGCCGGAGCCATTTCCTGTGATTCCGCCGACCTGGATGTTGTACGTCGTTCCCGCAGCGGCAATGAATGTAATCTGGCTATTGGTGCCGCCTGCGGCGTCGTTGTTGAATGCGATCGTGGTCAGCGCGTTTACCGTGGTGCCGGTGTAGGCGGCCAGCGTGGTGTTGTACGAGCTGCCAAACGTGTCCATAACGACCGAAGCGGAGACGGGCGCCGTCCAGGCTATCCACATGGTTCGAGTCATGGCCACACCCTGTGTCGGCTCGCCAGTTTCCACGCCCGTTGTCGCACCGGAGGCGCTGTTCGCGAGAATGGTCAGCGGCGTGCCAGTGATCGTCACGCGGTCGGCGAAGATGTTCGTGAGCATCGGAACCACCGTCGTCACGGAGATGTTGATCCCGACTGACGTGCGCGCCGCGCCGCGGTTGTCCGTCGCCCGCGCCGTCAGCACGTAGTTGCCCGCGGCCACGTTGTTCCAGGCCACGCTGTAGGGGGAAGACACATCGATGCCCAGCGGCGCGCCGTCCGCGAAGAACTGGACCTGCGTCACGGTCCCGTCGCTATCGGCGGCGGCGGCATTGATCGTAATGTTGGCGGGCGCGGCGAATGAGGCGTTGTTCACCGGATTGGTGATGCTCACGGCCGGCATCGCATTCAACACCAGGTAAACCGGCGCCGAGGTCCCGCGCCCGGCGAAGTCGTCGATGGCAATCGCCGTGAGCGCGTTGCTGCCGGCGCTGGCGTTGGTCCACATGATCGTGAAGGGCGCTGTCGTCGCTTCGCCCACCTTGTTCGTGCCTTGCCAGTAGAATTCGACCTTGGACACCGTTCCATCGGAGTCCGTCGCGTTGGCGGACAAGACGATGTTGGTAGGCGTGACGATAAACAGCGTGCCATCGAGCGGATTGGTGACCGTGACCGAAGGGGCCAGATTGTCGTTGTCCGCAATCGTCATTGTCGCGCTGGACGCGCCGCCCACGGTGTAGCCGGCGCCCGCCTGGAGGGTAAGAATGACCGTTTCGGGCAGTTCCACCACTCCGTCGTCGACCGGGGTCACCAGCACGGTCGCCGAAGTCTGGTTCGCCGGGATGGTCACCGGGCTGCTGATGGCCGCGTAGTCGCTTCCGGCCGCCGAACCGGACAGCGCGATGGCGACGGCGAGCGCCGAGTTGGTCGCGTAGGAGCGTGTAATCGTGAACGCGCCCGTGTTCGGCCCGGCCTCGGAGGCGTTGGCGTCCGTAGCGGCCACGGTCACCACAGGTGGCAGAACGACGGTCAATGTCGCGATCATACTGGTGATGGAGCCGACGGCGTTGGTGATCCGCACCGT
>DASTLJ010000419.1:0-2860 GCA_035715125.1 Verrucomicrobiia bacterium
TTTCGGTCTGGAGCACCAACGCCACGCGCACGAACCTGGTCTTCACTGGACCCAAGCGTTACGCCGCCCGGCTGGGCGCCCCGTGGGCCGGCCAACCCTACCAGATGGTGATTCCATCCCGCACCGGCGACAGCAGCCTGCAGGACGGCTACGACGTGATCACGCATCTGGCCAACAATATTTACACGGCGGAATACATCAGCGTGAAACTTTGCCGGCTCTTCGTGCACGACGGGTTCCCCAACCCGACCACCACCACCAACCTGGGCGAATACGGCTTCTACGATTACACCAATCCGAATCGGTCGCCCGAAGCGGAATTGGTCCGCCAATGCATCGTCGCCTGGGACACTCCCGGCCCGGACGGTCGCCAGGGCAACCTCCGGCTTGTCCTGCGCGCGATCTTCAATTCCGACCTCTTCCGCGGCCACGGCGGCTCGATGCAAAAAGTCAAAACGCCCCTCGAATACACGGTCAGCGCCATCCGCGCGCTCCGCTCGGCCAACCCGGACGGCACCTTTACCGCCCGCACCGACGGCTATTCCATCAGCGGGCGCGGCGGTTCAGCCTATCCCCTGGTCCGCATGGGCAACCTGCAACTCTTCAATCGCGACTCGCCCGACGGCTACCCGGAGGCCAGCGACCCGTGGGTCAGCGCCGGCACGCTCGCCGAGCGGATTCGGTTCGTCCAGACGATGCTGATGGCGGTGGGCGACACGAACAGGAACGACGGCATTACCGGCGGCAACAACAACGTCGCCGATCCGGTGGCCTTGCTGAAAAAGAAACTCCCAGCCGGAAGCTGGAACAGCGCGGGTGACGTCGTGGACTATTTCCTGGGCATTCTCTTTCCCGGCGAGGGCGCGGCCAATCTCGACCTGTATCGCCTGGCGGCCATCGACTTCCTCAACACTTCGGATAATGGCCAGAGCGCGTCGGCCTTCAGCGGCCTCGGCAATGCGACTCCGGCTTACGATACGCGCATCCGCGCCATGGTCTCCTCCTTGATGAGCCTGCAACGATTCCAGGAACAATGAATCCTATGCAACCCGGTAACCTGAATATCCTCACCCGCCGCTCATTTCTCGATCGCTCGTTCAAAACGAGCCTGGCCGTGGCCCTGTCCACCCTGCTCGACATCCCCTTCGTCATGAAGCGGGCCCTGGCGGAAGGCAGCATCGGACTGAACGGCAAGAAAGTGCTCTTCATTTGGCTGCGCGGGGCCAACGACGCGCTCAACTCAGTGATTCCGGCCGGTGACCCCCAATATGCCTCCAGTCGCCCCACTCTCGCCGTGCCCACCGGCTCGGGTTGGCAGGCAACCTCGGGCGGCGCGGAAAGCTTCGACAGCGGCATCGGCCCCACTTACGGCAACACAAATCCGAACGACGGACCATTGCAGCCGGCGCTCGGCCTGGGAAACGGTTTCGCCGCGTTGCATCCTTCCCTCAAGTTCCTCGCCCCGGTTTACAACGCGGGCGAGCTGGCGTTGATCCATCGCGTGGCCTATCCGCGACAGTCGCGCTCCCACTTCGACTCGCAGCGTTATTGGGAAAACGGCACCCCGAACAACAACCTGGTGAACGACGGCATCTTTTATCGCACGATCTACCAATCCGGCCTGGCCAACTCCTCGCCGCTCACCGGCGTCTCCATCCAATCCTCGCTGCCGCTCATCCTCCGCGGTTCCCGGGCGGCCATGACCAATTTGACCGATCCGACGCGTTACAATTTGCTCAGCATCCCCACCCCGGCCGGAGACGCCAAGGCCGATGCCGCGCTCTTTTCCGCCAATGGGATCCCGTTCCCTCCGAAATTGAGTCGCGAACTGCTCAGCCTGCAATACCAAAACCTGCAGCAGACCCTGAGTCTGTTTGCCCGGATCGATTTCCGTGACACCGGCAACACGTTCCAGGACGACATCAAGACGGACGGCGACGTTGCTTGGGTGGCGCCGGCTGGCACCGGGGGCGATGCGGCCCGAGGCTACTTCCTCTTCCCGACCACCAACCTCAAAAACGGCGGCTGGCGCCGGCCTTCCGGCGCCAACGACGCCGATAAATACGTGGTCGACCCGAGCCTGCAGAACTTTTTCAATAACCTGAAGTCTGCCGCGATCGTGTTGAATAAGACCGATGCCATCATTGCCGGAACTGAGTACGGCGGATTTGACACTCATCGCGCCCAGGGCCAGGTCACCGGAGCGCATCCCAGGCTCAACCGCGGCATCGGTTGGGCCCTCTACGCCCTTCGGAAATACTTTACGCTCTACGCGGACCGAGCCACCTGGAATGACATCATCGTGGTGACCCTCTCCGAGTTCGGGCGCACCACCGTGGAAAATTCTGACGAGGGCACCGACCATGCCGAAGCCGGGGTCATTTGGGTGGCCGGCGGAGCCGTCAAAGGCTACGGCAAGGACGTCGCCGGTTCGCCAAGGCCTTCGGGCGTGTTCAATTGCAGTCCCACTGAATTCGCGGCCAACAGTCCCCTCAATTGGTTTGATCCGGCCAACAGCGGCCGGAGCGCCATGTTCGGCGTGTCCAATGGTTACTTGAAGCGCAACACCGACTACCGCTCCGTGCTCGGCGAAGTGATCCGAAAGCATCTCGGGGCCACCTTGGATCAGCTCAAGATCATCCTGCCAGGTTATGCCGCTCCAAACGAGGCGCTCCTGGCTGGCGGCGTCTCCGGGGTCGACCTGACCCCGATTCGTGGCGAAGTGGGCATCTTGTAAATCCGAAGGCCTTCGGACTTTGAACCGCGCTGGTGGTGGCGGAAATTCTGTTCCTGAGTTACTTTGTCGTCGCATGCTCCTCCCCGACTCTCGTATTGCCAGCAGTGCCATGGCTCTGCTGCT
>DASTLJ010000420.1:0-16232 GCA_035715125.1 Verrucomicrobiia bacterium
CTCCAGGCCACCCGCTCCGTGCAGGAGGATTTCCCGGCCTGGACGAACGATTGCGGCGTCCAAGTCCAGGTTCAGAGTGTGGGCCGCCAGCACGATGCCGAGATCCCAGACTCGCTGGCGGGTAAAGGCGCGGGCGACACGTTGGGCGCCGGCGGGCAGCGCGCGGCGGGCGCCCAGCTCGAGCAGTCGGCCGGCGTCATACTGGCCAAAGGGACCGATCGGTATGACGGTTTGCGTCCCCTTCTCCGAAGTGAAGACAAGGTGGTTGGTTTCGTAAGTGAAGCCGTCGAAGCGCCGGGCGGCTTCGAGGATCATCGGGTGCCAAATGACGTAGTCCTGGAACGCGCGAACGCGGCGCAGGATGCCGTCACTGTCGCGGACGGCCGAGATATTGCCGATAGCCCAGGCGTTGGTGCGAAAGAGCAAGTGCGGCGGCGCTTCGGGTTGTGCGCCCAGGATTACGTTGCCGGAGTCGCGGAGGGCGCGGGCGAAGTATTCGTCGGGCGTGCCGGGCGCGCCGTCGGGCATTTGCGTGTGGTCGCGGCGCAGTCCAGGGAACAGGATGTCAAAGGCGACGGCCTGGGCGCCCTGGGTCTTCAGTTCCTCCGCCACGCGCCCATAGACGAAACGCGGCCAGTAAAGGTCGGCTGTGAATCCGAGCGAGCCACTGGACAGATCGTCGATCGAATCGTTGCTGATGAAGACGAAGCCGAGGTTGGTGGCGTTCTGGCTCGGGGCGTTGGTGGCCTGGCGGACGCGCCAATCGAACGTCATCCATTCCAGCCGCTGGATGAAATCCAACTGGCCCTGACGGCCGAGGGTGTGCAAGAGGAGCACGGCGCCAAGCACCACGGCACACAACAGGAGCGGGACGAACACTTGTCGCCTGGCCTTCACCCTAAAAAAAGCATGAACCTGGCAGGGCCGACCTGCCGGTCGGCCAGGACGCGCGGCAGCGCGTCCCTGCCAGGTTCATGGACCCGATGCGCGATTCCGAGTTCGTCGAAGCTTCCCATGAAAAAAGCCCGGCGCAGCGCTGAGCCGCACCGGGCTTGGGAGATCCAGTGCAGTGCGCTAGGGTTGGGGCGGCGTGCCCGGCGAGAGGAAATCAGGGCGGCCCGGCACACCCGGCGGCGGTCCTGGCGGGCGGAACGGCGGGTTGTTCATTCTCTCGATCTGCTGGCGGACGGCCAAGACCATGTCTTCCGGGGCGGGGCGGACGAGGTCAGTTGGGGTGAAGTAAACCGGCGGCGGCGCTTTGAGCACATACGGAGTCGCTGTGCCTGCGGGCGGGGAATGGACGAAGATGAGCGTGCCGTCCAACAGCACCCATGAGGAATCGGAACGGGCGCTGCCTTTGGTGCCACGAATGCCGGCGACGCCATTAGGCACTTTGATTTCGTAACGCGAGGCCTGGGAGAGCTTGTTTACGTTGAAATACATCTGCCCTTCCGGCAGGTGGACCTGCACTTCCACGGCGGTATCGGCGCCGGTGTCGGTCAGGGCCAGTTTGTCGAGCGAAACGGTCGATTTCTCAGCCACCCGGATGACCCCGGCGCTGTTGCCGAGGAACAGATCCACAGTGGATTCCGGACCGGTCTTGATGGTCGCGCCACTGCCAAGCACGGTGCCAACTTTTAGCGGTCGTCCCGGAGCGTCGCCCGTGGAATGGGTCGCCGTGCCCGAAACGGCACGAACCTCCGCTTTGCCCGGCACGGTTTGCCCAGGAAGCAGGCAAGGAATGCCCAACCCCAGCCCCAGGACAAGCGGCACCTTCAGACCACCTACAAGTCGTTCAATCAATTTCATAAGTTGTTGCGTGTCAAACATGCGGCCCGGCTGGCGATCAACGTTAGAGTCTCGAACTTCAATGTCAACGGAATAATCAGCCGGCCGCTAGCAGCGTTCGGAGCCCCTACCAGCAAATCAGCGGCCAAGTTCCGTGCAGCAGTCATCGCGGGGCGCAACCGCACGCTGCCACAGGACCGCGAGCCGTGCCGGTTCGCAGCGCGTCGCGACGTTTGAAGTTGGAAGAGTTCTCCGCCACTTCTTTGCGTTTTGACCTGATGGGGGCCGGGTTAGCTGCTTAGCGTCCGCGAGGACGCCCGAAAATAGCCCAGCGATTCATCGCTGGGCATTCGACCCGCCAGCCCCTCAAGTCCCGAAGGGACGAAAGAACTCCTCGCTCTGCCGTCCCTGCGGGACTCCGAACGCCGACTCCGCACAACCCAGCGATGAATCGCTGGGCTATTTTCAAAACCTCCTTCGCGGGACGCTACACAGATACGGGCCGGGACAGCCCGCGCCCTGACCGTGGCGACGTCATTGCTTCCGGGGAGGAGAATTGGTTGTTTCCGCCAGCTTCTTGTCGGTCAGGCGCAGGTAAATCGAGGCATTGGAGTTGATGGTTGGGTTGGCCAGTTGGAGGGATTTCTCAAACCATTGCCTGGCCGTCGCATAGTCTTCGATTTGGAAATAGTGCCAGCCCACCCGGGCCGCCACTGTGAATTGGTTCCCATCCAGTCGGCGCGCCTCCTCAAAGTATCGCCCGGCTTCATCGGCCCGGCCGAGCCAGTCGAGACACATGGCGTAGCCGATGCGGGCGCGCGCGTCGTAGGGATTGAGTTTCATCGCCTTGCGGAACCAGACCAGGGCCTTCTCGGCCAGGGCCTCGTAGCCCGTCAGGCCGACGAAGCTTTGAATTCGGAGTGCCTCGCCCAACTCGATTGCGGCTTCGAAGTTTTTCGGCTCGGCCACGACGATGTCCTCGAGGGCGGCGATCTGCGCCTTGCCGAGGGCCGCAAGCCGTGCGGAGTCCGCTTTGCCTGACTCTGTGGCGATGGCCCGGGTGATCGCACGCAGGCGCGCCAAGCCGGCGCATTCCTGGGTGCGACGCCACGACTGCGCTCCCAGCCAGACCAGCGCCGCCGCCAGCACCGGATAGACCACGCACCGCAATGGCCATCGCACAGTGTGCCAGTAACGCTCGCTGGCAAACCGGTGATAGCTGGCCACCAGCCCCATGATGGTTACGGCCAGAATGGCGTTGGCCGGGATGTGCATGTTGAAGTCCATGTACGAGTGCACCAGGATGGCCAGCAGCCCCAAACTGCCGCCCAGAACGAAGGCAGCCCGATTGCTGCGCTTGGCGCCCAGATCGCTTTGCGAGCGCTGCACGAAACGCCAACCGGTGAACACCTGCCAGTAAAACGTTCCCCAGCACGCCGCCACGAGCAGCGCGCCCACCAGGCCCCAATCGGCCAGCGTGTTGAGGTAATCGTTGTGGGCTCGATCGGGCCGGCTTTGGAGATCGTAGTCGAACGGCCGGTACTCGCCGAAACGGGCGTCAAAATGGTTCGGCCCAACCCCGAACCAGAAATGATCCTTCCACATCGCGGTGGCCGGTTCCCAGAGCCGGAAACGGATGTCATCGAAATGCCGGGCTTCGTCGAACCGCTCGATGCGGTTGGCGGACATCCGGGCTTTGGTGAACGTCAGCGCAAACAGCGCGGCGAACACCCCCAGAACGATGAGCGTCCGTTTCCAATAGTCCCGCTGCCGCACTGTCCAGTAAAAGAGTCCGAACAGGCCCACCGCCGCCGCGACCCATCCGCCCCGGGAAAAGGTCACCGTCAGGCCAGCGAAGATCGCCAGGGAGGCGTAGCCCAGGACGACCTTCATGAGGTGGCTGAACCGCCCTGTCAGCGTAAAGGTGAGCGCCAGCGGCAACACCATTTCCAGATAACCGGCCAGGTGGTTCGGATTGACGAACGTGCCGGAGCCGCGTTTGCGATTGCCGGGCGGCTTTTCGAAAGATCCAACCAGGCTCCAAACCTGGTCCCAGTCCCGCAGAAACTGGAGCACCGCATAAAACGACAGGGCCATCGCCAGGAAAACCAGGGTCAGTCCCACAATCTGCGAGGGTTCCTGCTTGTGGAGATTGTTGATGACGGCGAAGAAAATCACCGCGTACACCACCACGCGCACCAGTTCCTGCCGCGCCAGGTACTCCACGTCCGCCGTGCGATACCGGGCAATCGCGTAGACGACGAATGCCAGCACCGGCCAGCAGACGGGGGTCCAGAGCAGGCGATGTTTGGGATTAATCAGGAAACGGGAGCCCCAAATCCCCAGCAGCAGCACCGCCATCCACTGGATCACGAGGAAGTCCTGCGGGCGGGCGGCCCCGATGGCCAGCACGGAAAAAACGAGGATGGCCAACACCAGCCCGAGGACGCCTTTTTCGCACCAATTATCGAGTTGTTCCCGATCCATTGGCGTCCTCGTCAGACTGGCCTGTTAGCTCCACTCACGCCGCGCGAATCGTTTAGCGGTAACAAGGTGATTGAAAACCACGAATGGACACAGCGCTGCCATCACTTTGGAGTGCGTGGACTTGTCCGCGCTTTCGGCAGGCGACTTGTCGCCGTTGACTGCCGGAAGTCGTCCCCACGTTCACGGGGCCCCACGTTCACGGGCCGCTGGACGCGGCTCTGCTTTGGCGCCAAGTCGCCAAAGCGCAAAAGCGGTGACAAGTCACCGCACTCCAAATTCGTGTTCATTCGTGTCCATTCGTGGATAAAACGATTCCTCGTGGCTCAACCCAAATACTCGCGTGGGTCGGCGATCCTGCCGGCGATGGCGCTGGCGGCAACAGTCATCGGCGAGGCCAGGAAGACCTGCGATTCCTTGTGGCCCATGCGGCCGGGGAAATTGCGGTTGGTCGCGCTGATGCATTTGAGCGGCGTGTTCATCCGCCCGAACGTGTCCACCGGCCCGCCAAGGCACGCCGCGCAACCGGCATTCTCGGTCATCTGGACGCCCGCATCGACGAGGATTTGCCACACTGGCTTGCCGCCCCAGCGCGCGGATTGAAGGTCGTGCACGATCTCCGGCGTCGCCGGCACGCCGAAGGTGTCGATGCTCACCCGCCGGCCGTTGAGCACGCGCGCGAATTCGAGAAAGTCGCTCGTCTTGCCGCCCGTGCAGGAGCCGACATAGGCGCGGTCGAGTTTGATGTGGCCCAATTCCCTGGCCTTCTTGCGCTGACCGGGGTCTGGATGACACGCGACGGTCGGCTCGAGTTTAGACAGATCCACGGTCAACTCGTAGCTGAACGATTCGTTGCGCTCCCGCTCGACCGGTTCGTAACTCTGCCGCGTGCCGTTCAACCTCGTGCGGTAGTCCACGTACGCCTGCGTCTGCGCGTCGAACTCGAAGATCCCGTTCTTGCCGCCCGCCTCGATCGCCATGTTGGCGACGGTCGTGCGGTCGTCGATGTTCAGGCCCGTTGCCCCCGGTCCATCAAACTGCATCGCCCTGTACGTCGCGCCATCGAATCCAATTTCCCCGATGCAATGCAGGATGATGTCCTTGGCCATGACTCCCGGTTGGAGCTTGCCTTCGAGCCGGAAATGCATCGTCTCGGGCACCTTCACCAGCAGCTTGCCCGTGCCCATCACGAACCCCGCGTCCGTGTTTCCAATCCCCGTGGCGAACTGGTTGAACGCCCCCGCCATGCACGTGTGCGAGTCGGTGCCCAACAGGATTTCCCCCGGTCGGGTGTGGCCCTTTTGCGGCAGCGCCGTGTGGCACACGCCGGCGTAGTTCGATCCGTATTGCCTCTGGAGCGGGCCTTTCGACGGGTCGAACACCCATTTGCCATCTGGATCGTCAATCACATCGTAAAAATAGGCGATGCCCTGCTCCTTCACGAACTCGCGCAGGATGTCCACGTTGCGGTTCGATTTCGAATCCGCAGTGAAGATGTAATGATCGGGGATGATGACCACGCGCTGGCGGTCCCACACCCTGGCCGCCGGGCCGAACTCGCGCTTGAACACGCCGATGGTGCCCGGACCGCAGACGTCGTGGGTCATCAGCACGTCGGCTTTGATCCAGACGTTCTCTCCGGCCTGCACGCGGGCCTTGCCGGCCGCGCGGGCGAGTATGGACTCCGTCAATGTCATGGAGGGAGAGCATTACCTGACCCGTGGTGGAACTGCAAGCACGGGGAATGCCGGATCGGTTCCCGGGGCAACGCCGGCAGGGCCAGCCAATCATCGAGCCCCTGAATCGCGGTAGGGACGCGCTGCCATAAGCGTTAACCTAGTTAATCGTGCTCGTTTGAAAACCTTAGATAATTCGCAATTTTGCTTAACAATTACTCGGTCTCCGTTCGGATTTCGTCAAAATTTGGGCCGTTTTGCGACAAGGTTAACTCTTATGGACGCGCTGCCGCGCGTCCAGGCCGACCGGCAGGTCGGCCCTACTTCGTTCATGGGGAGCCTCCACAATTCGAGCATCGCGCATTGGGGCCATGAACGGCGGCTGCTGGCACGGAGTCCCGGCTTTAGCCGGCCGGACGTCCTGCCGCCTGAAGGCGGGACTCCTTGCAAGAGCCGGTTCATGGGAAGCCTCCTCGATTCCCAAATCGCGCATCGGGGCCATGAACCCGATCGGAGCGCCGGACTCCGATCCGGCTCGTCGTGAAGCAATATTCATCAAGCCGCATCGGAGTGCGGCGCTCCGGTTCATGGAATGGGTCCGGACGCGTGTGCGGGCGCGAAATCTGTTTGTGCCGTAGTTAGTTTGCGGTATTTTCCTCACATGAGTTCCGTCGCCGAAATCGAATCGGCCATCGAGCGGTTGTCTCCGGCCGAAGTCGCCGAATTGGCCGCCTGGCTGGAGGAATACCAGCAGATGATCAACGCCTCGGCCGAAATCTTCACGATGTACGACAAGGAGGAGGAAGCCAGGTAATGGCCCGGGCGCGGCGCGGCGAGCTCTGGCTCATCGACCTTGGACTGGTCCAAAAGACCCGGCCCTGCCTCGTCCTCAGCATTGAATTCCTCGATCACGAACGCGCGGTCGTGACCTACATTCCCCGCACCACCCACCCTCGCCAGACCCGCTTTGAAGTGCCTCACCGCGCCTCAGGTTTCGAGCCGGGCGCTTTCGACGCGCAAGGCATCGGGAGCATTCCCGAAGTGAAGTTGCAAAGACGCCTTGGTGTCCTGGATTCCGCGCTTGTCCAGCAAGTGGAGGGCGCCCTCAAACGCTGGCTGGATCTGCCCTGAGCGCGCGAGCCGACTCGCTCAAGTCCGTCATCGACCGCAGCGGTCGGAAGGAAGCGCTGTTTCCGACTCGAAAAGCAGCTCCGGTGGCTTCATTCAGTCTCGATTTTGAGATTTGACCCTGTTCAGGCCAACAACGCGAGGATGCCGAGAAACGTTCCTATCCAATACAAGATCCGAAAAATCTTTTCGTCGAGTCGCTCAAAAATCGTCTTGCCTCCAATGGATTGCCCACTCCAACCAAGTCTGCCAAGCGTGGCCCAAGCAAAAACGAACACTGACCCGGCAGTACATATACCATTGAAGGAAGTGCTGACTCCCTTGCTTCTGAGCCAGAGAACCGATATCACTTCGGCTGCCAAAACTGCGGACGCGATTATGAGGAATGATTTCCAAAGTCTTGTGCGCAAGAGGTTGCATCGTTGAATTGATCGCTCGCGAGACTCCCGATGTGCACGCTCCCTTAGTACTTCGCTAGTAACTGTCATATCTGCATCCGAGTGAAAATCGCTGTCCGCTACCTCTTGGAGAAATCTGCGGCTTCCGCACAGAACGGCAAACGCTTTGAATTGCATTGAAAATGGACAGCAGCAGGCTTCAACCAGCCAGAAGGATGTTCTTCCGGCGGGCTTCAGCCCACGATGCCGTGATGAAGTACTGCTTGCTCATTGCCTCATGCTGGTTTGTCACGGTTTAAGCTGTCAAACCATTCCTTCAGGGATTTCTTATCCGAATCATTGAAGTATGCCATTGCCGCCGCCGTTGCCAAAGCGGCGGCTGCCCATTGTATGAGAAGCCGACTAAAATCTATTCTGACGCCCTCGTAAACCAAGGGGAGACTCTGTCTGTTAGCTGGCGGTGGCGCAAATATGAATGCGTAGCCAGCCGGTTCCTCAGTTTCTGTTTGTGCCGGGCTCCCGTATACGGCACGTGTGACGTATTTCTGAATCCTAACCCAAGGAGGAATAGCGCCCATTGCAACTATCAAGGCAACGCCAAGTACAACCAATTGTTTTTGTATCGAGTTCATCTTTTTGCAGAATAATCTCAACAGGCCAACTCGGAGCAAGCTTGTGCCAGCATAACGGGTATCAGTTCCTAGTCATAACTCTTGCTATCACCAGCCCTGTGGCGCGCCGCCCGTCGTGGATGGCGATGTCCCTCCCACTTGCGCGTCCGCCGTCTTGCCCGGTTCGTAGAAATACTCGACGCTCCGGCCGATCGCCTTCTAGGGGCGGCTGCTGGCGTCGGGGTCATTGGAGTAGAAAAACTCCACGTTGTCGCAGCCGCTCGGCTACTTTGCCTTCTCCGCCGGCAGTTTCTCGATTCGGGTGATGTGCAGGATTGCGACCTCCTTCACGTAATCTTCTGGGCGCTTCGTGGAACGGCCGGACACGCCGACGAAGAGAGTCGAGCCGAACACCCACGCGAACTCCGGATGCGGCACGTCATGGGAGGAACCGTCCGAAAGAAAGAGCCGGAAGGGCCGGAAGGGCCGGGCGCTGAGGTGTTCCCTGATTTGCCGAGCTGTGATCATATTCGCACTGGCGGAACGTTGGCACCGACCCCACGCCGGCGCAAGGGGGTTGAGGGCGCGGAATGGCGCCGGAGCGTCCGGCTATCAGTCCATGGGTTCACAGCGCGGCTGACGCCGCAACCAACGTCGATAACCGCAAAGAACGCAGAGAACGCAGAGAGTAGATGGCTTCTCTTTGTGGTCTTTGCGTTCTTTGCGGCAAAAATTCCTGCACGCTGACAAAATATTCATGGATAGTAGTACGGATTGGGCGGCCGAGTCCCGCCCACGCCGGGCGACAGCGCGATTCCAAAGCGGCGTCGCGTCCGACTTGCCGCCGCAGTCCAAAGGCTCCCGCCGTTCGGTCGACTACTGGAAGACGGGAGCATTCGCGTTCGCCGTCAGCGCATTGCGCACGGCGGTGCGCATGGAACTGCCGCGCAGGTTGCGGGCGGCCAGCCGGCCCTGGCCGTCGATGAGGACGGCGGTCGGGATGCCCTCGACGCCGAACGTAGCCGGCACTTGCGTCTGCCCCCACTCACCCAGATAGGCCTGCGTCCAGTCCAGGCTGTTCGCCTTTGCGAATTGCTCCGCGGCCTGCGGATTGGCATCCAGACTCAAGCCGAGTATGACCAGCTTCTCCTCTTTGCCGTAGCTGTCCTGCAATTCCTTGAGAACCTTGAAATCGAAGCTGCCGGCGCTCATCTGGCTCATATAGAAGTAGAGCAGGACAAGCTTGCCGCGATAATCCGACAGGCTGATCGGCTTGCCGTCGACGGTCTTTGTTTCCAACGGCGGAGCAGGTTTGCCAATCTTCAACTTGCCGCGGATTGTCATGTCGAGCGTGCCCAGGTCGAACGGCTCGTTCACCTTCGCGCCGGCCACGTCGGGCACTTCGATCTGCTTGTTGACGCTGCCGATCATGCGTTGGCGGTAGTATTCCTCTTCCGGGTCGTTTGCCGTGATGGAGAGCATGTATTTGCCCGGCGCCACGTTATCGACTCGAAACCCGCCGTTGGTGTCGAAGACCAGCACGTAGGTGCGTTCGGCCAGTTCTCGCGCGCGGCCGGCGGCGCTGCGTGAGAACTCGCGCTGGCGCTGGTTGAATTCCTGCCAGGCCCGCTGCTGGACCTCGGGCGTCGTGGCCTTGCTCACGTCCGGCTGCTGCAACGACGGCTCTGGCGGCAGGATGAGCGTGAGCTTGTGCACGTCGCGCCGCCAATCCACGTCGGTGACATCGCCACCGATTACTTTGACCCGGCCGACAACTTTCCGGCCGGCGCCGCCGAGCATGACATCCAGTGTCGCGCCAGGCTCAACCGCCAGGGGCAGGCCGTGGCTGAGCGGCGTTTCTCCGTATTGCCGTTCCTTGAACCGATACTCGACGTAGATTTGGCGCCGTCCGGGCGGCACCTTCTCGAATACGAAATTGCCCGCCTCATCCGGCTCGGCCTTCAAATAGAGCGACAACCCCGACGAACGATTGCCCGGCTCGTAAAAACGGTCGTAGCGGTTTTGCAAGCGCACCGTTTGGTCCGGTTCCGGCGTGTCGCCCACGCGCATCACGCCCTTCACGCGGGCCCACGGCTGAAGAACAATCCGATTGTTGGACGCCAATTTGTCCGCTCGCACTTCGGCGAAGCCCTGCTCGTGGGCGACCAGGAGCCACTCGGCCTCCAGCTTCGGTGAGAACTCGAAACGGCCCTTCGTGTCCGCGCGGGTGGAGTCCCCGCCCGAACTGTTGCTGCGGAACTGCCCGGGGCTGTCCATGTAACCGCTCTCGTCGTTGTCCACGAGCAAGACCGTGGCATTGGCCGCCGGCGCGCCGTCGGCGGTCTGCACGACGCCGCTGAGGCCCTGGCCTTTGGTCAATGCGAAATCGTTCGTGTAGGCATCGGCACTCTGGAAGCCGCGCGAGATTTGCGGGACATAACCGGGGGCTTCCACCATGATTCGCGCTTCCGGCTGAAAATAGTAATCATCGAGGCGAAGGACATACTCGCCGTTTCGAAAGCGGCCCGTGTCGTAGCGCTCCCAACGTATTCGCGGCTCGTTGGGCGAATACTTCCGCCCTTTGATGACGTTGAACAGGTCGATCGGCTTCCGGGTCTCAGCGTCATACACCTTCCCGGAGACGCCCGGCTGGCGGTTCAGGTAGAGCGTCAACTCATCGCTGTTGCCAGACATCGAATGGCGCATCGTGTAATGGTTGGTCGCGGAGACATAGAGCATCACCTGGTCGGTCGGTGCGCCAGTCCACGTGAAGCGCCCCTGTTCGTCTGTGATCGCCTGAAAACGAAGCAGGTCCGTGGTACCCTGCCACTCGTCGAGCCGCACCTTGGCGCCCGGCACGGGCCGCTGTTGGCGATCGAGAACGCGCCCGCGCAACACCCGCGCCGGCCGAAGCTTGATCTCGATCGGCGACGCGTTCGGCTCGATGGACAAGGAGCGGTATTGGGGCGACTGCCCGCTGCGCACCACGATGAGCGCGCCATCACCCGGCTCGGCGGCCATCACCCGGAAGCGCCCTTGCGCGTCGGTCATAAGATGCTTGCGCTCGTAGGCCGGGCTGTTTCGCTGGAAAATGACCTCGGTGTCAGCCGCGGGCTGCCCTTCGCTATCGAGCACGACACCGCTCACCAGGATCGCCGGCGACAACGTCATCTCCGCAGTGGCCGCCAGCAGTGCGTTGCTCGTGACCTCGGGCACGCGCGTCGGACGGGCGGCGGCGCGAGGCATGAGGGTCCTCCGGATGCGGCCCGAGCCGTCCTCCTGGATCATCACCGTCGCGCCATTTTCGAGCCGCTCGATCCGGACCGGCCCTGAGGACGAGAAGGTGGTTTCCGCGGAAACATCCAGCGCGCCAGGCATCGCGTAGATCGCGGGCCGATAATTCGGGTGCGTAACCTCGAAGCGGAACCCCTCGAAGCCGGCAGGCACGCTGCTGCTCGTCCATTTTCCGCCGGCGTCGGTTCTCGCCGTGTCGTGGTCGATCCGGGTGTATTCTCGCGGGCTGGTCTTCGTGATCTTGTAAACCGCGACTTCCGCCCCGGCGACCGGTTGGCCGTCCGACGCCTTCACCACGCCACCGACGGTGACTCCGCGCTGTAGCGATGCCGTGAACTCGCGGCTAAGTCCGGCGCGGCTGGCCTTTGCCTCGGACAGGACCTGCGGGATGCGATTGGGCGCGCGCACCAGCAGGTTGAAGGCGACGGTTTGTTGCGGCGGGTAGGCCAGACGGCAGATGCCATGCGCGCCGGCCCGGGCTTCGCCAAAATAAAACGACTCTTCGTCATCGGTCACTTCGAGCGCCACGGTGGCATTGGTCAATGGCCCGCCGCCCGCCGCGTCCGTCACTCGCACGGCAAGCTCGCGGCGATAGGTCGAATCGCCGAATTCATTCAGTTCGCGCACCACTTTGCGCGAGGTCAACGGCCGGTTTGGCGCCAGGCCCGACTCCCCGGTCTCGGCCGAGATCGCGGCGATGAAGGGCGCCGCCTGGCTGAAGAGCGAAATGACATCGAGGCTGGTGATAACCTCGCCGGGCCTGGGGTTTTCCAGCGCGGTCTGGAAGAGCCGCGATTCGGGTCCGCGCCCGTCGTTGCCGGATTCAGCCCAGGCGACCTGTGAATTCGGATCAGCCAGCGCCTGCTTTTTTTCCAGGCGCCCGATCTCCCAGTTGCGCGCGTGGATGCCGTAACCCAGGCGCACCGATTCCTCGGCGCCGCCCGCGTAGTGAAAAACGAGGATGGCCATGGGCACGCCGTCCTTGTCGGCGCCCTGCGCGCCGTGCAGCAAGTGCAGTCGCTTCGTCTTGCGCCCGACCGGGATGGCGGTCAACTCCGTGGGATAGAATTGACCCTGGCGCGCGGCCTCCAGGCCCGTGACTGCGACGCGGTCGCGAATCAGGAACGGAACGCCGTGAAACGCCTGCACGCCGGCGGGCGGTCCACCGAGTGGCCGGGCCGAAGGGGTCCCGAAGGAAACCGCCGCGGCATGACGGGAAAGATCCACGAAGACGAAAGCGTTCGTCCGGACCTGTGCTGCGCCTATGGGCGCGGCGCAAACCAGGCTGACGCCCAGCAGGAGTGCGGCGACGACCGCCAGGTGCCTGCGGGTGCATCTTGGAATTACCACAATGGTCGAGATCGCGCCGGGAACGTGGGGCAGGCGTCCCGCCTGCCCTGCCGCGCCAAAAGGCGCGGCGTTCGCACCACCAGGGCCTCGCTTCGCTCGGCCGGGCAGGCGAGACGCCTGCCCTACTTTGGTGGTACCGGCAGGACGCGCCAGGCCCTCGCCGGCACGAAGTCTTCGACTTGTGAGTCCCGATGTCATTGCCTTAGCCTTGACGCTCCCCGGCCATCGGATGTTCGCCTCAGCCGGGGACTGTCGAAGGTTAGGGGGGTCGCGACCGGCTTCCAATAGAAATTTCGGCAGGATGGGGCGGATTCGAGAGACAGCCGATACAGGAGCGCGGACAGCTTTGTCCGCGCGAATTTGAGAAAGCGCAGAGAGACACGCGGACAAAGCTGTCCGCGCTCCAATCCCATTCGGCGGCTTGACAAATCGTGAATTTCTGGTATTTCTGTTTAGACAGAAATAACGGACGCTATGAACAAACTGACGCCGGTCCAACAAAAGTTCATCCTCCACTGGGGCGAGATGGGCGCCCGCTGGGGCATCAACCGCACGGTCGCCCAGCTTCACGCCCTGCTCTACCTGGCGCCCCGGCCGCTCAACGCCGATGACATCTGCGAGGCCCTCGGCGTGGCCCGCTCCAACGTCAGCACCAGCCTGCGCGAGTTGCAGAACTGGAAGCTGATCAAGATCACCCACGTTCTGGGCGACCGCCGGGACCATTTCGAGGGGGTCACGGCCGACGTATGGGAGATGTTCCGCATCGTGCTGGACGAGCGCAAGAAGCGGGAGATCGATCCGACCCTCAAGCTGCTCGAGGCGTGCGTCGAGCAGGCCGAGCAGGGGGGCAAGGCGGAGGAGCTGACCCGCGAACGCCTGGCCGCCATGCGGGAGTTCTTCGCCACGATGAGCGCCTGGTACGACAAGGTGGAGCAACTCCCCACCAGCGGCATCCTCAAGTTCGTCAGGGCCGGCGAGCAACTGCGCAAGCTGTTTGGGAAGCGGAGCGACTGACCTTTATTTGCGCCGAAAGGAACCACGAATGAACACGAATGAACACGAATCAGGCAGGCCGAATCGAGGACAAGGACCTCACGGATATTCACGCAATGACTCCGCGTTAATCCATGTCTGCCCCATTCGTGTTCATTCGTGTCCATTCGTGGTTGAGACGCATTGCTGCGGCTGAACGGCTCTCCTTTTTTTACACATGAATTTCTGTGAGTACTGAATCAACCAAAGTAACGGACGAAACAGGCGGCGGCTGGGTGCTTTACGATGCCGAGTGCCGGTTCTGCGTCGCGCTGGCGCGGCGATGGGAGCGTGCTCTGGCCCGGCGGCGGTTCCGGCTGGCGTCCTTGCAAACGGAGGGAACAAGAGCGGGGCTGGAAGGCGGCGAGGAACTGCTCCGCGAGATGCGCGTGGTGACCGCGCAAGGCCGCGTGTTCGGCGGCGCGGCGGCGGTCGTTGAACTGGCGAGACATTTTTGGTGGGCTGCCTGGTTGGGACTGGTCGCGAATCTGCCATTGGGCAAACGGGCTTTGGACGCGGGCTACCGATGGATCGCTGCCCGTCGGCATTGCGCCGGCGGAGCTTGCGCGCTGAAAACCTCTGGCGGAAGTGAGCAAGCGACGGGGGGCGATCTTTGCGGGGCGATTTCTGTGGAAGGAAGCGAACGGGTCTCGCTTCGGGACTGCGGGCGAGTCGCCCGCAAGACGATGGCAGGCGAAGTCGCCTGCCCCACTACCCGGCAGCCGGGTCGCTGGAAGGACGCGCTGCCGCTCGTCGTCCTTCCGGCGCTGGCGATGTTGGCGACGTGGAGCGCTCCGGCGTGGCTCCTGATGTTCAACCCTGCTTTCGTCCATCGAGTCATCCTGCCGTTCCTTCAAGCGATCGGCGCAACCTGAAAGGTCCCATGAAACTTCCGCTCCTACTGCAAATCGCCGGCCTGCTCCACCTCGGACTGCTCTGCGCGGGCGCGCTCATGCCGCGCACGGTGAAACTGCGCGAACACCTGGCAACGTTGCCGTCGTTCATTCGCCGGCTGTTTTTCGTCTACTTCGCTTTTATCGCGCTGCTGCTGGCCAGCTTCGGGCTTATCACGTTCTTCTTCGCCGACGCGCTGGCGGCGGGCACGCCGCTGGCCAAAGCGCTCTGTCTGTTCCTGCTCGTGTTCTGGACGGCCCGCCTGGGAGTCGCTGCATTCGTGTTCGATGTAGGCCCGTACCTGACCAACCAATTTTACCGGGTTGGCTATCAGGCGACCAATGTTGCGTTCGTCTACCTCGTGGCGGTTTACGGGCTGGCGGTGTGGAAGGGAGGAGCGCTGTGAGGATTGCCATCACGGGCGGAACGGGCTTTGTCGGGCGGACGCTGGCGCGCCTGCTCGTCAGCGAAGGGCACGAAGTTGTCCTGATCTCGCGCGGCGTCGACCAACGCGACCCGACGGCGCGCAAATTGCCTGGGGCCAGCTTTCAGCCCATCGGCTTCGACGATCTGGCGGCGCTGGCACGTGCGTTCGCGGGCTGCGACGCGGTGGCGCATTGCGCGGGCATCAACCGCGAAATTGGCGGGCAGACCTACCGGCGCGTTCACGTCGAAGGCACACGCCAAGTCGTGGACGCTGCGCGCCAGGCCGGGATTAAACGGATTGCCTTGCTCAGCTTCCTGCGGGCGCGTCCACGATGCGGCTCGGGCTACCACGAATCGAAATGGGCGGCCGAGGAAATCGTGCGGGCCAGCGGACTGGACTACACCGTCTTCAAGGCCGGAGTCATTTACGGACGCGGCGACCACATGCTCGATCACTTAAGCCACGCCTTTCACACGTTTCCCGTCTTCGGTTTAGTCGGGTTCCGCGACCAGCTTGTGCGCCCGACGGCGGTGGAAGACGTAGCGAATCTGCTGAAGGCGTCGCTGGTGGACGGCGCGCTGACGGGGCGAACGGTGGCGGTGACCGGCCCGGAGGAGATGACCTTGGGCGAGGCGGTGCGGCGAGTGGCGCAGACCGTGGGGCGCCGGCCGCTGATGTTTCCGCTGCCGCTGTGGTTCCACTATGCCCTGGCCTGGTGCGTCGAGCGGCTGATGGTGATACCGCTGGTGTCGATCGCGCAGGTGCGGATCCTGTCGGAAGGCATCGTGCAACCGTGGCTGCCGTGCGACCGTCTGCCCCCGGACCTGGCGCCGAAGACTTGCTTTACCGTCGAGCAGATTCGACGGGGTTTGCCGCCGGCCAGGGCGTTTGGCCTTGATGACCTTCGCTGTTGCCACAGGCGTGTCGCGCCTCATCCTCACCGGCACCGCGCGTTCTTCGAACTGCCTTAGCGGTGACACTTCAGTCCAACCACGAATGGACACGAATAAACACTAATGAAATCCAGAGACAAGACGCTGAATGCAGTATAACGATTGTCGCCGGTTATCCAGCCTGTTGTATCCTGCATCGTGCATCCACCAACTCTTGGAAAGGAGTGAGCAATGAATAAGCAACGCATGGTTCTGGC
>DASTLJ010000421.1:0-9590 GCA_035715125.1 Verrucomicrobiia bacterium
ATGGGCCACGAAAGCCGGCGCAGCGGCGACCTGATGCGCACCGGCAGCGTGGTCGTCGAGGCGCTCAGCTATATCCGGGGGCGCAGCATTGCCAACCAGTTCATGGTAATCGACGAGGCGCAAAACCTCACGCCGCTGGAAGCCAAGACCATCGTCACCCGAGTCGGCAATGGGACGAAGATCATCTTCACCGGCGACCCGTACCAGATCGACAATCCCTACGTGGACGGTTCGTCCAACGGGTTCAACTACATCGTGAGCAAGTTCCGCGAGCAGTCCGTGGCGGCGCACATCGAATTGCAGAAGGGCGAGCGCAGCGAGTTGGCGGAGCTGGCGGCGAATATTCTTTGAAGCTGGTCATTTGCGAAGTCGGAAGAAGCGCGAGGCGATCGGCTGGATGGAAAGGGCGTAGGGATTCGACATGTCTGACGCCTCGACCCACTGTCCGGCTGGAGGCAGATTCGTTGCCACTTCAAGCGCATAGCCGGAGCCGACCCACGAAAGCTGGACACGATTTTCGGGAAGCCATTGCGCCTTCAACACTGGCGGATCCTCGACCAGCAACGGTGGGGCGACGTCGCGAGTGGCCCAGAGATCAAGGTCGAAGCTGATTCCGAAAGGCCCGCTACCAACGCAGTAGAAAGCGGGCAGGCAGTAGCAGGGCAGGATAGCCACCGCCAGCCAATTGGTCCCAGCGACAAGGTTCGTGACGGCAATTTGCCCGCCCCCGCGCAAGGGAGGCGCGACGATGAAGGTTACGCAGCACGGCTCGCCGCCTTTGAGTTGGGCAGGCGGATCGCACAAATTCACGCGCGCGAACTCGACGCCATTCAGAAAGAACACGGCCGCAGCGTCCACCAGGTATGCGAGCCGCAACCTCCCCGCGGCTGCGAAATCAGGCGGGCAGACGAAACTAGTGCGGAAGAACGCAGGACCACCAAAACTACTCCCTGTTAGGGACTCATATTCAAACGGGCCAACACCTGTCCTCCACCCGGAACTCTCGCGGAAATCACAAGAAGTCCATGACTGCTCAAGAAGGTTTGACTCGATGAACGGGAACGCCTGGTAGTGCCACTCGCTGCCAGGGCCCAGGAGTTCAGCATACCGAGGCCAGGAAATGCCAATTCGCGTGTCCGGGGCGATGTTGTTGCTGGCGAGGTCCTGAAGGTTGTTGACGGTGACGTAGTAGTTGCTCACGCCTCCGAGATGCCAGTTGTTGGTCGCAATGCGCAGCCTGATCGTCGGCGGAATCGTGGGTGGCGCGCTGAAGAACAGTGCGCTGGTGACCGGAACGCGGTTGGTCGACCCGAACAGCGTGACGGCGTAGTTGTTGGTGTTCCTGGCCGTCGTGCTGATGACCGGTTCGGACAGTTCGAGGTAGATAAAGTTTGTGGCGTCCCACTCAGCGACGCGCGCACTGACCAGCCGTGGCCCCGTGTTGTCTGCTCCCAAGGCAAGGAACGAGTGCAGGGTCATCAGCCAGCAGAGTAACCCACGAATATTCATCAGACCTTTCTCCGATGTGCAGGGCTCTCGGTGAACTACCGTTAAACTAGAACCGCATTCAGAGCGTGTCAAAGTCCGTCTTGTGGAAATGACGAGGTTCTGTTGGGAACGGAGCCGCCAGCATTGAGAATCAACATGGGCCTCCTGATCGAGGTCGCAGGCGCGCTCAGGCTTGCTGCTCCTTCTCTAACTCGGCCAGCACCTCCGGATCGCGTACGCCCACCCTGCGGCCTTCGATTTCCATGCCCCCGCTCCGGTGCCCGGCGGTGAACGACCTCTGAGCCCGAAACGCCGCTTGTCGTGCCTCTGCTGTTCGGCTACTGTTTCACCGTGCCACCAGTTGCACCCATGCAGAAACCTGCGCCGCCTCCGGGCTGGCAAAATCCACCGCCTCTTGAGAACGGGGACGAACTGCCCGCCGCGGAGTTCTTGCGGCGTTACGAAGGGATGCCATTGGTCAGAAAAGCGGAGCTTGTCGAAGGAATCGTCTATATGGCTTCTCCGGTTCGTGCCATCCACAGCAGGCCCGACAACCTGATTCAGACCTGGCTCGGCCTTTACGCCGCACGGACTCCGGGCTCCGAAAGTCACACCAATCCCACGGTGGAACTGGACGCCGACAATGTTTCCCAGCCCGACTCACTGTTGCGGCTGCTGCCTGAGTGCGGAGGGCGAATGCACATGAGCCGTGAAGGCTACTTGTGCGGCCCGCCGGAGTTAATAGTCGAAGTCGCTGCCAGCAGCGCCTCGATCGACGCCCGAGACAAGCTGCGCGCCTACCGTCGCAACGGAGTAAGGGAGTACATCCTTTGGCGCACGCTGGACGGCTCGCTCGACTGGTGGGTTCTCGAAAGCGACGAGTATCATCCCAACCCGCCCGACGCCCAGCGCCTCATCCACAGTCGGGAGTTCCCGGGGCTGGTGCTTGCGGTCGATGCCTTGCTGGCGTTCGACGGGGCGAAAGTCCTGGACGCCCTGCAAGCCGCGCTTCAGTCCTCCGCTCACCAGGCGTTTTGCGCCAAGCTCCAGGCGGCGGCCGAACCGAAGCGTTCCTGACCAGGGCCAATGCATGCAAGGAGCGCGGACAGCATTGTCCGCGCGAATCATTACGGACGTTGACGCGCGGACAAAGCTGTCCGCGCTCCTTGCTTCACTGCTGTTCCTTCTCCAACTCCGCCAGCACTCCCGGATCGCGCACGTCCACCCAGCGGCCTTCGATTTCCATGCCCGCGATCCGGTGTCCGGCGGCGACCATCGCGTTGAGCGCGTCGGTCAGTTCGTATTCGCCGCGTGGGGATTTCTGAATTCTGGCGGTGAACTCGAACAAGACAGGCCGGAAGATGTAGATTCCGGCGTTATACCACGCGGGTTGGCCGGGCCGGAGCCAGCCGTCACGACGAAGTTCCTCGATCTGCGCGGGTGTCGGTTTCTCGACGAGCCGCGTGAGGCAGAATTTTCCGTCGAAAAAGTTCAACCCGCCTTTGGTCACGTCATCGCCGCCGGTCACTGTGACCAGCCCGGAGAAATCGTCCTCGCCGAAGCGCCGGATCATCTGCGGGTACGTTTCCGGCCGCACGAGGATGTCGCCGTAGGTCAGGAGGAACGAGTCGGCGTCGATGAATTTCCGTGCGACTTCCGGCGCCTTGCCGGTGCCGTCCTGCACGGCCTGGCGGCCGTAGACGATGCGGACGCCCAGCTTGCGGCCGTCCTCGAGGTGACTTTCAATGGTCTCTGCCCGGTAGCCCGTGACAAGGAAGATGTCCCGGATGCCCGCGCCGGCCAGGTCGAGGATGATGTGCTCGAGAATGGGTTTGCCGCGCACTTTGAGCATCGGCTTGGGAATCTCCTGGGTGAGTTCCCCCATGCGGGTGCCTTTGCCGGCGGCGAGGATGACTGCTTTCACGGTGTGCGTTGGCTCCCGAGGTACCAGACGCACGAGACAGAGACAACCAAACTTTCACGCATGTCGCATGATCGTCGCGTGCCCGGGCGGATTCAAGAAAGGAGCGCGGACAGCTTTGTCCGCGTGTTTTAAGTTAGTTCAGGATCGCGCGGACAAGGCTGTCCGCGCTCCTGTATCGGCCCGACCCACGTGCGCGAAAATCAGTCAGTCCGGACGACTCGGTAAAAACTCCGTTCCGCGCCCTCCGGCGCCGGCGCGCTCCAAATCGTGAGGCGGCTCGTCGCTTCAAACACATCGCTGGTGGCCGACCAGACTGGATGTTCGAGTTGTGGGGTGCGCTCGATCTGGTAATGACGCCCAGTCTGGGAGTCGAAACGGGCGGTCACCATGCCGTTGACCACGCGGATGGTTGCGATCAGCAACGGGGCCTGCATCGAACCTTTGGTGATAGTGAAGGAGTCATCAATCGCGCCGGTCTCCCGGAGAAACCGGGCGTCCAGGCGCGGGCCGTCCACGTCGATGACCGTCGAGCCTAGGTTCAGGCGCGTGATGAACATGGCCGGGTGAGGTCCATCGAACTGAAGGAAGGTGGCCTGGCCGGAGCTGCCGGCCACCACATAGACCGTGCCGAAACCTGCCTGCGGCCCTGTGTCGGGCTTCTGGTAGGGGCCGGTCTCCTCCGGCCGACCGCTGGTGCCGTCCACGATCATCGAAGGCATGAGTTCCAGGGAGGTGCCGTAATGGCCGTGCATCAGGTAGGAGCGCTCGTAGCAGTGGCTGTGGCCGCACAGGACGAGGTCCACGCCGTTTCTTTCGAGAAGCGGGCAGACCTGTTCGCGCATCCAGAACAACCGGCCATCGCTGTCGGCGAACGAGTCCGAGTTGTGTGATCCCTTCGTGTAGGGCGGGCTGTGCCAGAAGGCGATGATCCATTCGTTCGTATTGTCGTCGAGGTCGGCCTGAAGCCACTGAAGCATGTCGACGCCGCCGTTGTTGGTGTAAGAAATCTCGGAATCGAGGCAAACGAAGTGAATGTTCGCGTAGTTGAACGAGTAGTAGCGCTCGGTGCCCGACGGAACGCCGCCGGCTTCGCCCTGCATGGGCAGCCTGAAAATGTCCCAATACGCCACCGGCTCAGGTTCGGTCGGGTGGATTGGCGCGTAGGTTTCGTGATTGCCGATGGTCGACCAGAGCGGCCAGCGTCGCAACCCGGCCTGGAACACGTCGAACACCGCCGCCTGGTATTCGGAATCCTTGCCGTAGCCGTAGGCGTTATCGCCCAGCATCAGCCACACGTCCGTCTCGCGGCTGCCCGTGTAGGCCAGGTACGCGTCGCGCACCAGCAACGCGCCCGTCTGGAAGGGCTGCGAGGCCGTGCCGCAATCCCCCAGCGCCCAGATGCGCGTCGGCTTGGCGGAAACCGGCGCAGTGGTGAAATAAAATTCCGCGCCTCGTGCAAGGTTCGTGTCGTTCGCGCCCACCGAGTAATAGTACTTCGTGTTCGGCGCCAGGTTGGTCAACTCCACACATTGGTTGTTCGTCAGGACCTGGCTCCGGGCCTCCCAGACCAATGTGTTGTCGGCGAGACCAAAGCGGACGATGGCGTTCGTCGGCCGGCTGGTGCGCCAGCACACCAGCAGGTTCGTTGTTGTCCCGCGTTGCAAGTAGGGCCCGCGCAGCAACAGCAGCGGGGACGGCGGATTCGTCAGCGTGAAGACGATTTGCAGCGCGTCCACTCCGGAATCCAACACGCCGGTGGACGAACCGAGACCGCCGGCCGTTCGCGAAGCGCTGTCGCCGGTGACTCTTTGCCCGCTGAGCAAGCTGGCGCCCGAGCCGGAGGAGTTGCGGATATCGACCAGCAGGTTCCCGGCGCCCGGGTCGTAGAGGAATGGCGCGGTGAGCGGGATTCGTATGTCGAAGTCCCTCGGCCCTCCCGGCAGCCCCGTGAATTGGCTTGAGATTTGGAGCACGCCATCAAAAACGACCGTGTCATCCGGCCCGACGTTTTGCGCGTAGGTGAAACTCAGCGCGTCCGGGTTTCTCGAAGTTGTGGAGAGATTGATCTGAATGTCGTTGACCGTCGTATTGAAGGCGTTTCCGAAAACCAGGTCGGGCCGGTAGCAAAGTTCCGTAATCCACATCGCGGTGTCGGGTGGGAAGTTGGCCGAGCCGTAGACCTCCTGGATGCGCAGGTTCGGAGCGCTCAACGTGCCGGAGCCGTAACCGGCGGTGACGTTCGCGACGCTGGGCGGCACGATGAGAGTTTGGCCTTTGTCCGAAGGCGGAGGGGCGTTGGTGATCACCAGCAACTTAAGCGCGAAGCTCACGTCCGAGCTCATTCCGGATAATTGGTGCACTTCGACCGCCAGGACGTTTTCGCCCTCCACCAATAGCCCTGGGTCGACGTTCAGGGAAAAGAAGGTGAACTCGGCGTCGCCGGACGCGCCGGGCTGTGCAGCGGGCGTCAGAAAGTCAACCGGCCCCGGATTCATCCCGGTGCGTCCCGCCTCGGTGCCATTCAAGTACACCACCGCGCCGTCGTCCCGCATCACTTGCGCAACGAGATTCGTAACGGATGCGACGCCCGTGATGCTGAAGCGATGGCGGAAGTAATAGGTGATGTAATGGTTGGGCGATGGCGGGCCAGGATCCAGCATCGTTGCCTCCGGGCGGCCTTCGACGGCGTCGCCGAATCCCAGTTCCGCCGGACCTTCCTGCCACGCGCCGTCGATGAACCCCGGCGTGCGCCACACAGTCCCTTGGTCCGTGCCGTTATCGAGATACTTCCAAACCGCGTTGGTCGGAACGAGGATCGTCTGCGCCCTCAAATCAGGACCGAATACGGCAACTCCAGTTGCTGCGCCCGCGAGCAACAGGCGCAGGACGCGCAGATGAACTGCCATGTTAGTCTTCATACGCCGAGCCAAGTGCCTGTGAGCGTGGGGAGCGCAAACAAGGAAGCACAGATTACCCAAACGCGCAATACCCCCTGCCCTCCTGGGCGCGTCGCGAACCGAAGGCCAGGAGCGCGCACAGCCTTGTCCGGGCGATTGTGCCCCCGCCTGAACGGACCGCGCGGACATAGCTGTCCGCGCTCCTTCAGCTCCGGCCGGCCAGTTCCGCGATGTCCTTTGCGAACGCGGCTACGTCTTCCTCCCGGGTGTCCCAGGCGCACATCAGGCGGCAACCGAGCGATCCAATGAACGTGTAAAACTTCCACCCGCGCCGGCGCAAAGCGTCAATCATTGGCCGGGGCAGTTCGGCAAACACCGCGTTCGACTGGCGCGGAAACAAGATTTTCACTGGAGAAATTGGCCGCAGCTTTTCTTCGAGCAGCGCGGCCATCCGGTTCGCGTGCGCCGCGTGCCGCAGCCAGGCGCCATTCTGGAGCATCCCGACCCATGGCGCAGTAATGAACCGCATCTTGCTTGCGAGCTGGCCGCCCTGCTTGCAGCGATAGTCGAACTCCCGCGCCAACTCGCGATCGAAAATTACCACCGCCTCCCCGACGTGCGTCCCGTTCTTCGTCCCGCCGAAGCTGAGCGCATCCACGCCCGCCTGCCAGGTCACTTCCTTGGGCGCGCACCCGAGCGAGGCGACCGCATTGGCGAAACGCGCGCCGTCCATGTGGATTCTCAAGCCAAACGCCTTCGCCTTCGCCCAGATGGCTTTGAGTTCGTCCGGTGTATAGACCGTTCCAAGCTCAGTGGCCTGGGTGAGGCTGATCGCCCGCGGTTTCGGGTAATGGAGGTCCGTGCGCTTGTTCACCATCCGCTCGATGCCGGCGGGATCAATCTTGCCGTTGGGTCCGGAAACGAGCAGGACTTTCGAGCCGTTGGAAAAAAACTCTGGCGCTCCGCACTCAGCGGTCTCGACGTGCGCCAGTTCGTGGCAAAGGATGCTGTGATAGCTCTGGCACATCGAGGCCAGCGCCAGCGAGTTGGCGGCAGTGCCGTTGAAGACGAAGAACACCTCGCAATGCGTTTCGAACACGTCGCGGATCAAATCGGCGGCCTTCTGCGTCCAGGCGTCGTCGCCGTAACCGGTGACGTGCCCGGCGTTGGCTTCGGCCAGCGCGGCCCACGCTTCCGGACAGATCCCGGCATAATTGTCGCTGGCAAAATGGCGGATAGGAGTCGAGGCCGTGCTCATGAACTTGAACAGTTCTAAACTCAATGCGGGCGGGCTTCCAAGCGGGAACTGTTCGGCGAACTTAATTGAATCGACATCGGTCTGGCCACAGGGTTTCATGTGGGTGCGGCCCAACGTTGGTCCCGCGACTATGCGCAGCATTCAAGAACTCATTGAGCAGAATCCAGACGAATGGCTCGCGATCGATGTGAAGGCCGAAGCCGGGGGCCGGCCGAAGGCAGGGGAATTGGTTTACCACGCCAAAGATCGAGATGAAGTCTGGCGGAAGACCAAAGGCAAAAAACGATTGTACATCGTTTTCGCCGGTCCCGCCCTAAAGGAGGGCTACGCCGCCGCCTTCTGACCCGTGAAACTCGACCCTCGGTCCAATCTCATCACTGTCGAGGTAGAAATCTTTAGCGGCGCCAAGAGTCGCATTGTGCGGATGGCTTTGGATACGGGGGCCAGCTTGAGCTTCGACATTGATCTCCATTTCCGAAGCCGAAGGCTGGAGTTCAGGGGGCCTCCGAGAAAGTGAATCGAGCTTGAGGCCGGCCGGTGGCCCGGGCTGTCGTTGGTCGCTTGCGGAAGAACGTGACGCGCTTGAACCAACTCCTGCAACGTGGATTTCGCCTTCGCCTGCTCGTGGCGGTTGCCGGCGGGCTACTCCTGACGCTGGCGTTTCCGCGGTGGAACGTTGCCGGGCTGGCCTGGATCGCGCCGGGCATCATGCTCGCGGCAGCGTTCGGGCTGGAGGGCCGCGGGGCCTTCCGCATGGGATACGTTGCCGGGTTGGCGCATTTCCTCACCTCGCTTTACTGGCTGCTGCACATCCCGGTCATGAAGCTGGCGCCGATCATCGGCTGGCTCGCGCTCAGCGCGTTCCTGTCGCTCTACACCGGCCTTTGGACATGGCTTTGCTGGCGCCTTAGCCCGGCGCCACCCGGCGAGGCGGAGGACGGCTGGAGCCTGCAACTCCAACGGTTCGCGGCCGTACGATGGACACAGCGTGCTCAGTGGGCGCTCGCCTGCGCGGCACTCTGGGTCAGCTTGGAAATGATCCGGGCCCGATTCCTGAGCGGATTCCCGTGGAACCTCCTCGGCGCTTCGCAAAGCCGGATGCTGCCGCTCATTCAGATTGCCTCAGTGACCGGCGTTTACGGCGTCTCGTTCCTCGTGGTGTGGTTCTCGGCGGCGTTGTTTGGCGCGGCGGCGTTGCTAGCGGCGGGTGGACGGTGGGTCCGTTACGCCAAACTCGAAGTGTTGCCGCCGCTGCTGGCCGCCGTCGGCGTCGTTTACTGGGGGCTTTCCTTCGCGCTCCGGCCCGAACCACCGGCGGCGAGCCTGAATGTGGCGCTGGTGCAACCGAGTTTTCCGCAAAGTGTGATCTGGGACGCGGGATCAGACTCGAACCGCTTCGCCAGACTTCTCGAACTCTCCGAGCGCGCGCTGGCGACGAAACCGGACCTGCTCGTGTGGCCAGAAGGCGCCGTGCCTGGAGCCGCTCTCGGCAGGCCGGAAACGTATGAAGCCATCACCAACCTTGTCCGGCGTCACGGGGTTTGGCTCGTCCTCGACGCCAATGACGCCGAACTGGCCCCGCAGCCGCGTTCCGCCGATGACTACAACGTTTTCAACGCCGCCTTTCTCGTCAGTCCGCAGGGCGAGCTTCTGGCCTGCTACCACAAACAGCAGCTCGTCATCTTCGGCGAGTACATCCCGTTGGCCCGCTGGTTGCCGTTCCTCGAACGTTGGACCGGCATGGGCAGCTTCGCCCGCGGAAACGGCCCTGCCCCCTTCCCGATGCCCGCGCTGCGCTGCAAGACCTCCGTGCTGATCTGTTTCGAAGACGTCTTTCCTCATCTCGCCCGCCAGTACGTGGACGACGATACGGATTTCCTCCTGAACCTGACCAACAACGGCTGGTTCGGCGAAAGCGCCGCGCAATGGCAACATGCCGCGAATGCCGTCTTCCGCGCGATCGAAAACGGCCGGCCGCTGGTCCGCTGCGCGAACAACGGCCTCACCTGCTGGGTCGATTCGC
>DASTLJ010000422.1:0-26148 GCA_035715125.1 Verrucomicrobiia bacterium
CGACTGAACATGGATGAGTTCGCGATGGGCAGTTCGACCGAAAATTCCGCTTACTTCACCACGCGGAACCCATGGGACCAGACGCGCATCGCCGGCGGTTCGTCGGGCGGTTCGGCCGCCGCGGTCGCCGCCGACGAGTGCATCGCCGCGCTGGGCACCGACACGGGAGGGTCCATTCGCCAGCCCGCGTCGCTGTGCGGTTGCGTCGGGCTGAAGCCCACTTACGGGCGGGTGTCCCGATACGGTCTTGTGGCATTCGCGTCGTCGTTGGACCAGATCGGCCCGTTTACGAAGAACGCGCGCGACGCCGCCTCGATGCTGGGCGTCATCAGCGGACACGACCCGCGCGACTCGACGAGCGTCGACACGCCGGTGCCGGATTACCCGGCCACGCTTGGGGACGGCATCAAGGGCCTGAAGCTCGGGTTGCCCAAGGAATACTTCATCCGCGGCATCGATCCGGAAGTCAACGCCGCGGTGCAGGCGGCCGTGAAGCAGTTGGAAAAGCTCGGCGCCGAAATCGTCGGGATTTCACTGCCGCACACGGAGTACGCAGTGGCGACGTACTACATTGTCGCGACCGCCGAAGCTTCGGCGAACCTGGCGCGCTTCGACGGCATCCGCTACGGGTTGCGGGTCGATGGCGCCGACCCGATCGCGCTTTACACGAAAACACGCGGCGCGGGCTTCGGGGCCGAGGTGAAACGGCGCATTATTCTGGGCACTTACGTGTTGAGCAGCGGTTACTACGACGCCTACTATCTGCGGGCACAAAAGGTACGGACGCTCATCCGGCAGGACTTCCTCAAGGCCTTCGAGAGAGTCGACGCCATTGTCACGCCCACCTCGCCAACGGCCGCCTTCAAAGCCGGAGAGAAAACCGACGATCCGATGCAGATGTATCTGTCGGACATCTTCACGATCTCCTGCAACCTGGCCGGCATTTGCGGGGTGAGCCTGCCCTGTGGCTTCACCACGAATCCCAAGCTCCCTATCGGCCTCCAGATCCTTGGCAAGCCATTTGGCGAAACCACGATGCTCCGCGTGGCGCACGCTTTCGAGCAGGCGACCCAGTGGCACAAGGACCGGCCGGCCCTCGACTGACGATCAAGCGGGGCCGCCGGCTGCCGCTTGCTTCCGACTCCTTCTCCCCCTTGGGGGAGAAGGCCGGGATGAGGGGGTTGCTCCGCGGCTAGAACGAGGTCCACTGCAAGCGTGAGCCTCCTGTCCCCCCATGAACCGGAGCGCCGAGCTCCTGCTCGGCCCGTTGGGACACAGCGGGTTCGCGCCGAGCAGGAGCTCGGCGCTCCGATCACGGTTCAGGGGTTCAAGGCGCGAAGTTTTCGTTGGGAGAATTCTCACCCCATCTCCCCCCGATGGTGAGAGGGAGTGAAGAGTTCGCACGAATTCTGCAGCGAATTCTGTAGCCTTGCCGGCGTCGTCGGGCCGTGAAAGTCTCCGCGCATGAATACCAAGCGCCTCATCCTCGCCATCGTCGTCATGTTCATCGCCGTCTTCGCCATGAATTTGCTGATTCATGGCGTGTGGTTGCAGAGCGCCTACAAGGAAACCATGAGCCTGTGGCGGGCAGAATCGGAGATGAATGCGCGATTCGGCTGGATGTTGCTGGGCCAGTTTCTGTTTGCATCCACCTTCGCCGTCATTTGGGCTGCGGGCTTTGCCGAGAGGCAATGCCTCCGCTGTGCGGTTTGCTACGGCATCCTGATGGCTCTGTTCAACCAGGCGGAGACCCTGATCAACTACGTGGTGATGCCGTTGCCACCGAGCCTGGCCGTCAAGTGGTTTGTCGCCGGTATTGCGCAAGGATTGGTGATGGGTGTGCTGGTGTACTACCTTTACAAGCCGAAACCTGCGGAATCCAAATCGACGGAGCAACGAACAGCGCCAGCCGCCGCTTAGCATCGACGCGCGTCGCGCGGTGAGTTCAAGAGTCGGTCGCATGACGATCCAAGAGGAGATCGAAAAGCGCGGCTGCGTTCCTTCGGGAAGAAGTGAGGCAGATGGGTTAATCACCCCAAGCGGAAGCCTTGACAGGCGATAGGACTCGGCCTTCAATGAAGCTGACAGCAATTCCACAATTCCATCGCATTCGTTATGAAAACGACCTGTCGCTTTCCGTTCGGGTCGTGCAGGCGCTGGGTGGCAACCGCGGTTCTCCTGGCTTGCACGACGGCTTTTTCGCAAACGGCTTCTCCCACCATCTCGTCCGTCCGCCTCGACGGCACGAACATTTCCGCGACCGTGCGCGTGCCGTCCGGCGTGCGCAAAGTGACCCTCGAATGTCGCGGCCGGCTCGGGGCCGGCTCGTGGGAACCGCGTGCCGTCTCGCGGCTCGACGGCGCCGGCGGCACGCTCACGTTCACCCTGCCGCGCTCGCTCCCGTTCGAGGTGATGCGCGTGCGCGCCGACACCACGGAGCCGCTGCCAGAGTCGTTTTTCTCGGGTACGAATCAGTTCTACAACGGCACCGCCGGCGGCCCTGGGCGGGGCCCGGGCCTCATGGACGCGGTCGGCCCCGGCGCAACGCCGCCCGGCGGCAACCAGAGTCCATCGCGCGAGGTTGTCGAGTCGGACATCTGGAAGATTCGCGGGCAGACGCTTTATTTCTTCAACCAATTTCGCGGCCTGCAAGTCATCGACATCAGCAACCCTGACGCCGCGCTGGTTCGCGGCACGCTCGATTTGCCGGCGGCGGGCGAAGACCTGTATTTGCTTGGCGCAAACCACGTCGTGCTGCTGGCGCGCAACGGCTGTTCCAGCGACGAAAGCCAGGTCGTCATCGCGGCCGACAACGCCGGCACACCCTCGGTCGTCGCGCGGCTGCCGGTGAAGGGTTACATCGTGGAAAGCCGGCTGGTCGGCACCGCGCTCTACGTTGCTTCGCAAGCCCTCCGCCCCGTGGCCGGCAGCACCAACTCGATTTGGGAGTGGGGCACGCTGGTCTCCTCGTTCGACCTCGCGGACCCCGCCGCGCCCGCTGCTCGCGGCACGCTCTGGTATTCGGGCTACGGCAACGTCGTCACGGCCACCGACGTGCTGCTCTTCGTGGTCACGCAGGACCCGGCGAACTGGTGGCAATCGATCGTCCGCAGCATCGACATCACGCAGCCGGACGGAACGATGCACGCCTACGAATCGATTCGCACGGCGGGCCGCGTGCCGGACAAGTTCAAGCTAAGATGGGCTGGCGGAATCTTCACTTCCATTTCGGAGGACTGGCGATCCACATCCACACGGCGCGTGACGACCAAGTTGGAAACGTTCCGCCTGCCCGACCCGCGCTCGGCCGGGCCCGCCGGACTGGTCAAACTCGGCGAACTGGAACTGGGCGCCGGCGAGCAGCTTCACGCGACGCGGTTTGACGGTGACCGCGCTTACGTCGTGACCTTCTTCCGAATCGACCCGCTCTGGGTCGTGGACTTGTCGAACCCATCGGCGCCGCGCATTGCCGGGAGTGTCGATGTGCCGGGCTGGTCCACGTTCATCCAGCCGCTGGGCGGCCGGCTGGTCACCCTTGGCGTCGAGACCGGTCGCGTGGCGGTGTCGCTCTTCGACGTGGCCAATCCCGCCGCGCCCGCCCTGCTGAGCCGCGTGCGGCTCGGTGAGAACTATTCGTGGAGCGAAGCCAACTGGGACGAGAAAGCCTTCACGGTCCTGGAGGAGTCCGGCTTGATCCTCGTGCCCTACACCGGCAACACGACCAATGGCTATGCCTCGCGCGTGCAATTGATCGACCTGAACGCCCGGTCGCTCGCCGCCCGAGGCGTGATCGAGCAGCAATTCCCCGCCCGACGCGCGACTCTGTACGTCAACCGTATCCTTGCCCTCTCCGGCTCGGAATTGCTCAGCGTCGATGCGACCGATCGCGATCACCCGCTGGTGCGCGGCACGACGCCGCTGGCGTGGCCGGTGGACCGCGTGTTCGTGGAGGGGAATTTCCTGCTCGAACTCGGCGGCTCCGGCGGCTGGGGCTGGGGCTGGTGGGGCAACTCGGGCGAGCCGGTGGTGCGCGTCGCACGGGCTGCCGCGCCGAACGAAGTGCTGGCTCAGATCTCGCTGACGAACCTGCCGATCGTGGGCGCGGACGTGCGGGACGGAAAGCTTTACGTGGCGCAGGCGCCGCAGAGTTGGTTTGGCCCGTTCCTGGTGGCTGGCGACGGCAGCGACCCGGCGGAGCCGCCGCGCTCGAAGTTCCTGCTCACCGTCATCGGCCTTGATGAGTTGCCCGCCGTGAACGTTCTCGGGCAGGCGGCGACGGACGTGAGCAGCTTGGGTATCGGCGGCGACTTCCAGGCTGTGTGGCCGAGGCCTGACGTGCTCGTGTGGTCGGGCGGCGGTTTCAATTCCTGGAGGTGGTTCGAAGTGATGCCGCTGGCCGCCGGACCGGGCGTGCTGTTCCCGTGGTTTCCGTGGTGGGGCGGGGGCGGACAACTGCTGGCCTTTGACGTGAGCCAGCCGACCGCGCCACAGTTCACCTCCGAAGTCCTCCTCTCGTCGAACAATTGGTGGAGCTTCAGCAGCGCGTTCACAGCGGAGGGGCTGGTATATCTGAGCCATCAGACCTCTGAGTTCGTGGCGTGGGCCGACGCGTCCACGCCGGCGGCCGGCGGTCTCGTCAGCCCCGAGCCGATCGGCTCATGGGTGACGCGTTCGTATCTCGACGTGGTGGACTACGCCGACGGGGGCCAGCCGATGGTGCGGCGGCCGGTAAGCATTCCCGGCACGCTGCAAGGGTTGTCGCATCGCGGCGCGGTGGTTTACACCGTCGGCACGCACTGGACGACGAACTCGATGTGGTACTGGCGCGAATTCCTCGATGCCAGCGCCTATGACGGCGTGTCGGCGCACCTGATTGATTCGCTGGAGCTTTCGGAATCCTGGCCCCACCCCGTGCGGGTCTTGGAGAGCGACGTTTTCGTCGGCCGGCCGGGCGGCGCGTGGGGAGGCGTGACCAACGACGCGCCCTCCGCGTTGGAGACGTGGCATCTGTCGGACGCCGGCCGGTGGACGCGCTTGGGCACCGTCACGCTGACGATGCCCGCCCAGTCGCTCGTTAACTTCGGCCCGCTGCTCGCGGCGCAGACATGGGATAACGTCGTCACACTATTTGACGCGACGGACGGCGCGGCGCTCCGCCAGGTCGGCCAGGGCCGGCCAACGGGCTGCCTGTGGTTCGACCTGACGCACGCCGACGGCGAATTGGGCAGGGGCCTGTGGATTCCGCTGGGCGCTTACGGCGTGGCGACCGTGCCGGCGGGTCCAAAGTAGGGCAGGCGTCTCGCCTGCCCGGCCGAGCGAAGCGAGGCCTTGGTGGTGCGAATGCCGCGCCTTTCGGCGCGGCAGGGCAGGCGGGACGCCTGCCCTACGTTCCCGGCGCGACCTCGGCCGTGGTGGTACTTCCTGGATGTACCCCAGTCCCCTCTGCGTCCATTTGCAGGCTTGTTTCCGGAGCGCACCTCGTGCAGATTGGGTGCGCTTGCCATGAATGCTTTCCTGAATCGCGGGCTGTCCGCGCCGTGTCTGTTCCTATGCACCGCGGTCCTTCTCAGTTTGTCTGTTCAGCCAGCCGGTTCCGCCCCGGCGGTCTTCCTCAATGAAATTCATTATCATCCGGTGGAGATAGCGGCGTTCAACGCGGACGGCTCTCCAATCCTGGACTTGAGCGAGGACGTTCACGAGTTTTTGGAAATCTTCAATGCCGGGCCAACCAATGTCCCGCTGGCCGGCTGGAGGCTGACGGGGGACATCGACTTCAGTTTTCCGACGAATGCGATTCTCGGCGGCGGCCGGTATCTGGTCGTCGCGAAGAACCCGGCGCGGCTGGCGTCCATCCCGCAATACGGCCTGAACGTCACGAACATCGCCGGTCCCTACAACGGCCAGCTCAGCAACGGCGGCGGCACCGTGCGATTGCGCGACGCGGCCGATAACACGATCGATTCGGTCAGCTTTTCGGCGGAGTTCCCCTGGGCCATCAGCGCCGACGCGCTCGGCGCGGATGATGAGTGGACGAGGCTGAATTCGACGAATTTCCAATACCGCGGCCGCTCGCTGGAGCGGAGCAGCCTGACCTGGCCGGCGAATGACCCGGCCAACTGGCTGGCTTCGCCGGTCGGCGGCAATCCCAGCCCCGGCCGCGCCAACGCCGTGCTCCGATCGGTGCCGCGCCCCGTGGTGGTCGCGTTCGCGGCCTACCAGGACAGCACCGGTTCGGCGATTATCCGCGCCAACCAGCCAGTGCGAATCGATTGTACCTTCTCAGCCACCAACCCGTTGAGTTCTGTGGCCGTCGAATACTTCGTCGACGACATCAACAGCACCACGGAGCCGCGAACCACCGTCGATATGACCGGCGTTGGCGCGCCGGCCGAGGGGCGTTTTACGGTGGTGCTGCCCGGCCGGGTGGACCGCAGCCTGGTACGCTACCGATTCCGAGCCAATCGCGGCGGGGGCATCGAGACCGTGTCGCCCCGCGCGGACGATCCCTATGCCTGGCACGCCTACTTCGTCACGCCCGTGCGCGCTTCGACCAACCGGATTTACGACTGCTTCATTTCGGCCGCGAGCCTGAACACACTGGCGACCAATCTGAATCCGCCCAGCCCCGGCCCGGTGGACATCGCGGTGCTGCGCCGGATCACCCAGCCGAACCCGCCCGGAATTCCGAGCGTGACGTGGAACGCGACTGAACCGGCCGTATTCGTGTTCAACGGCGTCGTCTACGACGCGCGCGCCCGCCACCACAGCAGCCAATATCGGCGGGATCCTTTTAACAACTCGTGGAAATGGCAGTTCCCGCGCTATCATCGGTTCGAGGGCCGCGAAGGATTTTTCATCTCGGACAACGATGACATCACGGTCGTCTGCCATGCCTTGTACCGCCTGGCCGGCTTTCCATCCTCCGGCACGAAGTGGATCGAATTCTACTTGAACAACGCGGCCGGGACTCGCCGCATGGATCAGGACGAGATGGACGACCGGTTGTCGGAGCGATTTGCCAAGGAGCAGGCTCTGGCCAATCCGGGCACGACGCCGGAGCCGGTCGGCGAATTCTACAAGGCGCAAGGAAACTTCCTGTTCTCCGATCCCACCGGGCCGTTCGGCTATGGCGGCTACCGGTTGCTGCCGGCGCTGCCGCCGTACTGGTCCGAGCGGGCGCGCTACGAGTGGACCTTCGGCCTGCAAATGCACGGCTGGAAGGGGTACAATCCGTTCATCGATTTCGTCAAAGGGATGTGGGCGGCCCGCGGCGACACCCACACCGCGGTGAATCCCAACCTCCCGAATCTGCGCGCCTACCTTTTGACCAACTGCGATGTGGACGCCGTCCTGACCGTCATGGCCATCCGCACCTGGTCAGGCGGGTGGGACGACTTTAATCATAACCACTTCCTCTGGCGGCGGGCCAACGGAAAATGGGCCTTCCTGGCGTGGGACTTCGATGCTGAGTTGGGCGGGTTCGGCAACCAGGCGACGGCCGGGCTTTACCTGGGCGAGTTCGGCGCGCCGCTCATTTACACCCAGTTCGGCATTCCCCCGATTTGGGTGGACGCCAACTGGGTCAAGGATTCCTTCTACAAAGCCTTTCGCCAGGAGTACAAACAAAAGCTCTTCCTCCTCAACAACACGCTGCTCAATCCGACGAACATTGTCGCGTTGGGCTTCGGCTCATTCAGTAACTACGCCGCCGCCCGTTTCGCCTCGATCAACTCTCAACTGGGCCTGGGCCCGTTCCAGCGCCCGCGCCAGCCGATGAACCGCGAGCCCGCCCCTTCGCAAGGCGTATTGCCGCCACGCTCGCTGGCGGCTTCGCCCTACAGCCACACGACAGATCCGGCGCCCGCCCACGCCTCGACGACCTGGTGGATGCGCGCAACCAACGGCACCTATGCCGCGCCGGTGTTCAAGCTCACCAGCTCGAGCAACCTGACTTCGATCCCCATCCCGTTCGACAAAATGACGTTCGGCGAAACCTACTTCTGGAAATGCCTCTACACGGACACCAACGGGCATCCCTCCTTCGAGTCGGCCGAGACGTACTTCCTCTATGGCGCGGACCCACCCACCGTTCCGCTCATCACGATCGACGCGGACACCCTGTGGCGTTATGCGCCATTCGGAACCAACCCGCCGGCCAACTGGACCGCCGTGGACTTCGACGACAGCTCGTGGCTGGAGGGCGCTCCCTTGTTCGGCAATGACGCCGGGCCGTTGCCAGAGCCGATTCGCACCACGATCACCCTGGGCACGCGCGTCTCGACCTACTTTCGCAAAACTTTCGTGTACTCGGGAGATCCGGCCAACACGTTCCTTCGCCTCCGGCATGTCGTGGATGACGGCGTGGCCGTTTATCTGAACGGCGCCGAGATCCACCGCCTTGGCCTGCCCGCCGGCACGCTCCAGAACTCGACTCTGGCCAACCGGACCGTCACCGACGCTGTTTATGAAGGACCGTTCCTCGTCATCCCGACAAACCTCGTCGTCGGAACGAACGTCCTCGCCGCCCGGGTCCATCGCGTGAGCACCATCAGCCCGGACGTCGTCTTTGGGCTGGCGTTGGAAGTCAGCGTGCCGCCGATGCCGGGCAGCATCGTCCTCAACGAAATCCTCGCGCGTAATCGCAGCGCGATCACCAACGGTACGCGCAGCCCCGACTACATCGAGCTCTACAACAACACCGACCAGCCCCAAAACCTCAATGGCTTCAGCCTGAGCGACAACCCGGAGAAACCCGGCAAATTCATTTTCCCGCCGGACACCTTGATCGAGCCCTTGAGCCACCTCGTCGTCTGGTGTGATGACGACACCAATGCCCCCGGGCTGCACACCGGCTTCGGGCTGGACGACGATGGACAGACCGTTGCGCTCTTCACCGTGCTGACCAACGGGTTCGTGCTGAGCGACTCCGTGACCTTCGGCCTGCAAGCAGCCGAATTCGCAATCGGCCGCGCGATGGATGGCGCGGGCGAGTGGGAACTCAACGCCCCGACCCCCGGCCAGCCCAACAGCCCTCTGGCCACCGCTTCGCCTGTCACTCTGAGGATCAACGAATGGATGGCGACGGATGCCAACGGGCCCGACTGGTTCGAGATCCTCAATCCCGAGACGCAGCCGGTCGCGCTGGGCGGCTTGTACCTCAGCGACTCCTACTCGAGCCCCACCAACACACGCATCGCCGCCCTCTCGTTCATCGGCCCGGGCGAATTCCGCCAGTTCATCGCGGACGACGATGAGACCAAAAACGCCCGGCACGTCAATTTCCGGCTCGACGGCAACGGCGACTCCATCGTCCTGTCGGACGCCAACCTCGCTCCGATCGACGCGGTCACGTTCGGCCCGCAAGTCAGCGGCGTTTCCGAAGGCTGGCTGCCCGAAGGCACGGCCAACCGGGTCTCGTTCCCGAACACGGCCTCGCCGGGGGATGCCAATTATCTGCTGGTGCCCGATTTGGTGATCAACGAAGTCCTCTCACACAGCGACCCTCCGTTGGAGGACGCCGTCGAATTCCACAACTCCAGCGATGCGCTCATCGACATCAGCGGTTGGTGGCTGAGCGACGAAAAGAGCGCCCTTCAAAAGTATCAAATCCCGCCCAACACCTCCGTGCCCCCGGGCGGCTACCTCGTGCTTTATGAAAACCAGTTCAACCCCAGCCCGGGGGCGCTGGCCAGTTTCGCGTTCAATTCGGCCCATGGCGACGCGGTGCATCTCTCGGCGGTCGATGCCATCGGGAACCTGACGGGCTACCGCGCCACCGCGAGTTTCGACGCAGCCGAAAGCGGCGTCTCGATTGGGCGTTTCGAGACAAGCCAGGGCACGGTCTTCGTCGCCTTGAACCAGCGGACGTTTGGGGCGGACAATGCCGGAACCGTCGAGGAATTCCGTGGCGGCGCGGGCGCCATGAACGCCACCGCGAAAGTCGGCCCGGTCGTCGTCAGCGAAATTCAATTCCACCCGCCCGACTTTCCCGGGGGCACCGACAACACCCGCGACGAATTCATCGAGCTGCGAAACATCACGGCCGACCGCGTGGCGCTGTTCGATCCGGCGGCCTACACGAACCGATGGCGATTGCGCGACGCCGTCAGCTTCGCCTTTCCGACCGGCGTGACGCTCGAGCCGGGCGAGGCCATCCTTGTCGTGAGCTTCGACCCGCACCTGGACACCAATGCGCTTGCCGGGTTTCTCGACACTTACGGCGACATCACCAACCGGCTCTTCGGCCCGTACTCCGGCAAGCTCGACAACAGCCGCGACAGCGTCGAGTTGGTGAAGCCGGACTCGCCCGTCAGCGAACCGGGGCTGGATTTTGGCTTCGTCCCGTCGATCCTCGTCGACAAAGTAACGTACACCGATCGGTTCCCCTGGCCCGGCACCGCGGACGGCACTGGCTTTTCGATCATGCGCCTGGTGCCGCGGGCCTATGGGGACGACCCGACGAATTGGTTCGCCTGGGCGCCTTCGCCGGGCCGGGAGAATGGCTATAACCAGTTGCCGCTGGTCAGCCTGCTGGCGCCCACGCAGGGCGCCACGTTCGACCGGCCGACGGGGATCCTCCTTTCCGCGGATGCCATGGACGATGACGGCGCCGTGAGCTACGTCGAATTCTTCAACGGGACGAACAAGATCGGCCGCGTGACCACGGCTCCGTACCAGCATCTATGGACGAATCTCAGTTTCGGGCCGCACGTCATCACCGCCCGCGCCCGGGACAATGGCGGCGCGGCCGGCGTCAGCGCGCCGATTTCGATCCAGATCTTTTCACAGCCGCCGGCCGTGGTGGTCAGCGGCCCGGCCAACGGAGCGATCCTCGTTTCAACCAGCGCCGTGGCGCTCGCGGCGTCCGTGACCGATCCCGACACCGCCGTGGCCAAAGTCGAGTTCTACGTCGACGGCGCGAAAGTGGCCGAGGATATTTCCGCGCCCTATGCCGGGACGTGGAATCCCATCCCCGGCTCGCACGCCTTCACGGCAGTCGCGACCGACAGCAGCGGCGCCAGCGGCACGTCCGCCGTCGTCAGCGCGTTTGTGCAGACCTCGGCGATACTGGAGACGGTCGCCATCGCCTCGAACTCGACCTGGAAGTACATCGACAACGGCGCAAACCAGGGATCGAGTTGGATTGGGCCGGCGTTCGGTGAGATTGGTTGGAAAACAGGCCAGGGCCAGTTCGGCTATGGCGACCTGGACGAAACCACAGTGCTTTTGCGCACGAACGCCAGCGGCACGACGAATATTACTTTCTATTTCCGGCAGAAATTCGTGCTCGCTTCGGGGTCCAGTGTCGCGAACGTCCGCCTCAACGTGCTCCGCGACGACGGGGCCGTGGCCTACCTCAATACCGCCGAAGTTTTCCGGAACAATATGCCGGCTGGCGCCATCAGTTTTCAAACGTTCGCCCTCAACGCCATCAACGCTCCCGAGGAGAGCGTGTACTATCCCACCAATGTCAACCCGCTCCGCCTCATTCCCGGCACGAACGTCCTCGCGGTTGAAGTACACCAGCAAAGCCTGGCTAGTTCCGATGTGAGTTTCGATGCCGAGTTGAGGATTGGCCTGGCCACGCTCGGCCCCGCCATCACCAGCCAGCCGCAAGGCACGACGAACCTCATCGGAGGCGCTGTGACGCTGAGCGTGGCTGTCGCTGGAACCGCGCCATTCACTTATCAGTGGCGCCGCGACGGCGTGCCGCTCGTCAACAGCACCAACTCCTCGCTCGCCTTCAATGCGGCCCAACCGTCGGATGCCGGCGTCTATACCGTTACGGTCTCCAACGCCGTGACCGGTGTGACGAGCCTGCCGGCCACGCTCGCGGTTCTCGATCCACTCGCGGACGCCGACGGCGACGGCATGAGCAACCAAGCCGAGATCATCGCGGGCACCGATCCGTTCGATGCTGCGAGCCAACTGAGGATTGATTCCATTGCCTTCGGCGAGGCAGCCGTCCTGGCGTTCCGCGCGGAGGCCAGCCTGCCCTACACGGTCCAGTACGCGACCGACCCTGCCGGCGAATGGCTGAATTTGACGACTCTGGCCGCGCAAGCAACAGCCCGCGACGAAACCGTCGTCGACCGCTCGACCGGGCCGCGGAAGTTTTTCCGGCTGGCCACCCCAACCATCCCCGTGAGTACCTTGCGCATCGACACGCTTTCGCGCACGCGTGGCGTGACGCTGAACTTTCGCGCGGCCGCCAACCGGAGCTACACCGTGCAATTTGCGGACGCGCCCACGGCCGGCCCATGGATGAAGCTGGCCGACGTGCCGGCCCGCGCGATCCGCCACACCGCGACGGTTTCCGATCCGAACCCCGGTCCGAGCCGCTTCTACCGCGTGGTCACACCGATGCAGCCGTGATGGGGCCGAGACGACTGATCGGACCGATCCGGCCGATCTCCCACTTACCCACTGCTCACACTTCACTCCTCACAGCCTGCTGTGCTACGCTGCGGCATGGCTTACGAGTTCAAGTCCCGGCGCCGCGTTGAATTTAGCGACACGGACATGGCCGGCATCATGCATTTCTCGAACTTCTTCCGGTTCATCGAGACGGCGGAGCAGGACTTTTTCCGGTCGCTCGGATTCTCGATCTGGGAGAAGGACCGGCATCCGCGCATCGGCTGGCCGCGCGTGCACGCGTCGTGCGAGTACCACAAGCCGCTGCGTTTCGAGGACCTCGTGGAAATTCATTTGCTGGTGGCGGAGAAACGCTCGAAGGCCCTCACCTACCAGGTGCGCTTCCGCCGCCTGAACGGCGCGGCGCCGGAGGAAGTTGCCCGCGGCCGGCTCACCATAGTCTGCGTGTCGCACGCGGCCGACGGGGCGATGAAGGCCACGGCCATTCCGGAGGAGATCGCCTCGAAGATCGAGGTGGCCCCGCGGGAACTTCTCGAAGGGGACGCGAAGCGTGAAACGTGAGGGTTGCAGGGAGTGAGGGAGTGGGGGAGTGAGGAAGCGGGGGAGTGAGGGAGTGGGAAAGGGAGAGAGGGGGAACGAGGGCAAACGGCTGCCCAGGCTTCAGAGAGCACTGATCTCACTCTCCCATTTACCCGCTTTCTCGCTTTCCCGCTTTCTCGCTTTCCCGCGTTCTTCCCACTCCCTCACTCTCCCGCTTCCTCACTCCCTCACTCCTCCTCCTCAGTACCCCGGCTGCGGAAGCGTTCGCCACTGCTTCACGACATCCTTCTCGAATACCACCTCGGCTTTCGGGTAAGCGACCGGCGCGTAATCCTGATAGAGGTAGGGCCCATGATAGTATCGGTACGGCCCGAAATACGGCCGGAAGCCCCAGTAGTTGTAACTTTGCAGGTAGGTTCCCAGGTAGATCCAGACCTCTTGCGTGCCGGCGGACGATTCGCTGACGAGGACCTGGTGCGGCTTGCCCCACGCGATGTAAACGGCGTCCTTCGGCATGCCGACTTTGATCTGGCCGGCATCGACGGCTGCGCGCTGTTCGGCGCTCAATTCGGTGTAGGCGTTGTAGCGCTCCTTCTTCCGCGATTCGATAGTGCTCGTGGCGCAGCCGGAGAGGAGTGCGCCCGCCAGCGCGAGTATTAAGATTGGTTTCATGGCCGGTGCAGGGTTTCGATCCATTCGCAAGATACCATGCCGGACAATCGTATTGAAGTAAAGTGGCCCGACCCCTAGTCTTCGCGCGGTGCATATGAATGACAGTCCTCCGTCCCCCGGCTACGCGTGGTTGGCGTTTACACTGCTCACGGTGCTTACGTGGGGCGTATACGGAATCCTGCTCCACAAAGGCCAGGTGCTCATGGGCGATCCGGTCAACGGCCGCTACAAGGCGTTTCTCTTCGTCGGCATCGCTTACTTTCTGACCGCGGTGCTTGCGCCGCTGCTGTTGCTGGCAGCGCGAGGCACGGCCTTCAGCGGCTACACCGCGGCCGGCGGCTGGTGGTCGCTCATCGCGGGCATCGCCGGCGCCATTGGCGCGTTCGGGGTGCTGCTGGCCTTCGGCGCGAAGGGGACCCCGCCGGTGGTCATGTCGCTCGTCTTCGCGGGAGCGCCGCTCGTCAACGCGCTGCTCTCGACACTGCTGCACCCGCCGGCCAACGGCTGGGGAACGGTGAAGCCGCAATTCTATCTTGGCATCCTCCTGGCCGTCGCAGGCGGTTACTGCGTCGCCCGCTACAATCCCGCCGCGCCCGCCGCGCCGAAAAAGCCTGCTTCGCCCCCGGCCGCCGGCGCGCTCGCCAAACCCCAAGCCTGAATTTGCCCGTGCCGCCTGAAGTTTTTCCGCGCCGGCAGGTCATCGTCCAACGACAGTTCGATCGACTCCGCGACCTCTTCCGCGCCATAGGCCGCGACAACAAGTTTTACTCGGCAAAGTACGGAGCGGCCGGCGCGCCCGGCAAGGTCTCGCGCCTGCACGACTTTTACGAGCGCTTCCCGTTCACGACGAAGGAGGAACTCGTCCTCGACCAGGCCGCCAATCCTCCGTACGGGACGAACCTCACCTTTCCCCTGGAACGCTTCACCCGCTGCCACCAGACCAGCGGCACTTCGGGCGCCCCGCTCCGGTGGCTCGACACACCGGAAAGCTGGGACGGCATGATCGAGCAATGGGCGACCGTGATGCGCGTTTCCAGCATCGCGCCGGCGGACAATCTGTTCTTCGCATTTTCGTTCGGGCCGTTCCTTGGCTTCTGGCTGGCGTTCGAGGCCGGCCTTCGGCTGGGCTGCCGCTGCCTTCCGGGCGGGGGCATGAGCAGCGCCGCCCGCGCGCGCGCCGTGATCGATCTGGGCGCCACGGTGCTGTGCTGCACTCCGACCTACGCGATTCACCTCGCCGAAGTCGCCGTGCAGGAGAAGATCGATCTGGGCCTGTCCCAGGTGAAAACAATCCTGGTGGCGGGCGAACCGGGCGGCTCGATCCCCGCCGTCCGCGAACACATCGCCTCCCTCTGGCCCGGCTCGCGCGTCGTCGATCATCACGGCATGACCGAGGTCGGCCCGGTCAGTTTCGAGTGCCCCGACCGGCCCGGCGTGTTGCACGTGATGGAATCGGCTTTCCTTCCCGAAGTCATCGACCCGGCCACCGGCGCGCACGTCCGCGCCGGTGGCCCGGGCGAATTGGTCCTGACGACGCTCACCCGCACCGGCTCACCGCTCCTGCGCTACCGCACCGGTGACCTCGTGAAAACCTCTCTCGACGAAATCTGCCCGTGCGGCCGGAGCGACCTCGCGCTCGAAGGCGGCATCCTCGGCCGCGTCGACGACATGGTGGTGGTGCGGGGCGTCAACGTTTTCCCCGGCGCCGTCGATGAACTCATCCGCGCCCAGGCCGGCGTGGCCGAATACCAGGTCCGAGTCTCCCGCGCGCAGGCGCTCGCTCAACTCAGCGTGAAAGTAGAGCCGCGCCCCGGTTTGGAGGACGCCGACGCGCTTGCCCGCCAGCTCGAAGTCGCCTTCGAGTCGGCAATGAACTTGCGCGTGCCGGTCGCGGCCGTTGCGCCCGGTACGCTCCCGCGATTCGAGATGAAAGCACAGCGTTGGATTAGAGAGTGACCATTGGAGCTGCCACCGCAAGGTTGCGGGCTTGTGGAGTGCGGTGACTTGTCACCGCTTTTGCGAGGCGACTTGTCGCCGTCGAACTCGACGATGCACGGCCTGTTCGCGGGGCACCGGGCGCTGAACGCGCCCTTGCTGGCCGACAAGTCGGCCAGCCGAAAAGCGCCGACGAGTCGGCGCACTCCATAGTGACGGTTTGCGCTCTGCGGGGAGTGCGGTGACTTGTCACCGCTTTCGCGAGGCGACTTTTCGCCGTCGAACTCGACGATGCGCGGCCTGTTCGCGGGGCACCGGGCGCTGAACGCGCCCTTGCTGGCCGACAAGTCGGCCAGTCGAAAAGCGCCGACGAGTCGGCGCACTCCAAAAGCAGCGGAGCCTTCCTCGGCGACCATGTGGCCGGCCCTCGTTTCCTGGGCGCCGATGGAGCCTCAGCCCTTGCCGCCGTAGTAATCTTCCACCCGCTTGCCAACGTCTTTGTAACTGATGTCCATCGCGTAAATTTCCTCGAACTGTTTGATGGCCTCTTCTTTCTTTCCCATTTTGTCGAAGAGCACGCCAAGCTGATAGACCATGTCCTTCTTCTCGTCGTCGAACACCGGCTTTTCCTTCAGGGCTTCCTGCAGCTTGCGGGTCGCCATGTCGTTCATGTTGCGCGCTGCGAAGCATTGCGCCAGGTAGCTCATCGCCGCCAGCCGCCGTTGCGGGTTGTTCTGGGCCTTCTGAAACTCCTGGATGGCCTCGCTAATCTGCCCGCCCGCCAAGTAAAGCTGGCCCAGCTCGAACTTGATCTGCAAATCGGTCGGATACCGCTCGGCTCGCTTCTTCAGTTCGTCGAGCTGGAACGCCGCCTTCTCCGCACGCAACTGCTCGGCCTGTGCCGCCTGTTCGGGATCCGACGCATCCAGTTGCGAGATTCGGTGGTCGAAGCGCTTCAGCGTCATGTCCACAAACGCCTTCTCGATGGACGGATCATTGCCGGTTTCCGACGCGCGCATGCGCTCGAAGTATTCGAGCGCCTTGTCGAACTCCTTCCTTTGCGAGTACAGCTCGGCGATGTCGCGCATGCGTTTGATGTTCCCTGGCTCGCGGGCAAGCTGGGCCTCGTACTCCTGGATGAGCGCCCCGGTCGTGTCCTCGGATTTGACCACCCGGTGCTCCTGTTCGAGGCGGGCGGATTCATCCTTGTCTTTGAGAATGTCGCGGTAGCTGCCGGTGCCCCCGGCCAGGGAGTCGTAGCCGCCTTCGTTGAGCGTGCGCCGGGCGGAGAGGTTTTTGATGGCAGAGGTGATCTCGCCACGGTGCGGGAAGTAGCGCTGCATCTCCTCGTAATAGTCCTCGGCCTTTTGTATCTGGCCGGAACGGGCGAGCGCCTCGGCGTAGGCCATGCCCAGGTCGTAGTCCTTCGGTGAGTTCTTCAGCAGGATCTCGTAAGCGAAGCAGGCCGTCTTCGGGAAGTCGGACTCCATCGCGCACTCGGCGATGATTTTATGCGCGCTGGAGTTCGAGGGGTCGCTCTCGAGGATTTGCTCGGCGATTTGCATGGCTTCGAGAGGATTCTTGCCCTTGGTCATCTGCGCTTTGGCGATGAGCGGCTGCAGACCGGCGCCACCGACGATCTTCTTGAAGAAACTGGTGCTGCCGCCGGACTTCTTGAACTGCGCCGCCCGCAGGTGCTGGCGGCATTCCAGGAAGCCCGGCTCGCGCTGGAGCGCCTGTGTGAAGAAGGTGATTGCGTAGTCGAGATTCTGCCGTTGGAGCGCCTGCGAGCCCCGAATATACAGGTCGCGGACGTCCCGGGGCACCTCGTTCGCCGATTTGTCTGGCATGGTGGAAACGTACTGGCCGGCGTCCAAAAAATCCACTCCAAAACCGACTCCCGGCGCAAGCCCAGTGCACCTCATTTTCCGCGCAGGTCAGGCCAAACGAACCGCCTGACCTCTCACCCCGGCCCTCTCCCCATCGGATGGGGAGAGGGAGAATCACCAGCCGTCAGTCCGCGCCGTTGGCGGCGCAAGTCGTCCAACGGCCAGGGGCTTGCCGTTACGGAACCAATGGCGTCACCGGACTCCCTCTCCCCCTCGGAGGGGGGAGAGGGTTGGGGTGAGGGGGCAGCCGCGCGACAAGCGAACTGCTGGGACTAATCGGTACAAACGGTAGGTCAGCGGGCAAGGAGCGCGACGACGAACAGAAGCCAGGCGAGGATGACGGTCAGGGTCAGGGGCCAGGGTTCGAGCAGGCGACCGAGGCGGGGCGTCAGCGCATTGAGGCGGGCCTGGCGAGCGGCACATTGACAGCCGCGGAGAAGTCCGCGGCGTACAATTAGTGCGACCGCAGCATCGATGCGGAGGTAATGCAGCAGGGCAGCAAGGAGGTCACCAAGGCCCAGGATCGGTTCCGAGTTCCGGTTTCCGGGTTCCGGGTTGGCTGAACCCGAATCCCGGAACCCGGTACTCGGCACATACCGGCTGGGCGCGGGCCTCAAGAGGCTTGTAATGGGGATGCGGGACTGGTCGCCGAAGGTCTCGAAATCGCCCGCCAGCTCGGGGCGAGTGCGGAGGATGGCATCGCGAGCCTCGGTGGAAATGACGAGCCTCTCTATCCCTGCCAGGGCCAAATTGAAAATTGGCAATTGAGAATTTTCAATTTTCAATTTCCTTCGCCCGCTCGCGCCGGCCCTCTCCTCCGATGGTTCCGGGTTCCGGGTTCCGAGTTCCGAGTTGATTAAACCCGGAACGCGGAACCCGGAACGCGGAACTTCTAGAACGGGATCGGAGTCGGGTTGCATGGGGCGGCAGGGTTCTGGCAGAGGCTGATGTGAATGCTCTGGTTCATCGTCGGCACGTCTATCATTCCGGCAGCGGGCAGGTAGTGGGCGCAAGCGGTCACGGCGCAGGCGCCCGGCCGCGAAACGCAGAATGCCGTGAAATCCGGGTCGATGAAAATCGGGCTGCGGGTGTGCTTGCACCACGTCGAGTTGGCGCTGAATCGGGAGCGGGCCGCGCTGACGATCAGATGTTGGGTCGGCATCTCGATGCGGCGAGTCCGGTCATTTGTGCAATGGCGCGTCTGGCCGATGGTGGTGTATTCAAAGGCGAAGCTGGCGGCCAGTCGTTGGTTGAATGGATCAGCACAAGCGGTCGCCGTCGGCGGATTGGTCGCGACGAGCGAATCCGAGAAGATTGGGGCCCCATTGAAGACGTCATTGTCCACGCGGCGCTGTATGCCGAAGGGCACTTGATCCAGATCAATCAAGGCCAGGTTGGAGAGGCAGGCGGCGATGAGGTCGGCGGGGGTCGTCTCGACGGTCAGCGTGTAGAGCGCGTTCCAACAATCGAATGAACTGAATTCGGGAGCGAGCCGGCATCCCAGCGAGGCGTCGCTCGGGACGAAGGGCGCGCTCGGAGTGAGCGTGGTCGTGGTGGTGCAGGGGTCGAAGATTCCGGCGAAGGTATTGGCGAAGATCGGGATGCTGGCCTGGACATCCTGGTCGGGTAAAGGGGGTAAGCCGCAGCGGCCGTTGTCCACCGCGTGGACTGCGCAGTTGCGGAACCAGCGCCGCCCGCAGAAGAAAGGGCTGAAGCTGGTGATATGAAAGAGCCGAACGGAGAGGACGGAGACGGCGCGGGCGAGCTGGAGCGCGGGCGGGCCGGTTTGGCAGCAGCATTCGTCCATAGTTCTAGTTCCGGGCTCCGGGTTCCGGGTTTCGGGTTCGCGGCTCGCGAGGACGCTCGCCCCACCAGGCAACTCGGAACTCGGAACTCGGAACCCGGAACATAATCACGAGATGCGGATGCGATCCGAGCAGAGCACCAGCCGCACCCAGTTGGAGCCGGTCGGGTCGGTCGGGTCGCAGGATTTCACGGCTTTGATGGCCACGGTTCGTGGGACGCCGAGGTAGCGGCAATCGGCGGTGCGGATGTCGACTGCGCCGCCGGCGCCGAGGAGTTTCATGAAGGATTCGCCGGGGTCGATGAGCCGGGCCTGGATGGACTGGGCTGCATTGTCGGCCCGGGTCACGTTGAGGCCGGGGATCGTTCCATCGAGTTCCACGCGCTTGCCGGAATCGTGACAGGCGAAGAACGTATGTTGAGCATCGCCGGGGATTGTATTGCTGTTCGCCGTGGCTTCACCGAGTTTGGCGTTCGCGTTGCCGGAGAGCTCACCATCGGTCTGAACGCTGGCGCGGGTCCAGCGGCGCCGATGCCGCGAAGCGCGGAGCAACTCGAGGATCGCGCCGATGCTCAGCGCGGGGGTGGGACCAAAGCTGACTCGGGTCTGGCCGCGGTCGATGGCTTCCTCGACGGTTTGAATGCGGGCCGTCATCGAAGCGTGCTCGGCCTGGGCGGTGTTGGCGATGTTGAGCGTGTTGCCGGGGCCGATGGCGCCGGAGCATTCCTGCTCGGTGGTGTTCACGGCGCCTTCGTATTCGAGTCCGGAGAGGGCGTTGAAAAGGAATTGGGCCAGACCGATGGGTTGGGCTTCGCCGTCTTCCTGGGTCTCGGTGACGGTGTAGCTGGAGACGCCGGAGGGAGCGTTCGTGCTGACCAGGTGGACCGGAATGCGAACCCTCTGCTTACCGGAGAGCTTCACGCCTGAAGTCGGATCAAGGTCGAGCTGGAAGGAGAATTGGGCGCTGAGCTCTTCTTGTTCCCAATCGAGCTCGTGGTCTGTCGCGTCGCGCATCCAATCGACGAGCGGGCCTTCGACCAGCATACGGGCGTAGGCGCTGGAGGGAGTGCCGGCGAGGTTCGATGAAGTCCGGGTGCCTTGGAGAATGCGTTCGACACTGTTTGGGACGAGCGTGAGGTTTTTGATCCGGTTGTCCTGGAGGCTCGGGATGATCCGCTTCCACCATTCGAGGGAAGTGGTGTCGATGGTTTCGCAGAGAATGGAGGCGGAGAGGGTCGTGACATTGAAGCCGATCAGGCTGATGGTTTGCGAGAGGGCGTTCAGCTCCCGGCCGGTGGCGCCGGCGGGAGCGATGTCTTCGCCGAGGGCAAGGTACTCCACGCCGTCCTTGGTATCCGTGCGTTCGTAGCGGAGCGCGACGGCGGGGATTTGGAGATCGGGCCGAGCCACGATGGTGAGTCCTTCGTCGGCGATGGTCGGAAGATGCCCGGGACCCAGGCGCAGGGTGACCGCGGTGAGGTTGGCTTTCTGACGGCAATGAAAGGTGGGCGGGTTGGTCCCGTAGTCGAACCAGGCGACGGCATCGGGCGCCCAACGAAGCTGGTCAATGATGATTTGGGCGCAGGTCTGGTCGGTCACTTCGGTGACGAAAGGGACAATAGGGATGTCGATGGTGCCAGGCTGGAAGGGAGCGCCTTGCTCAATGGCGTATTGTGCAACGGCTGCAATTTGAGCGCCGACGCTCAGCCCGCCCAGGTTCAGGAGAAGATGACTGGTTTGGCGGGGAACCAACGCGCCATTGAGGAGCAGTTGTTGCCAGCCTTGATGGTAAACGAGCCGCTCGAGCCAATACCACGGGCCGGCGAAGGTATAGCTCTTGGATTCCTCGGCTCCGGAGGCGCGGCCGGGCACAAGCACGCGGCGGCCGACGAAGCGGGTTCGGCCGGTGGGATCGGTAAGAAGGATGAGTTGGCCGAAGTCGATTTCGTCGGAGGCATCGAAGGCGGGGACGGGGCGCAGGAAGCTGAGCGTGTCGGCGGCGAGGGATTGGCGGTGAAGCTGTCCGTTTTGGAAGCCCCACGAGGCCAGGGTGCGGTTGCTAATGGATTGGATCGGTGGTGGCGCGCCTTCGATTTCGGGAGTGCCTTGCTTGGCCAGATTGAGGGTCCATCCGGATGAGGTGCTTGAAGTCGAGCCGGCCATCGGGATTTACAAGTTAAGAGGTGCGAACCGTCGCGCGGCCAGGAGTCAGCGGCCTTGCAGGGCGTTGATTTGCGCCTGCATCGCTTCGAGCCTGGTTTGGTGTTTGATAAGGCTGGCAGTTGAGGAACTCAGCACATTCTCCAATAGGATTGCGACGAAGTCGGCGCGTTGCTTTTCTGCTTTGGCCCTGGCTTCCAAGTGGGCGATTTCGCGCTGGTCCGGGCCAGTGAATGCGGCGGCGGGGCCTTGAAAGTTGGCGTGGCGCCTCGAGCCAGGCGCTTCGGCAGCCGCCTCTTGAGTTTGCGCCGTGGAGCGCGAGTCGCCCCAACGGAGGTTCAGCAGTCGGACTGCGGAATCGAGCCACTCCTGGGCGGATGCCGGGTCTCCGGCCGTCTTGGGCCCGCTGAGGGTTCTTCGGGGGTCGGTGGCTTCCTGACTTTCCACTCGGTCGGCCTGAGCGAGACGGGCGGCTTCAATATCCTGGGACTGAGCGACGGCGGATTCCTGGCGCCGGGCGGCCAGGCGACGCTGAATGCGGGCTTGAGCCACGGCGGTCTTGTCATCGAAGTTGCTGGATTGGCGGGCGCGGCGGCTTTGGGCGAGGTGGTCGAGGATGCGTTGCTTGCGGACGAACTGATCGAGGGCCCCCCGGGTGGCCGTGTCCGCAGCCAGCACGTCTTGAGAGGTGGAATGAACCTGAATGTCGGCCATCGGGATTTACGATTTACGATTTACGATTTCGGAGGCGGCGAGGACGATTGCTGGGACGGACAGGCTGGATGGCAAAGGCGTGTTGCGTGACGCGATTTCATCGGCTCCGGGAAATGCCTTCTTCGAGAAGGCGGAGTCGCACGAGGTTGCTGACGATGAGCGGGGCCATGACCGTAGTGAAGTCGCTGGAGTTGGTGAGGGTCTCAATCCGATTAAGAATGGCCTGGCGTTGGGTTTCGAGAATCAGTCGGCGGGCATCAAGTGCGGCGGCGTTCGTCGCGTTGTAATTGGCCCAAGCGCCTTGATGCCAGTTCGTGAAGGCTGGGCCGATGGCGCGATAGAGGGCGGCGAGTTCGTCTTCGGTGAGAATAGTTCGGCCGGGGAATGGGCTGATCGTATTGCTGCCGAGGCGGTCCACGATGACGGGCCAGTTGGTGGGGCAGCCGGGGATGGCGTTGAATTCGTGAAGCGGCTCGGCGAGGAGCGGGCGGATAGCGACGTTTTGGGCGGAAAGATTAGTGAACAGGAGTGCGCAGAGCAAGCAGAGCAGCAGCGCCCAAGTGCAAATTGCCAATGGAGAATTTTCAATTTTCAATTTCATGGTTCATTCGATGTAGAGGATGGCGTAGAAGCGGACTGTCGTCGGGTTCGTGACCCAGGCGGGTGTCGCGATCTTGAGATTTACATAATCCCCGGCGGCAAGGGCGGCGCTCAATCCCGAGGCCACAATGTTCGTCGCGGTCGTATCGTAAGTCGCCGTGGTGTTGAGAGTGACATCCGTGGTATCATTGATTCGCAGGTAATGACTCACGGCTTCTGTTGTGCCGAGCACGCCGGCGACCCGGACCTTGATGAAGACTCGTTTGAGCGTCCCGGCTTTGGGGATTTCAACGCTGGTCAGGTTCCAAGTCGTGTTGAGATTGGCATTCCAGTCGCCCCCGTAGTAGTAGGTCGTGGAGTCGGCAGGACTTTGGCTGCCGGCGCTGCCGAGCATGAGCGTATAAGCGGCGCTGGCGGCGACCGTGATATTCGTGCCTTCGTTGGTGAGGGTGACGAGGTCGCCGCCCCGGACAGTTCGGAACTGCACGTTGGTCTGGCCCTGGACCTGGTAGAAGACGCCCATTGCAGTCGCGTTGGTGAGTCCGAGGTTTTCGCCTTGGGTGACGGCGTTCGTGGCGCTAGCGACAGGAGTGGCGGTGTTAAAGACATCCACGAGTTGCCAGCGGGAGGCGCTTGGGTCGTAGAGGAATTCGGCCCAGCCGGAGTTATTCAGCGTCACGTTGGTCGAGGTCGGGGTCGTGATGCGGAGGCTGGCGGTCGGTTCGGTGCCGGAGTTGTGCAGGATGTCCGCGGCCCAGCCAGTGGAGTTCCGGACTTTGATGAGCTTGCCGTCACGATTCCCGCCCGTGATGCCGCCCCAGGTCCAAGGGGCGGTGGGGGAGCCGCTGAGATCGACGTAAACGTTGGTGCCGACGTTGAGGGTGTTGTGGCCGTTGGCGACGGTGGTGATAGGAAAACGGCCGAATGAAATATCCGAGCCGGCGGGGAAGCGATTGGTGCTGCCGACCATCGCCGTCAGGTTCGAGTAATTTTCCGCCGAGAAAGCGCCTGGAACGTACAAGGTTTGATTGGCTGTTCCCGTGACGATTTGGTTGGTGCGCGTGGTCGCCACGGCTGTTCCTGTGTGATCGGGCGGCCCGATGGCAGCGGAATTGGAATGGGTCGCGCTGGCCGTTGGACCCAACGCGAGGCTATAGGTCTTCGTGGCCTGGGCCTGAAAACCAAATGCAGTGGCGCTGTAATCAGCGGCTTGAGCCTGGGCGCCGACGGTCGAGGTATTGTCCCCGGAATTCGTCGTGGAATATCCAAACGAGACCTGCTGGGCGTTGGTGAGCTGGATGGCCTGGCCGACGGCGTAGCTGGCGGCTCCGGAAACGTAATTGAGCGAACCGAAAGCCGCGGAGGACGCGCCGGAAACGCTCGAGCGGTTTCCGAAAACGGACCCGTAGCTGGCCTGGTTGGTGGCCTGGTTTCCGAACACCGCGCCATCCTGCCCTGAATTGGTCGAGTTGATCCCCGCGATGATTGCCCGCAGCGCGGTGGCGGTCGCGTTGCTCCCGAGTTGGAGCGAGTTGGGTCCGGAACCTTCGCTGCGGAGAGCCTCGCCGAAGTTGATATGATTGGACGAGACGCTATTGATATTGGTGAGACCGAGCGTGTAGCCGTTGGTGATGCCGGCGTTGGTGCCCTCGGGGCGGCCGTCGATGAGCTTGAAGTGCCGCAGGGTGACGTTGGTGGCCAGAATATTCGTGCCGCTGAAGGAGGTGACGCCGTTAAGTCCAATCCATTGGACGAGCACATTGGTCAAGGCGACGTTGGTGCCGGTCATCTGACGGGCGTTCTGGATGGCGCCGGCGTTGTTGGTCGAGGCGTAGAAAAGCTTGTTGCTGGCGGTTTGGTGGAGGAATTGGTTGAGGTGATTGCTCAGCCCGGTTGCCGCGGCGGCGACGGCGTTGGAAGCGTAGGAGAAGAAGCGGGTCAACTCGTAGGCGATATTCGTGGCTTCCGCGGTGGAGTAGTATTCGAGCGGGACGGTGACTCCCGTGAAAGTGGTGATCGTGTTGGTGGAAAGGATTGCAGTGCCCCAAGCGCCGCCAATGGAGGCACTGATGGTTTGGTTGAGCTGGCCGCGCAGCTTGAAGGAGTTGGTGCTGATATTGATCAGGGTGAGACGCGTTCCGGCGCCGCCGAAGGGGTAAAGGGCGATGTGATTGTAGAGGTTGGTCTTGGCGAAGAGCATCGAGTTGGTTCCCAGAAAATAGAGGGCCGGATTGGCTGAGACATTGTTGGTGGCGGTGCGGGTGGCGCCGTTGACGGTGAGGGTGGCCGAGCCGTTGGTGGCGATGCCGCTGAAGTTGGTGACGGTGAGGGTGGCCTCGACGATTTGATCAACCGCGAAGGCATTTAACCGCGAGAGAACGCAGAAAACGCAGAGGACGAGCGGCCAATTGAAAATTGAAAATTGAAAATTGAAAATTTCCAATTTTCCGAACCCCCTCAGCCCGGCCCTCTCCCCCGATGGGGGCGAGGGAATGAGGCTGAGAACTTTGAACTTTGAACTTTGAACTTTGAACTTTGAACTCGTGAAGTTCATGGCAGGACGGTTTGTTTGAGGACGGGTGTTCCGGTGGAATCATCGACCCAGAGGAGCAAGCCTTTGCCGGCGGCGCCGCGCAGGGTGAAAGAGACTCCATTGTCGTTTTCCCCGGCGTTGAGTTTGGCGGCGAGCATGGCCAGGAGTTGCTGGTCAGTGAACGTGTAGGCGGCGAGCGGAGGCGAGCCGCTGGTGGCTCCGGCGCCGTCGTAGCGGAATTGGATGACGCCCGAGAGCAGGACGACGATTCCGACACTGGTAGTCGCGCTGAGGACGAGGCCAAAGCCCTTCACGTTGTTGACCTGGCCGCTCATCGAGAGACCGCCGGTCTCGGCACTGGTGAGGCCAAAGGCGGCGTGGTAACTGGAGCCGTTGACGTCCACGTCGTTGTCCCAGTTGTCCTGCTTGAGCTGGAGGTTGAAGCTGGCCGAGGAAATGGTCCTGGTGAGAAGCGCGGCGGCGGCCGGCTCGATGACACCGGCGGCCGTCAGGTCCTTGATGTCGAGGGTGAGGCTGGTGACGTTAGACAGCGAATCCAGGGTGGCGTTGTTGAAGACGGCGATTTCGACGTTGATGTTCCGGCCGTGGGGGAAGACGGGCGTGGCGCCGGTGAGCTGGTCGAGCAGATCGGCAAATGGCCTGGCGCCATCGGCGGCCAGTCGGATGCGGTTGCGTTGGAAGGTGCTCATTTCATTCAGTTCCGGGTTCCGTGTTCGGTATCGCGGTTCCGAGTTCTGAGTTCCGGGTTCCGGGTTTTTCCAACTCGGAACTCGGAACCCGGAACCCGGAACTCCGAAGGCGGAACTCGGAACCCAACATCACGATGGTTTGCCTCCGACAATCTGGTAACTGACGATGACGAGCCGGCCGAGGTTCGTGAATTGCGGTTCGGCGACTTCGGCGTT
>DASTLJ010000423.1:0-7612 GCA_035715125.1 Verrucomicrobiia bacterium
CGCCTCACGGCCAGCATCGCCGAGTTGGAATCCAGGATCACAGCTCTCGAATCCGCCGCCCGCGCCCGCGTAGCCGCCGACGTGAGGAGGCGGAGCGCCGAGCTCCCGCTCGGCGCGGCCCAGGCGTCGAATCGCGCCGAGCCGGAGCTCGGCGCTCCATCCCGAACCAGGGGAGAGGGAGGAGCGCCCGCGCCGATCGCTCAATGGACATTCGAGAACGACGCGAACGATTCCATCGGCGGCTTGCACGGCACGCTGGCCGGTGGGGCGATGATTTCCGGCGGACGCCTCAGGCTCGATGGCAAGGGCGCATTCGTCCGCACGGCGCCGTTGGCCCACTCATTGCGCGAGAAAACCCTCGAAGCCTGGGTCGCGCTCGCGGACCTGGAACAACGGGGCGGCGGCGTCCTCTCGGTTGAGACGATGGACGGCGTCACGTTCGACGCCATCGTGTTCAGCGAACGCGTGCCGCGACGCTGGATGGCCGGTAGCAGTTTCTTCAACCGCACGCGCGACCTGGCCGCCCCGGACGAGACCGCCAGACCGGGCGAACTCGTTCACGTCGCCATCGTCTATCACGCGGACGACCGCATCGCCGTGTATCGTGATGGCGTTCCTTATGCCGAGCCGTACACGCCGGCCGGGCCAAACTCGACGCTTCGCGCCTACGCGTCGGGCGAAGCGCACGTGGTGTTTGGCCTCCGACACACCGGAGCGGGCAACGGATTCTTCGCGGGCGACATCGAGGAAGCCCGGCTTTATGACCGCGCTCTGACCCCGGCCGAGATCGCCGCCTCCGCACGCAGCCTCGGTGCCCCGGTGGTGAAGGATCGGCAACCCACCGAAGAGTTGACCGAGGAGGAGCGGGAGCAGCGCAGCCGGCTCGCGCGCCAAATCGACAAGCTTCGCGAGGAGATCAAGACTGCGCCGTCCAACGCGCTCGTTTACGCCGCCGTTTCGCGCGAGCCGGAGCCGACGTTCGTGCTGGCGCGCGGCGACGTGGACAACAAGGGCGCGCAGGTTTCCGCGGGCGGGCTCGCCGAGGTGAAATCGCTGGCGCCGGAGTTCGGCCTGCCTCCCGACGCTCCCGAGGCCCGCCGGCGCGCACGGCTCGCGGAGTGGCTGACCGATCCGCGGAATCCGCTCACCTGGCGTGTCATCGTGAACCGCGTTTGGCAGCATCACTTTGGCCGCGGGCTGGCCGGCACGCCGAACGACTTCGGCGCTGCGGGCGAAAGGCCCTCGCATCCCGAGCTGCTCGACTGGCTGGCCGCGGAGTGTGTCGCGCAAGGCGGGAGCCTCAAGAAGTTGCATCGGCTCATTCTATTGAGCGCGGCGTATGCCCAGGGTACGGACGGTAAATCGTTAAACGGTTCAATCGTTAAATCGGCAGTCATGGCCCTCGACCAGCGCGCCCGATTTAACGATTCAACGATTCAACGCTTCAACGAACTGGACAGTGACAACCGCCTGCTCTGGCACTACCCGCTTCGCCGTCTCGAAGCCGAGGCCGTGCGAGATGCGATGCTTCACGTGAGCGGACAACTCAACCTGGAGGCCGGCGGACCGAGCTTCCGGCCGTTCAAAATCACAGTCAGCAACTCGCACTTCTACGAATTGATCGACGCGACGGGGCCCGAATACAACCGCCGCTCGATTTACCGGGCTGGCATTCAGTCGGGAAAAGACCCGCTGCTCGATTCACTCGACTGCCCGGATCCTTCCACGAAAACCCCCGCGCGCGGCGTGACGACGACGCCGATTCAAGCCCTCAGCCTGATGAACAACGCGTTCGTCCAGCGGCAGGCCCGCCATTTCGCCGGGCGGCTGAAGGCCGAGGCGGGCGGCGATGCGCGTGCGCAAATCAGGCTGGCCTGGCGATTGGCCTACGGCCGCGAGCCGCGCCGGGAAGAAACGAAGGAGGCCGCCGCCCTTGTGCGTGAACACGGACTGGAAAGCCTCTGTTGGGCACTGCTCAATTCGAGCGAGTTTCTGCACGTGCAGTGAGCGAAGCTGGCTTGCACGGCTGCGAGTCAGCAACTTTAACCACGGATTTCGCGGATTTCACGGATGGGGTCTGGAGGCGGAGGCTTCTTATCCGTGTCATCCGCACCACTATCCATAAAAGTTTTCGCAGCGCGCGCAAATTTTTGCCGCGAAGGAACACAAAGAGAAGCTTTTCCATCTCTGCGTTCTTTGCGTTCTTTTGCGGCTATCATCTTTGGTTGCGGCGTCAGCCGCGCTGTGCAATCCGTGGTCCGTTTTCCTTGGCGGACGGTGTCTCGAGCAAACAAAAGTGGAAAATGCACCGGCTTGTAGTAAAGCCAGCCGAGGAGAGCAAACGAATGGAGGCAAACGAATTCTGGTCGAGTTCGGTCTGAGCCGCCGCCTAATTCCTCGACCCGGATTCTGTCTTTCCGTTTACTCCGCCGGAGAAATCGTGACGACCGTGCCGCCCCTTCCACCTCCCGCTGCGTTTGCTCTCGCGGCGTGCCGGATCGTGGCCGCGCTCGCGGCGCTCGCAATCTGCTGCTGCCGGTCACTTCCGCTGCAGCCGCCAATCGACTTCTCCGGTCCCGGTTGGAACCTGCGCGAAGGGCAGGCGGTTTGGCGGCCGCGCGCCGACGCCGATGGCATCGCGGGCGATCTCCTCGTCGCGACGCATCCGGACGGCCGAAGCGTCGTGCAGTTCACGAAAACGCCGCTGCCGTTCATCGTCGCGCAACGGACGCCCCACGGCTGGCAAGCCCAAATCATCCCACGCAACAAAACCTATTCCGGCCGCGGCGCACCGCCCGCCCGGCTGCTCTGGCTGCACCTGCCCGAGGCGCTGGCCGGGCGCAAGCCAGGCGGAGAATTCTCCTTCAGCAAAAGGTCCGACGGCGGCTGGCTGTTTGAGAGACGCGCGACCGGCGAGAGCCTTGAAGGCTTTCTTGAACCGCCCGCCCGCCCGCCGGCCCCGCCGCCATGAGCCGTTTGTCCCGTCTCTCCCGGCACTGGCTCTGGCTGCTCCTCGCGCTGCCCATCGCCCTCGGCCTGTGGCGGCTGCGTTTCGACGCCGAGGTGCTGAACCTTCTCCCGCCGCGTTCACCGGCCGTGCAGGGATTGAAACTCTACCAGGAGAATTTTTCCAACGCGCGCGAACTCATCGTCACCGTCCGGGCCGACGAACCCGAGCGTGCCGAGGCCGCCGCCAGCGCCATCGCCGCAGCGCTGCGACAGGCGACGAACCTGGCCTCCCGCGCCGATTGGCAGCCGCCGTGGCTCGAGCACCCGGGCCACTCCGCTGAACTCATCGCATTCCTCTGGTTCAATCAGCCCCCTGGGCTCTTCGCTGAACTCACGAATCGACTCACCGACACCGCCGTCGCCGCGTCACTCGCCGACGCCCGCGAACAATTGGCCACCGGCCTCTCGCCGGACTCGTTCGCGTTGCGCGGTTACGATCCGTTCAACCTCACGCGTTTGCCGGAGTCCGTGAGCGCCGGAGTTTCCACGTTCAACTCCGGCCAGGAATTCTTCGCCGCGGCCGACGGCACGTTCCGCGTCGTGTTCGTCGAAGCCGCGCGCGACCTCGCCAGCTACCGCGCCTGCATCACCTGGCTTAACGAAGTGAAAGCGATCGTCGCCTCGACGGTCGAACCGTTGCGCAGCCGCGCGCCTGGGCCGGCCCAGAGTTCCTCCCTCGAAATCAGTTACACCGGCCGGCCCGCCTTCGTGGCCGAAATCGCCGGCGGCATGCAGGAGGACATGGCCGGACCTTCGGCAGGGACGCTGGCTGTGATCGCGCTGCTGTTTTATCTCGCCCACCGGCGATGGCGTCCGCTGATCTGGTTGCTCGTGTTGCTGCTCCTGATTCTCGCAGGAGCAATGGCCCTGGGCGTGCTGATTTACGGAACTCTCAATGTCGTCAGCCTCGGCTTCGCTTCCATCCTGCTGGGGTTGGCGGAGGATTTTGGCATAGTGCTCTATCAGGAATCGAGGTCCCATCCGGGTTTGTCCCTGGCTGAGCTGCGTCGCGAAGCCGCACCTGGCATTTTTTGGTCCGCGCTGACCACCGCGGGAGCGTTCCTGCTGTTGAACCTGAGCAGCATTCCTGGCCTTGGCCAACTGGGCACGCTCGTCGCCCTTGGGGTGGCGCTCGGCGCGGTTGTGATGCTCTATGCATTCCTGCCTCCGCTGCACCGCCCGATAACCGACGCCGCAAGCGAGCAAGCCAAGACGCCAGCCGGGCCATCTCCGTCCCTCCATTTGGCGACTGCGGGCAATTGGCCGTTGACGCTGCTCGCTGCCGTCAGCGGCCTCTCGTTGCTCGTGCTTCGTCCCCCTGTCTTCGATCATTCGACCGAAACGCTCCGGCCCAAGCGCAGCTCCGCCTACGCCGCCCTCGACGAGATGAAGCGGCGCTTCGGACTCGCGCAGGAGCCGCTGTGGCTGTTGGCGCCCGGCCGCGATGAACGCGAAGTCGCCCAACGCCTCGCCGCCGTCCGGCCGGCGTTGGAGCAGGCGCTGACCGGCAACCTGATCAAGGGCTTCACACTCCCCTCCCAACTTTGGCCTGATCCCGATCATCAGGCCGCGAATCGTCGGACGCTAATCGGGCTGCTGGATCGGCGCGAGGCATTGCGCCGCGCGGCTGCAGGCGCAAGCTTCACGAGCAACTCGCTCGCGCTCACTGAGAATCTCTTCGCCACTTGGCAGCGCGCGGTGGATTCGCCCGGCACTTTCTGGCCCACGAACGAATCGAGCCGCTGGGCGCTGGACAAAATGACCGCCCAGCCCGGCCGGCGCGCGGGCTTGCGGCTCCCGCTGGCCTGGACGAGTGGCGCGCCGCCCGAGTTGCTTGCGCTGGGTCTGATTTATCCCGCCACGAACGCGCCGCTCCCGCTTGCCTCGCTCAAGCGCCAGATTCCCGACTCGGGTGTGCTCCTTTCCGGCTGGGTCGCACTGGGCGAAGAAGTGTTCGACCTGGTGCAGCGCGACCTGCCGCGCGTGTTGGCGCCGATGTTCGGGCTGCTCCTTGCCTCGCTCTGGCTGGCCTTCCGCAGCGCGCGCGACGTGCTGCTCAGTTTCGTGAGCTTGATCGCCGCGGGGTTGCTGCTGCACGCGGTCATGACCGTGGCGGGCTGGTCGTGGAATCTGATGAACCTGATGGCCCTGCCGTTGTTGCTGGGCATGGGGGTGGACTTCAGCATCCACATCCAACTGGCCCTCCGCCGCCATCATGGCGACCTGCGGCTCGTACGCGGTTCGGTGGGCCGCGCGCTCCTGCTCGCCGGCTCGACAACTGTCGCCGGGTTCGCTTCACTGGCCTTTGCGAGCAACGCGGGCATCGCCAGCCTGGGCAAGGTTTGCGCCGCGGGAATCGCCTGTTCGATGGTGACCGCGATCTATTTGCTCCCGGCCTGGTGGAGCGCTTTTGCTGCTCCCGGGCGCGCCGCCGAATCGTCATGAACCTCGACCTGGCAGTTGGATTTGAATGAAGATTTGTGAAGTCGAACCAGCGGTGGCCCGCCGCGCTGCGGACTCGGCGGCGCATCCGGACGAAGCGCGTGGCGCGGCCGAAGTTGCGGGGCCTTCTTCGCTCTACCGCGCCGGGCCCTGGAATGCTTGCGTCAAACTTTCGCGCGTCCTGCCTCAGCCTGCGCTTGTCACTGTTGCGAAAGTCCTGGCCGCTACTTACCGCCTGGCCTGTCCGGCGCGCGCCGAAGTCGTGCTCAGCAACCTCCTCCCTGTGGTCAACGGCAATCGCGCGGCCGCCCGCTCCGCCGTCCGGGAGTTGTTCCAGAATTTTGCCGTGAAGTTGACTGACCTCTGGCGCTACGAAAGCGGCCGGCCCGTCGATTCGCTGCTGGAGTCCCTCACGGGATGGCAACACTTCGAGACAGCGCGGGCCCGCGGCTGCGGCGTGCTGCTCGTTACCGTGCATCTGGGCAACTGGGAATTCGGCGCCCCGTGGCTGACCCGCCGCAACGTGAAGCTTCAAGTGATCACGCAAGCCGAGCCGGACCCGCGCCTGACGGAACTCCGCCAGGCCGCCCGCGCCCGGTGGGGCATCGATACACTGCCAATCGGCGAGGATCCGTTTGGCGCCGTCGAAATCATCCGCCGCCTCGAAGCAAACCATGCCGTTGCGCTCCTGCTGGATCGCCCGCCGGCCGCGACCGCGACGACTGTGAGATTATTCGGGCACGCGTTCAGCGCCTCCGTCTCGGCCGCGGAACTGGCGCGGGCCACCGGGTGCGCGCTGTTGCCGGTCTGCATGCCGCGCACGCCCAGGGGTTACGTGGTCGAAACCCTGCCCGAAATCCCTTACGAGCGGGCGGCTTTGCGCGATCCGGATGCGCGCCGCGAACTCACACAGCGAATTCTCACGGCGTTCGAGCCGGTGATTCGTGCCCACGCCACTCAATGGTATCACTTCGTGCCGGTATGGCCGGCGGGCGCAATGACGAATGACGAATGACGAATGACGAATGACGAATGCCAGCCGAATGAAGGCGCTTGCGTGATGTTGTCACCGGGCAGGTTCGTCCCGCCCATCGTCCTCCTTTTGTCATTTGTCATTTGTCATTCGTCATTTCTGTTGGCTGCCCAGCCGGACACGCTCCTCCGCTCATGGCTAGCCGCCCAGACCAACGTCCACACCTGGTCGGCCGAGCTGGTGCAAATCCGTTCGCTCAAGACTTTCACGCAGCCGATCACGAATCACGGGCGCGTCTGGTTCGCCGCGCCGGACAGATTTCGGTGGGAAATCGGCTCACCCGCCACCACCATCGCGGTTCGGCAGCCGGCCCAATTGCTGGTGATTTACCCCAAGCTCCACCGGGCGGAACGTTACCCGCTGGATGGGAAGGCGTCCGGCCCGTGGAAGGACACGTTGGCGCTCCTCGAAGCCGGTTTCCCGCGCAGCGCCACCGAACTCGAGGCGCGCTTCAAGCTGACGTCGCAAGGCGTGACCAACGGCCTGTGCGAAGTCGTGCTGCAACCTCGCTCCGCGTCCGCCCGGCGGATGATGCCGCAAATCCGGGTTGCCTTCGCGACCAATGATTTTGCGCTGCACGCCACCGAGCTTCAGTTCGCCGACGGCTCGACGATGCGCAACGAGTTCGGCGCTGCCACGCTGAATGGGAAGCTGGACGAAGGGTTGTTCACGCCGGAGTTGGGCGCGGACTGCAAGCTGGTCGATCCCTTGAAAAAGCCATGAACTCCGACGTGCTCTCCGACGCGCTGCGCCATTTGCCGCACGGCCCCGAGTTCCGCTTCATCGACCGGCTGCTGGCGCTCGACCCAGGCAAGTCCGGCACCGGCGAGTACACGGTGCACGGGGACGAACCGTTCCTGCGTGGGCACTTCCCCGGCCAGCCCATGCTGCCGGGCGTGCTGCTGGTCGAAGCCGCCGCGCAGCTCGCGGGCATCGTGGCGCAAAGCGATCCAAACTTCGCGCCCTTGCCGGGGTTGAAGTTGGCGGCGCTTCGCGCCGTGAAAATTCTCGGCACGGCGCGGCCCGGCGAAGTCCTCCACATCGAAGCAAGAATCAGCGGCCGGCTCGGGAATTTGATCCAGGCGACCGCGGCGGGGGTCGTGAATGGGAATCCGGTGGTGCAAGCCG
>DASTLJ010000424.1:0-10567 GCA_035715125.1 Verrucomicrobiia bacterium
TCCCGCGCGGCAATCGACTCGAGGAACAGGCCCAGTCCGAGAGGTTCGAGAAACTGCCGGGCCTGCGCGAGATCCGGACCGTCGCCGAATGAAAGCGTGAACGCCTTCAGGCGCGACGGGTCCAGCCCGAGCCCGCGCATCACGTGATAGGTCGTAAGGAACACGGCGCCGCTGTCGATGCCCCCGGAGAAACAGACGCCGACAGGCTCGTGCTCCGGCAAGGCCCGAAGCCATTTGGAAATTTCATCCGCCAGCGCCCCGAGGTAAGCGCGCCCGATCTGGTCGAGGTCACCGGAGAGCTTGTTGCGTTGGGGCGTGAAGAAGCGCGTGTAGGTTGGGTCCGGATCGGGACATCCGACGAGTTGAATTTCAACGACGTAGTGCGCCGGCACCATGCGGGTGTAACTCGGGTGGAATTGCCCCTCGTAGCCCTCGCCCTTGAGCCAGGCGTGGATGGCGTCGATGCGGTCGGCGACAATCAGCGCGGGACCGGCCTGGCGTTTGGCCAGGAAGTAGCGCATCGGCCGGTCCAGCGAACGGGCCAGGCGCACGCGTTTGCCCTCGCGGGCGACGAGCGCGAAAGAGCCGTCGATGTCGCGGACACCCTCGGGTGGGCCGTGCAGGAGCCGGGCGCGGGCCTCGGGCGTGGACATGTTGAAGATGCGGTTGATGGAGGGATCGAGAAGATCGACGACTTGTTCCAGAAACTGATGGGAGGCGTCAGCGTGCATGGGAATCGGCAAAGGATTGCTGTGCTGCTCGTGCTGGAGCAAGGCTGCCGGCCGGGTTGCGGCTTGTAAAGGCCGAAGCCCGAGACGCCGATATAGTTATTACCTCGACCGGAGTCGGGTGATGCACACCCGTGAAGCCGTCAAGGCCCGACATTTATGAGCACTTGGAATGAAGTTCAGGACGGACAACAGCTCGGACCCGTTGAAGTCCCGGCGGGCACCGTCACTGAAATGGCCGTTACCAGCCCGCAGACCAGCCCTGCCCCGGAGCCTGCTGCCGGTGCCGAAGCCCCGCCGGCTGGCGCTCCGGACGCGGACGCCGCAGACATCGAGCAGAACAAGGTCTACGCGGTCGTGGGTTATCTGGGGATACTCTTTCTGGTGCCGTTGCTGGCCGCGCCGAATTCGCGCTACGCCCGATACCATGCAAACCAGGGCATCGTCCTCTTCCTCGCGACGGTAGTGGTGACGGGTGCCTTTTATGTCTTGGGGCACATTCCATTCCTCGGGCGTGTGTTGGGGCTGGCGGGGTCTGTCGGGTGGATCGTTGCTTTCGTGTTCATGATCCTCGGAATCATCAACGCCGCCAATGGCAAGTGCCGGCCGCTGCCGTTGCTTGGCGGCGTCCAATTGCTCAAGTGACAGGGGCTATCTGGATTCGGCCGCAACACCGAATGCCCCACAGGACGCCGCAAACAGGAACTGCCCGGTTTCATTCTTTCTTCAGCCGAATGTCGAACGTTGTTGTTGACCCCTACCCACTATTTGCCGCAGTCGCTCTTCGCCGCATCGCGAAGGATAGCCCGCGCTTCATCGGGAGAAATGAGATGAGCTCTGCGAAACTCCAGGACGGCGCTTCCCACGGCCTCCAGGTAATCGCCGTGACTGCGCCAAGGGCCTTCACATGGCGCGATCTGAGGAATGCTGCATCCAGCGGAATCCACGATTACCCCAGTGTCGGTGTTCGGGCATAGATCTTGGATGTCAGGAACGCCATCACAATCCTGATCGATCTCCGGCTGCAGCTTCAACACCCAAAAATCCGCAAAACCGAAGCTCGGCTCGGTTTTGTTTCCATCCACCAAGGACATCGAGCCACCCCCGAGCAGGTATCCACCATCAGCCGTTTGGTTGACATCACCGAAGTATTCAAAGTCGCTGCCACCAAACGTCTGGTCCCACAGCTTATTGCCCGCAGCATCAAGCCGAACTACCCAGTAGTCCAGGCCGTTGCCGCCGTGATAAGGACTGGTCTTGTTGCCGCTGATGGGTGAGTCTGACCCTCCGCCGATGATGAAGCCACCGTCGCTAGTGCGCTTCACCGTGGTCAGACTATCATCAGCGGTTCCACCGAGAGCCATTTCCCAAAGCTTGTTGCCGGCGCTGTCGACGCGGATTACCCAGCCATCGGCCGTCGCGCCGTTTGTATCGAAGTTTCCGATGGTCTTGTTTCCGTCTGCAGGTGAAACAGAAGTGCCAACTAAAAGAAAGCCACCATCCGGAGTCAGCTCAATCCCGCCGATTACGTCCCCGCCAGAACCCCCAAAGGAACGATCCCACAGCTTGTTGCCGTTCGCGTCCACTCGCACGATCCAACCATCCATCCAACCGAAACTTGGACTGTCCTTCGTTGGACCTTGTGCAGAAGCGGAACCGCCGCCCAATAGGAATCCACCGTCGGGTGTTTGTACCAATGTTGTATAAATCTCAGGAGACGGCCCACCGAAGAATCTCCACCAAAGCGGGTTCCCTTCGCCATCCAGGCGTACGAGAAGAAAATCCTCGAGGCCCAATCCCGGATCCGCGAACGGTAGCGAACTCGTTGATTGTCCACCAACAATGAATCCACCATCAGGGGTTTGTTGTATGGTCCGCAAAATGTCCGCTCCGACTCCTCCAAACGTCCGCTCCCAGAGCTTCGCGCCCGCGCTGTCCAGGCGGATAATCCAGAAGTCGATGAAGAAGATATTCGGTGTAGTCTTGTTCCCGCTGATGTCAGAGTTAGACCATCCGCCCAAGGCGAGCCCTCCGTCCGAGGTCACTACCAATGATTCCAAACGCTCGACTCCCGTGCCGCCGAACGAAAGGTCCCAAAGTTTGTTCCCAGAGGCATCCATGCGAATGACCCAAAAATCCTCCGCGCCGAAGTCTGCACTGGTCTTATTCCCTCCAGGAGGGCTGACGGAGTAGCCCCCCATGGCAATGCCTCCATCTGGCATAAGTGCGAAAGCTTCCAGCACATCCGCGCTACTGCCCCCAAAAGCCCTTTGCCACTCAACGCCAGGCGGACACACCTGCTGACACCTCCCGGACAACGCGATGGCAGACTCAAGAATCAATAAGAACATTGTGGTCTTCACATTAGTAAGCCAATATCAGCCTCGTCTCCTTGTCAAACGCGTCGCGAATGTTTGTTAGGGATTGCCGTCGGGCACTTGCCTCTTTCCATCGCCGCGACTCTGGCGTAGGGTCTTCGCCGCTCTCGCGACATGCCGAGTGTTTACATCAAAACTTACGGTTGCCAGATGAACGAGCGCGACAGCGAAGCGGTCGCCGCGCAGCTCGTGGCCAAGGGTTATTCGCTGGCGGGCTCCGAACACGTCGCGGACGTGGTCCTGCTCAACACCTGCTCGGTGCGCGACATGGCCGAGCAGAAGGCGCTCGGAAAAATGGCCGCGCTGGCCGGCCAGGCACGCAAGGAGCGGCCGGGGCAGGTGCTCGGATTCCTCGGCTGCATGGCGCAAAGCCGCGGACGCGAGCTGATTGACCGGCTGCCGGACGTGGACCTGGTGCTCGGCACGCAGAAATTCCATCGAGCGGCGGACTACCTGGATGACCTGCTAGCCGGCCGGCGCGAAAAGGTCGTGGATGTCGAGGAGGAGCAGGACAGCGAAGCCAGAATCCGCGAGCACGTCCTGAACGGCAACGGCGAGCGGGCGGTGACGGCGTTTGTGAGCATCATGCAGGGGTGCAACCAGCATTGCACGTTTTGCATCGTGCCCTTCACGCGCGGGGAGGAACGGAGCCGGGCCATCCCTGACATCGTGGCCGAGTGCCGCGAACTGGTCGCGCGCGGGGTGAAGGAGATTACGTTGCTGGGCCAGATCGTGACCAGCTACGGCAAGCGGGGCGGCGTTTGGACTGCGGCGGCAAACGAAGCGCGACGCCGCTTTTCGGATGGAAACAGTGAAGTCAAAGCGCCGTCGCCGCTGCGCTCTGCCGGCGCAGTCCAAAAATCCGCGTTCGTACTGCTCCTCGAAGCCGTCCACGAGATCGAAGGGCTGGAGCGCGTCCGCTTTACCTCGCCGCATCCCAAGGGCTACGGCGAAGACGTGATCGAGGCTTACGCCCGGCTGCCCAAGCTCGTTGAAAGCGCGCACATTCCGGTCCAGAGCGGCAGCGACCGCGTGCTCAAGGCGATGCACCGGGGCTACACGCGCGAGCGGTTCCTGGCCATCATTCAGAAACTCCGGGCCGTCCAGCCGGCCATCGGCATCACTACCGATTTCATTGTCGGCTTCCCCGGTGAGACGGAGGAAGACTTCAACCAAACTCTGTCGCTCGTCAGCGAAGCAGGTTTTGACAACGCGTTTATCTTCCGCTACAGCCCCCGCAGAGACACACCCGCGGCGACGATGCCCAATCAACTGCCCGAGACGGTTAAAGCCGAGCGCAATCAGCGCCTTCTTGAGGCGATGAACGCGCAGGGTGCCCGCCGCTACCAGGCACTCGTGGGCCAGCGCCGGCAAATCCTCGTCGAAGGTCCGAGCAAGAAGAACCCCGCGCGCCTCATGGGCCGCACCCGCTGCAACAAGATCGTTGTGTTCGAGGGCGCCGACCGGCACCGCGGCCAGCTCATGGAGGTGAAGATTACGCGGGCCGGTTCTTTTACACTGTACGGCGATCCCGCAGTCGTGAATCTCGACGATTCATGAATCATTCCTTCAGAAAACGGGAAAACGGGAAAACGAGAAGACGGGCGTCTGCCCGCCGTCCCGTTTTCCCGTCTTCTCGTTTTCCCGTCTTCACCCCATCCTCATGCTGACCTTCAATCTCTCCACCGTTTCCGCCAGCCTCGGCTTGCTCTACACCGTCCCGAACATCTGGGGCGTGCTGAAGCCCGCTTCGTTCGCCGCGGCGGCCCGAAAGTTTCCCCGCTATACGCCCGTTGGCTTCCTGCTCACGCTGGCGGCAACCGGCTGGTTCCTCTATTACGTGAGCCTCGAAACCAACCAGGATTTTGCGAATCTTAAGAAGCTTCTGTACTACGCCTTCGGCGCGGTGGGAGTGGGCACTTGCCTGTTTGTGCGCGATTTTCTGCCCGTGCGCGGGCTGGCGGCGTTGTTGTTGCTGATGGCCAAGGCGATGACCGACACGGCGCGAGTGGTCGAGTCGGACTGGCGGCTGGTGATCGTGACCTGGGCCTACGTTTTCGTCTTCGCAGGGATGTGGTTCACGATCTCGCCCTGGCGGCTGCGCGACCTCATCCACTGGAGCACCGCCAGCGAATTGCGCACCCGTTGCTGCTGCGGGGTCCGGCTTGGGCTTGGAGTGTTCGTTCTGGTACTGGCGTTCACTGCGTTCCGCGCCTCCTGAACTGCCCGCGTGCCGGACAACAAGATCCTCGTCATTCGCGGCGGCGCCATCGGCGACTTCATCCTCACGCTGCCGGTGCTGGCCGCGCTGCGCCGGCAATTCCCCCAGGCCCGCCTCGAAGTCCTCGGCTACCCGCACATCGCCCGGCTCGCGCTGGCGGGCGGATTGGCCGACGACGTGCGGCCCATTGAATCGCGCGCGCTCGCCGGATTCTTTGCCCGCGAAGGCGAACTCGACCAGACGTTGCAAAGTTACTTCGAGTCGTTTGCCGTCATCGTTTCGTTCCTCTACGATCCGGACCGAATCTTCCAGGCGAATATCGCCCGCTGCTCCCGCGCCCAATTCATCGTCGGCCCTTACCGCCCCGACGACACCGCCGGCCTCCACGCCACGGAAGCGTTGCTGAAGCCGCTCGAACGCCTCGCGATCTTCGACGCGGATTCCGTGCCGCGGCTGGCTCTCAACTCTCAACTCCCAGCTCTCAACCAACTCGCCCTCCATCCCGGCAGCGGCAGCGAGCGCAAGAACTGGCCCGAGGCGAACTGGGCCGAGCTCCTCCAACGCCTGGCCGCTGAAACGTCGCTCCAATTCCTTCTCATCGGCGGCGAAGCCGAAAGCGACCGCCTGCCGCGCCTGGCGCAAGTGTTGCCAGCAGGCCGGTGCGAAACGCTCGCATCACAACCTCTCGTCGAAGTCGCCCGGCGCCTCAGCCTTTGCGCGGGGTTTGTCGGGCACGATTCGGGCATCACGCACCTGGCTGCCGCGCTGGGCGTGCCCACCCTGGCCCTGTGGGGGCCGACGCCCGAAGCCGTCTGGGCGCCTCGCGGGGAACGCGTCACCATCCTGCGCGCGCCACAGGGGCCGGCTTCGAAGTCTCCGACAGAGGTCCTCAGCCAACTCCGCCGCCTCCTTCCGCGGATGGATTCAGTGTAGCTGCGACCGTGAGGTCGCGGGCTGAATTCTCCAACGGCGACAATCGATTCAGACTTTCAACGCCCCAGACCCGCGAGCTCACGGTCGCAGCTACGCCGCTAAGCACGCATTTTTCAGCCGGTCGCAAGGCGAGAGACGGAGCAGCCAACATGGGGTATTCACCCCACCTTGTGCAACTCCTGACAACCCGTTAGGTTTAATTGATACCTCAAAAAGGCAACTCGATGAAACTCTCCTGCTTCTTCCTGGCGGAGCCGGCGCGGGTGCTGCGGTGTGTCCTGGCCGGCCTGGCTTTGACTTCATTACTCATTCCTCAACCAACGCCTGCCTCAGGCGTTGTCACAAACTGCGCCGACGCCGACCTTCGCGCCGCGCTGGCCGGCGGTGGGACCGTCACGTTCGCCTGCGACGGAACGATCACACTGACGAACACATTGACCATCGCGACGAACACGACCCTCGACGCCAGCGGACGACAAATCGTGTTGAGCGGCGGTGGGGCGGTGCGCGTGTTCACCATCGCCTCGGCTAGCGTCGAGCTGGTGCTTATGGGCGTGACCGTCGCTGATGGCTTCAGCGGCGCCGGCGGCGCCGTGGGTAACTCAGGCGCGCTGACGGCCATCGGCTGCACTTTTTCGGGCAACCGAGCGTCGGGCGGGCTGGATCTCGGCGGGGCAATTGCCAATTTCAACGGCAGCCGTGTGACCCTGGACCGATGCAGCTTCGTCGGAAACACCGCGGCCCGATACGGCGGCGCCATCGGCGACTACACGCTCGTCGGGCCGATCCTGATCACGAACTGCACTTTTGCCTACAACGCGGCTCCGCGCGGGGCGGCGCTGGGAATGGCCTGCGCTGCCGAGGTGACCGATTACATCGTCAATTGCACGTTCTTCGGCCACACGGGGAACGCCGTGGAGAACATGGGCGCCAAGGCGCCCGTGCTGATCAACTCGATCCTCTCGGCCAGCGCGGGCCTGAATTGCGCCGGGTCCGTGCTGGACGGCGGGCACAACCTCAGTTCGGACAGCAGTTGCAATTTCACCAATGCCGGCAGCCTGATGAACACGGACCCGAGGCTCGCTCCGCTGGCCAGCTATGGCGGGCCGACCCTGACGATGGCCCTGATCGAGGGCAGTCCGGCCATTGACGTCAGCGACCCCACAGAGGCTCCCACTACGGACCAACGCGGACAGTCACGGCCGATTGGCGCGGCCTCCGACCTCGGAGCCTTCGAAGGCTCGGTGCCGATGAAAGGTATCGTGCAGGTGGGGGCCGTGTCCTTCAACGCGACTGAGAACGGCACGGCGGCCGTCGTCACGGTCGTGCGGAGTGGCGATCGTTCACTGGCGGGCACGATCAGTTTCGCCTCCAGCGACGGAACGGCCACGGGCGGCCTGGACTATGCGGCGACCAACGGCCTCATCGCGTTCACGGCCGGCGAAACCAACAAGGTGATCGAAGTGCTGATTTTGAACGACGCGATCCGGGAAGTTCCCGAAACGTTTCGGGTGACGTTGTCGAACCCGACCGGCGGCCTCTGGTTGATGGGCCAGACGAACGCGACGGTCATCATACACGACGACGACGTGACCGTATTGACCGACTGCACCCCAGCGGCATTGCGGGAGGCGTTGTCGCTGGGGGGGACGATTCGCTTCGCGTGCGATGGCACGATCCTGCTCGACAGCAACCTGGTCATTTCGACCACGACCTGGCTCGATGCAGAGGGCCGTGACGTGACGCTCGACGGGGGCCTGTTGACGCGAGTGGTCACCGTGCCGCCGAACGTGATGTGCACGATGGCCGGACTGAAGGTGGCCCACGGACGCCACCCCACGGACGGGGCCGGCATTGTCAACGAGGGGTCTTTGGTGCTGTGGAGATGCACTTTCTCGAACAACGTAGTCAGTGGCGGAACCGGGCTTACCCGCGGGGGCGCGGTGTTGAACCTCGGAACGTTGGAGGCCATGGAATGTACCTTCGTCACCAACCGGGTTGAGACGGGTTCCACGTACGGAGGCGCCATCCACAACGCCGGCGTTTTACGCGTTGATCGCTGCGCATTCCTCCACAACGTCGCTTTGGCCAATGGCGGAGCTATCGCCAACTGGGTCAGCACGCCGGGCGACATGCGTGTGGGCATCACTAACAGCACGTTCTTCGGCAACCGCGCGATCTTCGGCGGAGCCAGCGGCGTGCACCATCTTTCCGGAGGCACGAGCGTGCGCGGCCAGCCCTACGTTGTGAATTGCACGTTCGCCGGGGGCGCCGGAGGAGTGGTTGGTGGCATGGGCAGCCCTGGACCCTGGGTCGCCAACAGCATCGTGGGGTACTGTCAGCCCGCCTTTTGCTCGTTCGTCGACGGTGGAAACAATCTGGTCTGGGGCGCTGCGCAGGACGCTATCGATTTGCGCCTGGGTCCGCTCACGAACAACGGCGGGCCAACGTTGACAATGGCGCCGATGCCGGACAGCCCGGCGGTCAACCAGGGAAACAACGCGTTCTGCCCGTTGACGGATCAGCGCGGGATCGCGCGGCCGTTCGGCCCGGCGTGCGACATTGGCGCCTGCGAGGCCACCGTGCCGCCGTCACCGTCGTTCCTCCAGTTCAGCGCGGGTGCGTTCACCACCAGCGAGGACGGAGGCACCGTGGCCATCACCGTGACGCGCACCGGCAGCAGCGCCGGGGCGGCGTCGGTCCATTACGCGACCTCGGACGGAACGGCCCTCACCGGCAGCGATTATGCCGGCGCCTCGGGCGTGTTGAATCTTGCCAACGGCCAGACCAGCGCAGTCGTCGTCGTCTCGATTCAAAATGATCTGGTGCCGGAGCCGGATGAAACGATCCACTTGACCCTGTCTGCGCCCAGCGGAGGCCCCGCGCTGGGCAGCCCGACGGAGGCGGTGCTGACGATTCACGACGACGACCCCGCTTCGCCGGGCACGCTTCAATTCAGCAGCGAGAGCTACAGCGTCAGCGAGAGCGACGGCGAGGCCATTATCACGGTCCTTCGCACCGGCGGCACCAACGGCCTCGTTTCCGCGGAATTCTACGTGGCCGACGGCACGGCCAACGCGTCGGACTATGTGGCGGCCACGGGCACCGTCGTCCTGCTTGACACGGAGGTAAGGAAGAGCTTTGCGTTCCAAATCGTCTCGGACGCCGTCCCAGAAGGTCCCGAGACCGTAGTGCTCGGCCTGAGAAACCCCACCGGTGGCGCCGCCGTGTCCGGTGCGACGACAACGCTCTCGATTCTCGACGCGAACCAGACGGTGGCCGTCTGCGACGAACCCAGCCTCCGCGCCGCAGTGGCCGGCGGCGGCAAGATCACTTTGGCCTGCGACGGCAGTATATTCCTGACCAGCCCCTTGGTGGTCTCAAACGGCGTCAGCCTGGACGCCGTGGGCCACAACGTTTCGCTGAGTGGCAATACTGCCACACGGCTGTTCGTTGTCGTGCCAGGAGCCACGCTGACTCTGCGAAGTTTCGCGCTGGTGGACGGCCTGGCTCGCGGCACGAATGGCGCAACAGGACAATCGGGTGAGGCCGCGCAGGGCGGCGCCATCTGCAATAGCAACGGTGTGCTAAACGCTTACGACTGCAGCTTCCTGCGTCATCGCGCGCAGGGAGGCAACGGCGGGCCAAGCAGCGGCGGATTGCCACCCAATATCGGCAGCGGCGGCGCGGCTTCTGGCGGCGCGGTCTTCAACTGGCTCGGCTGGGTGAACGCGAGCAACTGTGTCTTTGCTGGAAACCGTGCCGATGGCGGCAAAAGTGGTGGTGTCGGCACTGAGTCTATTCCAGGTGGCGAAGCCCGGGGCGGCGCCATTTGCAACATTAGCGGCGTGGTGCATGTGGTGAGCGCGATCCTGTCGAGCAACGTCGCGATGGCTGGTCAGGGCAATCGCTTTGGCCGCGCGCCGGCTTACGGAGGGGCGTTCTTCAACGTGGGGGACGCCGCTCTGCTGGGGAGCAGCTTGGAGGGTAACTCCGCCATCTCCGACCCCTTGATAGAGGCGGGCGGAGGAGCGCTTTCACACTACGGCCTGGGAATCCTAACCCTCACGGATTGCACGGTCTCGGACAACCGCGCGCTGGGTGGCCAAGGACTGGGCATCGGCTCTCCGTTCGGCGTCCCCGGCCGACCCGGATTGGGCGGTGGCCTCCACATCGCCGCGGGCGAGGCGCGCCTGACCAACACGACGCTGGCCCACAATTGGGCCGTCGGCGGGGCGGGCGTTCCCAACGGCGTGGGCGCAGGCCAGGGCGGGGGCCTTTACACCGCGGGCGCCGTCCTGCTCGTC
>DASTLJ010000425.1:0-15252 GCA_035715125.1 Verrucomicrobiia bacterium
CCAATTCGAGCCTCGCGACACCAAGGTGCTGCTGACCGCGATGCTCACGGGCGCGGCTGAGTAGGTGTTGCCGGCATTGTCCTTGCCGGTCGCTGTGAACCGGTGCGCTCCACCAGTCACCCCGGCCCACACCGCGCTGAACGGCGCGGTCGCGTCCTGGCCGAATTTCTGCCCATCGACGAAGAACTCCACGTTGGTCATCGCGCCGGACTGCAACAACGGCAAAGCGGAAACCGTAATGGGGTTTGTGTTCAGGAACACCGCTCCGTCGGGCGGCGACACGAGATTCAGACCAAGGCTCAGGACGGCGACGTTGACGACGGCGGAGGTCCAGGAGAGGCCGGTATTGTCCAACGCGATGGCCACGAAACTGTTCGTGCCCGGCGGCGGGCTGGCGATGTTGAAGTCGTAGGGAGGAGTCGCCACCGAGCCGAGCAGGCCGCCGGTGCGGTAGAGGTCCACCCGTGTGACGGTTGCGCCCGGAACGCTGGCTTCGACATGGATCGGAATCGGCGTGCCCAGGCTGACGACGCTGCCATTGGTGGGGGTCGCGATGAAAACGGAAGCCAGCATTCGCAGGTTGAGCACGTAGGGGCCGGAGGCGGGATTCTGGCCGCTGAACCCGCTGCGACCGTCGATGGCGATACGGTAGGTGGTGCCGGCCATGGCGAAGAATTCGAGTCTGCTGCGGTTGTTGCCCCCAAACCCTTCGCTGATGTTGTCGTTGGCGGCGACGAGCGTCAGGGCCGAAACCGAGGTTCCCGTGTACACCGCCAGCAGCGTGTTGAATTGACTATCGAGGGTGTCGACGCGGGTCTGGCCGTTGGTGGGGGCCGTCCAGTTGAACCACACAGAGCGACCGCCGGGCAGGCCGGCATGGTTCGGCTCGCCCGCCTCCTTTGTGGCGTTGGCGATACCCTGCTGGGTTTGGCCCGAGTTGCCGTTGGTCGTGACGACCGTGCCGGTCAGCGTCCAGGCGTTGACGAAATTATCGTTGGCCGGTTGGGAGTGGGCCGTCCACGCGCAAAGAAGAGTGAGACCGGTAACAGCGAGGGCACACAAGAGGCTCTTCATGGGGCTGGTTTCAATAAGGTTGAGAATGGGGGCATCGGGAGAACACTTGTTTGGCAGGCTAGCTGGCATTGGATTCAAGAGTGACACCGGTGGAAGAGAGCCGGTTACGTGATTTATCCAGAATGGCCGCCGACGCGGAGCCGCCGACACGGCGCGCCAGCGATGGCAGTCCAGAACTCGAGCTTCAGGCGTACATGCGAAAGCGCGCCGGAAAGTCCGCAAGGGTTTTGCGGTTTTTCCGTGTCGCGGGTGATTGGCGGTTCTTTGGCAGGCGGAACCAGCGGTTCGCCATGAGCCTGTAGCCGCCGACCTGAGGAGGCGGAATACGTCGAAGCACCATCCCTCCGCCTCCTCACGTCGGCGGCTACGATTGTCGGAGTTTACCGAACCGGCCTTACTTCTTCTCGGCGGGCGGCGTCAGGGACGGGGGCGCAAGGGGATCCAGGTTGGAAACTGCGGGCTTGGCGGCGGCCGGCTTCGGCTCCTCCTTCTTCGGTTCTTCCTTCTTCTCGGCGAGGAGGTCCGAACGGCCTTTCAGGAGCGGGTCGACCGTCCACTTGGAGACGATGTAGGTCCACTTCGAGTAAGCCTGGTCGGACTTCACCTTGTCCTCTTTCGTCTTGAGCGCCGTCTGGAATTCCTTATCAAGCCGTTCCTTGTCCTCGGGCTTCTCGTCCTTGCCCGGCGTGCGCTCCTTCGGGAAGCTGCCCGCGAGGGCAATCTGGAAGAAGTAATTGTCGTCGCCACTCTTGTTGCCGACTTTCGCGGTATAGGTGTAGCCGTCGAAAGTCTCTATGGTCGCGGTGACGGCTGGCTTGTCGAGTCCGGTGGCGGCCGGGGCGGAGTTGGTGGGCAAATCGGTGAACGACGGGTAGCCCAGCGCGCTGGTCACCGCGCCGCCTTTGCCCGTGTCGTAGGCTTCGCCGGGCTTCGCGTCGGCCAGCTTCCATTCGCCCGATTCGGTCTCGCGGAAAAGTTTCCAATTGTTCGTCGCGTTGGTGGTGACGACGGAAATCGACTTGTGCTTCTCGACCTTGAACCAGTCCTTGTTCAGCCAGTCCTCGGCATTGGCCTCGGCGTTTTGGAATGTTTCTGTGACGAGCGCGACGCTCCCAATATTAGTGCCGACCATGACATAGCGGCCGTTGGGGAAGGAGCCGCCGCCGCCGCCGAACATGTCGTTGCCGCCGCCGCCTTCGCGCATGGACTTGGCGCCGAGCAGGACGCTTTTGATGAGCTTGCCCGACTTGTCCTTGAATTCGAGCTGCGTGCCGTTGCCTTTATCGGGCGGAACCAACTCGAGCATCGGCAGGCGGGACGGACCGACGGGACGCGACGAGACAATCTTGAGTTCCCAGAGCTTGCGGAGCAGCTCGGAGATGTTCGAAAAGTTGGCTGGGTAATCCGAGCGGTCCTTCACGACCCAGACCTCGTCCTTCTTGGCGAGGGTCAATTCGGCCTTGGGTTGTTTGATGACGATCTGCTCGACGTCGTTGAGCGGGAAGTCGGGCAGGAGCTTGCCGCCCATCTTCGCGGTCGACTCCTGGTAGGGCTTCTTCTGCTTCTGCCAGGCCAGGATACCCAGGCCGCCCAGGACGACGCCGAGGACAATGAGGAGCGTGAGTTGTTTGCGGTTCATTGTGCTTTGGTCTTTTGCTTGCGGGAAACGCCCAGGGCGATGCCGGCCACGGCGACGACGACCGGCATGCCGGCGATGTTGAGCCACTTCAGGCGGTTCTCCAGCGCATCGATGTCCTGGCGCAGGTTGCGCCGCTCGCGCTTGAGATCCTGGTTGGCCTTGGCCTTTTTGGCTTTGAACCGCTCGATCTCTTCCTGTTGTTCCCTGGAGAGGACGAACCGCTGTCCGGCTTCCTTCTTGCCCTGGAGTTCGCTCAGCTTCTGGTTCGTCTCGTCCACCTGCTTCTGGAGGGAGGCAATCTTCTCCTGATACCGGGCCTGGGCCTGGGCCTGCATTTCCTTGACGACCGTGAATGGCCGGGACTGAGTCGCGCGGCTGCGAACGCCGATGAGGTTCTGGTCGCCGCCCATCTGCTCGACCAGGTTCTGGATGAGCGACAGGTTGCCATTGAACTGCTGAATGATTTTCTGGCCGAAGAAGTTTTGGATTTGCACGGAGAACTGGTCGGCGAGCCAGTCGGTGTCGCCGATGAGGACGACGGCGTTGTTCTCCTTGCACTCCTTCAAGGTGTCCTTGGCCTTGTCTTCCGGTTTGGTGTCCTCCTTTTTGTCGTCCTTCTTTTCCGCGTCGTTGGCCTTGGCTTCGGGCTTGCCCTCGGGGAAGGCGGTCTTGAACTTGCCTTCAAGCCGCATCGCCAGGGTGAATTTTTTCCCTTCGCCTTTGAAGTCTTCGACGATTTTCCCCGGTGACATCTGCGCCATGAAACCTTCCACCGGCTGGGCGTTGGTCGAACTGGTGAGGAGGATGGTTTGCTTCAGGCCGGCCACCGGCGTGCCCGTGAAATGGCCGGGAAAGGCAAAAAGCAACTCGTCGAGCTGGCTGGCGATGACTTCCTGCTTGTTGATCGATTTGTCCGTGAGGAACAGCAGGTTGGGCATCAGCTCCGGCGGCGCGTTCTGACGCGTGCGCAGCTTGCGGGCGAGGTTCATGTCGGCGATGACCTTGGTGGTCTCGAAGGTGACGCCCCAGGCCTTGAGCAGCTTGTCGAGGTTCGAGGGGCCGCCAGGCATGGGCATCATCGGATTCTGGCGGTTGGCGTCCGCCAGGCACATCGCGTCCAGGCAGGCGATGAGCCTGCCGCCGCGCATGATGAACTGGTCGAGGGCGTATTGGGCGGTGTCCTTGACGTCCTTGGGATGAATGACGAGCAGCACCTTGATGTCGTCGTCGATCTTGTCCACGTCGAAATTGAGCTGCTTGACCTCGAAACTGCGCTTGAGTTCGGAAATGAACGCCCACGGATCCTGTCCCTGCTGGCCCATGCGCGCCATCATCGGATTCATCGGCTGGCCGAAGACCGGCAGCGCGGTCATCACGCCGAGGACCGGTTTGTTGGTCGAGAGCACCTGCGCGATGGCCCGGACCACGTCGTATTCGAGGCTCTTCTCCTGCTGGGGCGCCAGGAACGGAATTGCCGACTTCAGCGGGTCGAGACTCACGCACAGGCCCAGATAAAACTTTTCGCCCGTCTGGAGCAACTGGCCCTCGACACCGTCGAGGTTCGCCAGGTCCTCGGCTTCCGAGTCGGGTTGTGGATCGAACTTCTTGATTTCAATCTTGCCACCGGACGCCTGGCGCAGTTCGCCCAGGAGGTCTTCGACCGCCCGGGCGTAGTTCTCGAATTCGGAAGGCTTGCGGGTTTCGCCTTTTGAATAGTAGAATCGGATTTCGACCGGGCTATCGAGCTTCTTGAGGATCGCCTTGGTGCCAGGGGCCAGCGTGTAGAGCCTTTCCTCGGTCAGATCAATCCGCGTCTTGAAGACGCTGGTGATGACGTTGACGGCGATAATGATCAGGAACATCACCGCGACACCGGCAGCCGAGTAGAGCAACGTTTCGGTTCTTTTCTGTTTCATGGCTCGGAGTAGTGAAAGGTTGACTCAACCGGCGCGAAGATTGCGAATGATGACGCCCGTGCCGAAGAGGGCCAGCCCGATCAGCGAGGCGAAATAGATGACGTCCCGCGAGTCGAGAACGCCGCGCTGGAACCCGATGAAGTGCGGCATGACGCTGAAGGAGGAAACCAGCGTCACGAACCAGCCGGGCATCCAGCGTAAGCCCAGCAGAAAGTTTGTCACCGGTTCCCAGCCCGCCATGATGAGAACGAAACAAACCGTCACCGACAGGATCAGGCTGATGACCTGGTTGCGCGTCATCGAGCTGGTCAGGCAAGCCACCGCCAGGTAACCTCCGGAGAGCAACGCGCTCCCGACGTAGCCGGTGAAGATGACGCCGAGATCCGCGTCGCCCAGGTAGCAGACCGTGATGACGACCGGAAACGTCAGCGCCAGCGCCAGGATCAAAAACAACCAGGACGCGAGAAACTTTCCGACAATGGCCTGCCACGCCGTAATCGGCATGGTGAGCAGCAGTTCCATGGTGTGCAGGCGGCGTTCCTCGGACCACAGGCGCATCCCCGCCGCCGGCACCAGGAACAGGTAAAGCCACGGGTGCCACATGAAAAACGACGCGAGCGACGCCTCACCCCGCTCGAAAAAACCCCCGAGCATGAAAGTGAAGAAGCCTGTCAGCAGCAAGAAGATTACGATGAACACATAGGCCACCGGCGAGGCGAAGTAGCCGCTCAGCTCGCGCTTGGCGATGGTCCAGATGTTGCGAGCGGAATCATTCATGGCTTTTCCTCCTGTTTTCCGGTCTCCGACCACGTGATGTGGCGGAACACTTCGTCGAGCCGGCCTTCCTCGGTGTGCAGTTCCTCGACCTTCCAGCTTTCCTTCTGCGCGGCGTCGGCGACGTGCCGGGCCAGCGCGCCGTTTTGCGAGTGCGCTTCCGGATAGACGCGCGCCCAGACGACCGCGCCTTCCTCCTTCACGATGGACGCCCGCTTGGCGCCGATGACCAGCGCCAGGCGTGCCTTCACCGCCTCGGCCGCCGTGCCGATGACGCGCAGCGAGACGGCGCCGGAGATTTCCGAGCGCCCCCGCAAATCCGCCGGCGTGCCGTTGGCGACGATCTTGCCCCGGTCGATGATGATCGCCCGCGTGCAGACGGCATCGACTTCCTCGAGGATGTGCGTCGAAAAAATGATCGCCTTCTTCTCGCCCATGCGGCGGATGAGCTGGCGGGCCTCGTGTTTCTGGTTCGGGTCCAGGCCGTCGGTCGGCTCGTCGAGCACGAGGATGTCCGGGTCGTGCAGGATCGACTGCGCCAGGCAGGTGCGGTGCTTGTAACCCTTGGAGAGCGTGTCGGTGCTCTGGTAGATGACCGGTTCCAGAAAGCACATCTCGATGGCGCGGTGCACGGCCTTCTTGCGGGCCTCACCGCGCAAACCGCGCAGTTCCGCGCAGAAGCTGAGGAAACCGTGGACCGTCATGTCCGCGTAGCAGGGCGCGTTTTCGGGCAGGTAGCCGAGGAGCTTCTTGGCCGGAATGGGATTCTCCAGCATGTCGTAGCCGCCGACGGTGATGCTGCCGGCCGTGGGCGGGATGAAGCCGGTGAGCATGCGCATGGTGGTGGACTTGCCCGCGCCGTTGGGCCCGAGGAAACCGAGGATCTCGCCCCGTTCGAGCGAGAAGGTGATCCCAGCCACGGCCCGTTTCGTGCCGAAATGTTTTTCCAGGTTTTCGACTTTTATCATGTCTCGTGCTCCGTTCAGTTGAGCCCAATGGACCCCGCGACCTTCGCGCCACGGGGGAAGATTGTTTAAAAGCCCGCCGGGAATTTTTCCAATTACATCTTTGTAATTTCAGCGATGCGGGGACGGGCGGGAAACCAGGATGGTCGAATGCCACCGGCGACGCATTTCCGATGCGTGCCCGGAGCTTGTGCCGGTAGCGCAGACAGCCCTGTCGGCTGTTTCGCCGACTGCCAGTCGGCGGGCGTTGTGAAATCCAACCGACGTCCAGCTCGGTTCGCACGTTCGCGGGTTGGCAAGCCGCGATACAGCAGGCTGGGCAGCCTGCGCTACGGCGAAAACCGTTGACCCTGTGCGCATCGGTTCCTAAATTGCCCGGAATATCTTTCGCATGAGCGACCCGGTCACACCCTCGAAAGGCCTGGAAGGCGTCGTGGCGGCCAGTACGCGGCTGAGCGATGTGCGCGGCGACATCGGCCAGTTGATCTACTGCGGCTACGACATCAATGAACTGGCGGGCAACGTAAGTTACGAGGAAGTCGTCTTCCTGCTGCACCACAATTACCTGCCGAACGAGCACGAGCTGGCCGAGCTGAAGAAGACCTTCGCGGAGTACCGCGAGCTGCCCGAGGGGGTCGTCGACATCATCCGCGAGCTGCCCCGGGACACCCCGCCGATGCACGCCTTGCGCACGGGGGTCTCGGTGCTCGGCTGCTTCGACCCGGCGTGCGATGATGATTCGCAGCACGACCAGCGGCGCAAGGCGCTGCGGCTCGTCGCGCAAATCCCGGTGGTCACCGCCTATTTCCACCGTCACCGCACGCGCAAGGGCCTGGTGCATCCCGACCCGGCGCTGGGTGAAGCGGCGAATTTTCTCTACATGATCAATGGGGAGCGGCCCTCGAAAGAGGCCGAGGAAACTCTGGACTTGTGCTACGTGCTGCACGCCGACCACGGCATGAACGCCTCGACGTTCAGCGCACGGGTCACCATCGCCACGCTCTCCGACATGTATTCGGCCATCACGACCGCCATTGGCACGCTCAAAGGCCCGCTCCACGGCGGCGCCAACGAGGGCGTCATCAAGATGCTCCAGGAGATCGGCTCGCTCGACAAGGTAGACGGTTACATCGAGGACGCCCTGGCCTACAAGCGCAAGATCATGGGCATCGGCCACCGCGTCTACAAGGTGCTCGACCCGCGCGCCCCGCACCTCAAGCGCATGGCACAGGTCCTTTGCGAGAAAATCGGCGACAAGAAGTGGATTCAGATGAGCGAGCGCATCGCCGATATCATGCTCAAGAAGAAGGGGCTGAACGCCAACGTGGATTTCTACTCCGCCACGGTCTATTACTCGCTCGGCATTCCGACGGATTTGTTCACGCCCATCTTCGCCATCGCCCGCACCAGCGGTTGGACGGCGCACGTGCTGGAACAGCTTGCGGACAACCGGCTCATCCGGCCGCAGTCCATCTACACGGGACCGGTTGGATTGAAAATCGTGCCGCTGGATCAGCGGTGAAAGGGCAAGCTTGCTGCCCCTCCCGTTCCGGCCAACGCCACCGCTTTACCCCTGCTGTTGATGGAGCGCAAAGAAACCGAACCCGAGGACAAACATCGCGATGACAAGGAGCATACAGAGCACTGCCAGAACCACGGAAATGATTCCGCAGACTTTTCCCGCCTGGGTCGCACCACGACCACTTGGATCCATCGTTCCAGCGTCCATCTCCCGCAGATCGGAGTTGGCCATGACCCACGCCGGGATGCCGGTGAAGATGCTGCACATGAACAAGCTGAGGATGCCGAGGATCAGGATGAGCGTGCCGTGATGCGGTTTCATTTGGGATGCTTGGTTTGGTTAGCAGTTGCTTTCTGATAGGGACGCGAATTCAATCGCGCAAGACTAATCGGAAATGAACATTCACGAATACCAGGCCACACAATTGCTCAAGCAGTACGGCGTCGTCCCGTCGCTTGACAGTTCAAACCAGATCAATAAACTAGTTGTATGAAGATTCAGCAGATTGGAGCGTTTGAGGCCAAGACCCGGCTCTCGGAGCTGCTGGAAAAAGTCCAACGCGGACAGGTGTTCCACATCACCCGGCGAGGCCAGCCCGTCGCTGTGCTCTCCGGCATTGAGCCCAAGGACGGCGCCGCGCCGCGCCGCAACGACTCGCTGGTGTCCCGCTGTCGCGCGTTGCGCGCCCGCAGCAAGCGGGGCCCTGAGACGTTGAAGCAACTGGTGGATTGGGGGCGGCGTTGAAGCACTGCGTCGTGGATGCCGCCCGCGCCGCCAGTTGGCTGCTCCCGGATGAATCGAGCGCCGAGGGCGAACGCATCCTGGCCGCGTACGAGAACGGCGAGCTCCAGTTCAACATGCCGGGGCTGTGGAATTACGAGGTGATCAACGCGCTCCTGGTCGCCCACCGGCGCAAGCGCCTGGATGACGAAGGGTTCGCCGAAGCCCGCGAGCTTTTCGGCCGCATCCAGGGCGAGTTCCATGAGCAGACCGATGCCGTTTGCCGGCGGCGGATTTTCCACTTCGCTCAGAAGCATCAGTTGACCGCCTACGACGCGGCCTATCTGGAGTTGGCTGACAGGCTCCAGGTCCCGCTTTATTCCCTCGGCGACAAATTGCTGAAAGCGGCGGCGCTGGAGAACCTAAAAACAAGTTTCGAATAACGGGCGCTCGATTATGAATATTCACGAGTACCAGGCCAAACAGTTGCTCAAGCAGTATGGTGTCACAGTTCCCGACGGGGCGCCGTGCAGAACGGTCGAGGACGCCCGCGCCGCGGCCGACAAAATCTTCAATTCCGGCCATCAACTTGCCGTCGTGAAATCGCAAATCCATGCCGGCGGACGGGGCAAAGGAACCTTCAAGGACGGTTTCAAGGGCGGCGTGAAACTCGCCAAATCCGTCGAGGAAGCCACGGCGCACGCGAAAGCGATGCTCGGCAATACGCTCGTCACCAAACAAACCGGTCCTGACGGCAGGGTCGTCAATACCGTGCTCGTTGCATCGGCGGAGGAGATCCAGAAGGAATTCTACCTCGCCGTGCTGCTGGACCGCGCCGTGAGCAAGCCCCTCGTCATGGCCAGCACCGAAGGCGGCGTGGACATCGAGGAAGTCGCCGAGAGGACGCCAGAGAAAATCATCAAGGAACACATCGATCCCGCGATGGGCTTCCAGCCGTGGCAGGGCCGAAAGCTGGCCGCCGCGCTCGGCCTCAAGGGCGACCTTGCCAGCCAGTGCGCGAAGCTGCTTGCCGGAGTCTACAAAACCTGGTGGGAATGCGACGCGGCGATGGTCGAGATCAACCCGCTCTGCATTTGCGTCGGCGCCGATGCCAAGGAAAGGCTCGTCGCCGTGGACGCCAAGATCGGCCTGGACGACAACGCGCTCTACCGGCACGCCGACCTTCAGGCGATGCGCGATTTGGCCGAGGAATCGCCATTGGAGATCGAGGCCAGCAAGTTCAACCTCAATTACATCAAGCTCGATGGTTCCATCGCCTGCCTCGTCAACGGCGCCGGCCTGGCGATGGCGACGATGGACATCATCCAGCACTTCGGCGGCAGCCCGGCCAACTTCCTCGACGTGGGCGGTGGCGCCAGCAAGGAACAAGTCTCGGCGGCCTTCCAAATCATCCTCAGCGACCCGCACGTCAAGGCGATCTTCGTGAACATCTTCGGCGGCATCATGGATTGCAACGTCATCGCCACCGGCATCGTCGCGGCCGTGAAGGAGACGGGCCTGAAGCTCCCGCTCGTCGTGCGCCTCGAAGGCAATAACGTCGAGGCCGGCCGGAAGACACTGGCCGAGAGCGGCCTCTCGCTCATCACGGGCGATTCAATGGCCGACGCGGCGCTGAAGGTGGTCAAGGCCGTCGCACGGTGATAGCCTGTTGACATGAAGAAGCGGATGGGAACTTTCTACACAAGCTGCCGGGTGGAAAATCACATTGACCGGAAAAAGTCGGTGGATGTCCCCAAAGTGCTCGTGGATACCGGCGCCGAGTTTACCTGGATCGAAGCGAACACGCTGAAGAAGATTGGCATCAAGCGTGAGAAGAAGGACTACACGTTCCTCATGGCGAACGGCCAGCAAATTACCCGAGCCGTTGGCTTCGCCATCATTCGTGTCGGCGACGCCCTTACCACGGATGAAGTCATCTTTGGCGAGCCGGGAGATTTGCAGATTCTCGGGGCGCGGTCGCTCGAAGGAATGAACCTGCGCGTGGATTCCCGGGCCAAGAAACTCGTGGCAGGCGGGCCGATTCCAGCAGCGTGAAGAACAACATTTTCGCCCGTAAAGGAACTTTGGTCGAATCCGGGCCAGCGCCCATCGGGCAACTCGGGGACCGAGGTGGCCGTGAGGTGAACGGGATCAGCCCTGAATGAAGTTCTACATCGAAACGACGATTCCGAGTTTCTACCACGACCGGCGGAGTTCGATGGAAGTGCGTTCGCGGCGGCATTGGACGCGACTGTGGTGGAACACGCCGAAGAAGGCGGGAACGATCCTCCTGACGGGATACTCAGTGCTTGCGGAGTTGGAACTGACGCCGGGGCCGAAACGCCGGGAAGCATTGGCGTTCGCGAAACGCCTGCCCGTCCTGGAAGATTCCGACACGGTTCAAGAAGTCGTGGAGTTCTACTCGCTGCACAAACTGATGCCGGCGGATGTGTTCGGCGATGCGACGCATCTGGCCCTCGCCACTGTTTACAAGTGCGAATATCTGGTGACTTGGAATTGCAAACATCTGGCAAACCCAAACAAGCTGGATCACATTGTCCGTGTGAACTGGATGATTGGGCTGGCGACACCGAAAATCGTGACGCCACTGCAACTGCTCGAAGTCAATGAAGACGACTAATAATTACGACGATGGCCTTGAGTGGCTGCGAACGCTCCGGCGGAAGGTCGCTGCAAAGTGCGGTCACGACCTCGAAAAACAAGCGGAGATGTATCGCAAGGCCGCGGCGAAACACTCGTACAAGGTTTTCAAAGGTGAGACCGCAGTGGTTGTCCAAAAGAAGCGGCTAAGGCTCAGCGCGTGACTCCATTCACGTTTCGACCCCGACATGACGCATACTCGCATGCTCCACGTCACCGAAATCGCCTTCGCTTGTTACGCCGTCACCGACATGCCCCGCGCCCGCGCTTTCTACGAGGGCGTGCTCCGGTTGAAGCCGACCACGGTCACCGACACGCTGAATGGCAAATGGGTGGAATACGAGTTCGGCCCGTACGCGTTGTCCATCGGCAGCGCCCCCGGTTGGAAGCCCAGTCCTGATGGTTGCTCGGTCGCACTGGAGGTCGAGGACTTCGACGCCGCCATCGCGCACCTCCGCGCCAACAATGTGAAGTTCCGTTTGGAACCGTTTCCCACGCCCATCTGCCGCATGGCGATGGTGTTCGACCCGGACGGCAACACGCTTTGCATTCACAAACGCAAGGCCGCTTGACTCAATCTCAAATTTCAAATTTCAAATTTCAAATCTCAAATCTTAAATCGCAACCATCCGATGGCCATCCTTGTCAAACCCGACACTAAAATCCTCGTCCAGGGAATCACCGGCGAATTCGGCGGACGCCACGCCCGGCTCTCCATCGACTACGGTTCACAGGTCGTTGCCGGCGTCACCCCCGGCAAGGGCGGGCAAGTCTTCGCGCACGATGGAAAAAAGGTGCCCATCTTCGACACCGTGAGTGAGGCGGTAAAGGCCACCGGCGCCCGCGCCAGTGCGGTGTTCGTGCCGCCCCCCTTCGCCGCGGACGCCATCCTCGAAGGGGTGGATGCCGGGCTGGACCTGGTCGTCGCCATCACCGAAGGCATTCCTGTGCGCGACATGATTCGGGTGAAGCAGGCGATGCGCGGCTCCCGCACGCGGCTCATTGGCCCGAACTGTCCCGGCATCGTCACCCCCGGCGAAGGCAAGGAGAGCCACGGCGGCTGCCGCATCGGCATCGCACCCGGTTACATCCATAGGAAGGGCAACGTTGGCGTCGTGAGCCGAAGCGGCACTCTGACCTACGAAGCGGTCTGGCAACTCACCAGCCGTGGCGCCGGCCAGAGCACTTGCGTCGGCATCGGCGGCGACCCCGTCAATGGCACCTCGCACCTGGACGTGATCCAACTGTTCATGGACGACCCGGAGACCAAAGGCATCATCCTGATCGGCGAAATCGGCGGCAGCGCCGAGGAAGAAGCCGCCGAGTGGATCAAGCAACACGGCCGCAAGCCCGTCGCCGGCTTTATCGCCGGGGCGACCGCTCCCCCCGGCCGCCGCATGGGCCACGCCGGCGCCATCGTCAGCGGCGGCAAAGGCACGGCGGCGGCGAAAATCGAAGCATTCAAAGCCGCCGGCATCGGCGTCGCCGCAACTCCGAGCGAAATGGCGGAGACGCTGCTGAGGATGATGTAGGGACAAAGGGAGGCGTAAAACGTAAAACGTGAAACGTAAATAGCTTGCGAACATCACGCTTCCGGCGTCGCCCTGCCAGTACGTTTCACGTTTCACGTTTTACGTTTTACGTTTTACGCCTTCCCCTCCTTGCCAATCGGCCTTCCGGGCCTTACCGTCCCTGCAATTGAAATATGCAATTCATATGAAACGACGCGTCTGTTACGGTCTTCTCCTTGGCCTGCTCGCGGTCAACCTGTTCGTCGGCGCGCAGGTTTACCTTTCCAACGTGCAGGCCGCCGAAAAGGACGACGCCCTGACCAACCTGAAACTCTTCACCTCCGTCCTGGATCGCGTGCGCCAGGAATATGTGGATGGCGACGAACTTACCTACCAGAAGCTCATCCACGATGCCCTAAAGGGCATGCTCAACAACCTCGACCCGCACAGCGAGTTCATGGACAACGCCAAGTACGACGAACTCAAGAAGGACACGCAGGGCGAATTCGGCGGCGTCGGCATCCAGATTATGGTCAAGGATGGTTTCCTCACCGTCGTCTCGCCGATGGAAGGCCACCCCGCCTTCAAGGCCGGCATCCTCACCGGCGACCGCATCACCAGGATTGAAGGCCGCGCCGCCGAGCGCCTCGGCATCACCGAGGCCGTCAAGCGGCTGCGCGGCACCCCCGGCACCGACGTTACCATTACCGTCTTCCGCCCTTCCACCGGCGTGACGAAGGACTACACGCTGACCCGCGCGAACATCCCGGTGCCCACCGTGAGGGACATCCAGGGCAACGACCTCACCAAGCCCGACACCTTTCCCCTCAGCGAAGACAACGTCGGCTACGTCCGGCTCCTGCAGTTCGGCGAGCACACCGCCGACGACCTCGAAGAAGCCCTCAAGCGCCTCGAAACCAAGGGCGCCGAATCCTTCATCCTCGACCTGCGCGAAAATCCCGGAGGCTTGCTCGATCAAGCCGTAAAAGTTTGCGAAAAATTCCTCCCCGCCGGCCAGCTCGTCGTCACCACCGAAGGCCGCGACACCCGCACCCGTGCCGCCTACCACGGCAAAGGGCGCGGCAAGCACCCCGCCCTCCCCATGGTCGTGCTCGTCAGCAATGGCAGCGCCAGCGCCTCCGAAATCGTCGCCGGCTGCCTCCAGGACTGCACCGCCGAGCGCAAGTGCAAGGCCCTCATTGTCGGCGAGAAGACCTTCGGCAAAGGTTCCGTGCAGAGCATCCTCCCGATGCCGGACGGCTCCGCCCTTCGGCTGACCACCGCCAAGTATTACACGCCCAGCCACAAAGTCATCCACGCGGAAGGCATCACACCCGACATCAAGGTGGAGATGAGTGACGAGGAACTGCGCTCTGTCTTTTACCAGCGCACCCCCGGCGGCATCGAGTCACAGCCCGAGGCGGACCAGGAGCGGGTGAAGGCGGCGCGCGACGTGCAACTGGAGCGGGCGATGGATTTGCTCAAGGGCATCGGCCTCTACTCCAAGCGCGCCCCCGAAAAGAAAGAGCGCCCGCCCGCCAAGGGAGACAAGGTGGCGACGAGGTAATCCAGCAGGTTCAAGCCGCGAGGCGTCCTTGCTTGTCGAGGAGCGCGCGGCGAGCGAGCTTGACGGCCTCGGCGACGGCGGCGAGCGGGAGCCGCCCGCCCCAGCGGACGCGGCAAATGAATTCCCAGGAGTGTCCATCGGCCACGTCGTCCAGCACCTGCCAGACCATGATACGGGTGCCTTTAAAGGTGGGTTTGCCGTGGCAAACCAAAGGATCGGCCACGATGTGATCGCCCATCTCCACGCGTTTGGGTTTGGCGTTGGATTTCGGTTTCATGCTGGGGCCAAGCGTGCCGTTCCGTGAGACAGCTTTTCCATCGTCAGCGTCTTCACGGCTGTAAGATTGTGGAGCCGCCAAAGGCCGTCAAGCTGCAACGGGTCGCTACGCGCCAGTCGGGCCCGCCGCCTGTAAGCGCGGGTCCGTGGCGGTGATGATGACGCTGACGCTCTTCTGGTTGAACCCCTTGAAGCCGCCTTTGCGCTGGAGATTTTCCAGATGGCTGCCGATGGCCCCCTCGTTCTTGAACTGCTGGAACTGCTTTTCGTCGATCCATCCCTCGCGCAACAACCGCTCGGCCCGCTCCCGTCGCACGGGCCAGCGTTCGCCCTCGGTGAAGGCTTGTTTGAGGAACGGGAAATCGGAGAACGGATTCATCGTCTTTACCTCCAGGGCGCCGAGTTGCTCGCGCAGCAGTTCGTGGTCGAAACGACATTCCAGATGGTGCAGGCCGGCTTCAAGGAAGCTCTCGCCATGCAGGCCGACCCACAGCCCGATGGTCCCAAGTTTCTTCGACGCAGGCAGCGGTTGGCGGGAGAAGTCGATCTCCGTCTCGTGCGGCTCCAGGTCCACGTCGCAAAACGCCACGATGCCTTCGACGAGATGCTCCAGAATCTGCGCTCCCC
>DASTLJ010000426.1:0-4694 GCA_035715125.1 Verrucomicrobiia bacterium
CGACAAAAAACCTAAGTCTAGGCGGCATGGTCACTCGAATCAAAAGACAATTGAGTTCAACGATGGAAGTCAGCGCGCGCCCCCGCTTCAGGACGGCACCCGCGGGCAGGAGGGGAAGGTGGCCTGCAGCCGGGATTGGAAAAATTTTCGCAGCCGCGCGCGCGTCGTTTTCATCAACTCGACCACGGGGAAAAGCTGGAGCCAATCCAGTTTGAGCGTTTCACCGGTGTGCCGGGCCTGGCGTGATTGCGTGAACTGGAAGATCGTCTTCATCGCCGCAAGCAGTTTGGTTTCGGCGATGGTTTCGTTTTCGGCGGCTTTGACGCCTTCCCGGAGCAGGGCGCGATTGGAGAGGACCAGAGTGCTCAGATGGTTCAAGTCCTTGGAATTGTCAGCCAGGTGCGCCGTCATCTCCTGGCACTTCACTTTGAGGCACGTGAAGGGCGAGGGCAAACGCAGCGACACACCCAAGTCGGGGCTGGCCATTTCGGCGGCGCCCCGCTGGACCTCCTGCGGCGTCACGCCCGCGAGCCGCTGGACAAACTCGACCTGGAGCTGGCTGCCGTTGGAGGCGGTCAATGGGATGACGCCCAGCACGGGCCGCGGGCCGCCGGCCCGGACGCGGTGGAAGGGCGCCTGCAAGGCCTGAGCCAGGGCGACGAGACTGCTGGCATCACCGAGCAGCACGAGCGATTTGCCCGTCTCGGGGAGCAAATGTTTCATGGCCGGCTCTTGCGAAGCGAAATAACGGCCCCAGAAATACGCGGCGTGTTCGCCGGTGACGAGCGGACGCAACCCGACCCCGGAAGCGGCGGCGAGGAGGCTTTTGAAATGGCCCGAGGGCAGGGCAGGGGTGAGTGAAGTCATTGGGTTTTTGCGAGCACTTGCTCCAGATTGGCCAGCTTGAAGGTTTTTATTTCCTCATCGGTGAACAGACGGCTTTCGAGCTGGATCTCTTCGGGCGCAGCCCGGCCGCTGGTGACGCGCTTGGAATCGTGTTCGAGCGTTTCGTGTCTGAGGTGCTGAAGGCGCGCGTAACTGATCTTCGGCGCTTTGCGCAAGGCGGATCGTTGTGCGGCCTGGTGGCGTGCATTTGTTTTCACGCCGCGACCGTAGCCACGGGTCAAGTTTTTGGGAAGTCGAGGTTTTTACGGAGAGCGCCTGCCACTGGGAGCGCCGGCATCTTGCTAGACTCCTTCTCCCCCTTGTACCTGTTTAGCGGCGGGCGGCACTCCCCGCATGGAGTCCCGGCTTTAGCCGGCAGCGCGACCGAAGTTATGGCGGGCTGGTTCTAGCCGGATGCCCAACCGGCTAAAGCCGGGACTCCATGCCTTCAGCGCCGCAGGCACGCTAAACACATACGATGGGGGAAAGGGAGCCGAAGTGCCCTTTCAATACTCGCGGTTCTTTACGAGGCCAGGCCGGGGGATGGGATACTTGCCGTTGGCGTCGGACGGGAGTGGGGTGGGGCTGTCCATCGTGAGCGTGTCGATGCCGGGGGCGAATTCGTGCTCGCAGTTGAGCATCTGTTCGTAGGTCACTTCCTGCGCAGTGTGCGCGGCCATGCGGCCCATGCTGGTGACGAGGCTGGCTTCAACGCCTCGCCTGGCTTCGTTGTACGGCTGGTCGTTGCGGATGGCCGCCATGAGATCGTTCCATTCGTTCAGATAGGGATCCGTCTCCTTGGGATCCACTTTGGAGGTCCAGATCATGCTTTCGCGCTGCTGGGTTTGCGACTTGTAAGTGCTCGAGGGCATCCCGCAATCGCCATTCTTTGAAACAACGGCCATGCCGCCGCTGCCATGGACGTAGCTGGAGTAGATGTTTTCGGCGCCGATGACGCAACGGCCGTCCATATACAGCTTCGCGCCGTCCTCGAAGGTGTATTCCACGGCGTACGAATCGAAGTTTTGATCGATGTAAAGATGCCCCTCGGGGCTGTTGCGATAGTGCCGTCCGCCCAGGGCTTGCGCCTTGATCGGCCAGGCGCTCTTCATCATGCAAAGGTGATCGATGTGGTGGATGTAAAAGTCGCTGAAGCACCCGCCGCTCAACCACAGGAAACTGTGAAAGCGTGAAATCTGCCAGAGCAGTTCGCTCGGTTTGCCGGGCCACTTTTCCGAAAAGGCCGTCACGAGCGGTCCAGCCATCCGATAACCGCGCAGCATGTTGAGTTCGCCGATTTCCCCGTCCTGAATGCGCTTTTGCAATTCCTGAAGCGCCCGGCTGTGACGCGACATCAAGCCCACTCCCACCTTCAAGTTTTTCGCCGTCGCCTGCTCCGCAAGCACGAGCATCTTGCGGCAGGCGGGACCGTCGGTGGTGACGGGTTTCTCCATGAAAACATTGAGGCCCTTTTGGATGGCGTAAGCGAAGTGAACCCAGCGGAAGCCGCACGGCGTGGTCAGGATGACGACGTCGCCGGGCTTGAGCGAGTCCATCGCGTGCTTGTAAGCGTCGAACCCGATGAACTTTTTGTCCTCGGGCACGTCGATCAGGTCGTTGAATTGTTTCTTGAGCGTGTCGTACGAGCCGGTGAGTCTGTGCTCGAAGACGTCCGCCATTGCGGCGAGCGTGACGGGGCCGCCTTTGGTGCCGAGAGCGTTGGCAACAGCGCCGGTGCCCCGCCCGCCGCAGCCGACCAGGGCGAGTTGCGTCGTATTATTGGGAGCGGCATGGACGTGGGGGATGGCGACGCCCGCGAGCGCGGAGGCGGCGGCGATTGTGCCGGTGTTCTTGAGAAAAGTGCGGCGGGTCGTCAGATGCGTTTGCGTTTCGTTCATAAAGGTTTATCCATGACGACCGGGGGGAATCGGGCATTCAAGGAGTGTTTGGCGGCGGCCTGAGTAAGGTATGAGGTATGAGGTATGAGGTATGAGGTATGAAATCAGCAGGGGCGGCCATCGGCAAATTCATACGTCATACCTCATACCTCATACCTTCTCCCTTCCCCGAGAGTTGATTTGAACTTCGGCGGATGACCCTTTAGTCTTCGCGACGTATGACCGACCTGCCAGCGACCCGGGCCGACGGCCGGAAGCCGGACGAATTGCGGCCGATCCGCTTCCAGAACCACATCGCGCCGCACGCGACCGGCTCGACGCTCATCGAGTGGGGGAACACCCGCGTGATCTGCGGGGTCACCGTCGAGGAAACCGTGCCCAAGTGGATGAAGGACCAGGGCGTGGCGGGCGGCTGGATCACGGCGGAGTATTCCATGCTGCCTTATTCGACGTTGCAACGAAAGGCGCGCGACAGTTCGAAAGGGAAAATCGACGGCCGCTCGCAGGAGATTCAGCGGCTCATCGGCCGTTCGTTGCGCGCGGCGATTGATTTGGAAAAAGTCGGCCCGCGCACGATCTGGGCCGATTGCGACGTGCTCCAGGCCGATGGCGGAACGCGCACGGCGGCGATCACCGGCGCGTTCGTGGCGCTCTCGCTGGCGGTGAAGAAGCTGATGGGCGAGGGCCGGCTCGAGCGCAACCCCCTGTTGCAACCGGTCGCCGCCGTCAGCGCCGGGATCGTCGGCGGCCTGCCGATGCTCGATTTGTGCTACACGGAGGACGTCGCCGCCGCCGTGGACCTGAACCTCGTGATGAACGCGGCGGGCGAGTTCATCGAACTTCAAGGCAACGGCGAGGAGGCGACGTTCAGCGAGGCAGAACTGGCCGCGTTGCTCCAGCTCGGCAAGGGGGGCATCGGGCGCTTGCTGGAGTTGCAGCAGATGGCGCTGGGATGAGGCGCACGTGGTGCGTGATGCGTGGTGCGTCAAGAATTGTCCAGGCGTCCAGCCTCATTCTTGACGCAACACGCACCACGCTCCGTCCACAGGCCCCTCACCAATACCATTTCCCAATGCCCGCCGCCTCCTCCCCCCGCGCCAAATGAAACAGGCGTCGCTTTGGAGAATCTCCGTTCCCGTTCAAGCGGAGGCGGAGGAGGCGGTAAGCGAGTTGCTCGAAAGCGTGTTCGGGGCGCCACCGGTCGCGTGGCACGACGCCAGAACGGGACGGACGGTCGTTTCAGCCTACGTGGACACGCCATCCGATTGGTCCAACCAAGCTCGCGCACAACTCGAGACCGGTCTGGCGCGCATCCGGCAGCACGGGGTGGCCTTGGGCAAAGCGCGAATCCAGGCGACCCGCCTGCGCCACGAGGACTGGGCCGAGTCCTGGAAGCGTCACTTCCGGGCGATGGAGTTCGGCCGCGCGCTGCTGGTGAAGCCGAGTTGGGTTCGCCGCCGGCCGCGCGCCGGGCAGCAAGTGGTTGTGCTCGATCCAGGGTTGAGTTTCGGGACCGGCCAGCATCCGACAACGGGGTTTTGCCTGGAACAAATCGTCGCGGGCCGTACGCCGGGCAAGGCGCAGTCGCTTTTGGACATCGGAACCGGCTCGGGCATACTCGCCATTGCGGCGGTGAAACTGGGTTACCGGCCGGTAGTGGCGTACGATGCCGATGCGGAGGCTGTGCGCGTCGCCCGGGCCAACGCCCGCCAGAACGGCGTCGCGCGCCGGCTTCAACTCGCGCAACGCGACCTGACCCGCGAACCGCTTCGGATTGTCCAGAAATTCGACATGGTTTGTGCCAATCTCATCCTCGACCTGCTGCTGTCGGAACGCGATCGAATCGTGAACCGGGTGCGGCCCGGCGGCGCGCTCGTGTTGGCAGGCATTCTGCGGACGCAATTCCCGGCG
>DASTLJ010000427.1:0-12873 GCA_035715125.1 Verrucomicrobiia bacterium
GCAGAGCGGCGTCCTGCGCCGCGATGCGCCCGACGAGGTCGTGCTCGGCACCGGTCCCGGCGTCGAGGCGCGCATCGCCCGCGCCGACATCACCGAGATGCGCCCCGGCGCGGTGAGCGTGATGCCCGCCGGCCTCGACGAACAGCTCACCCGCCAGGAACTTGCTGACCTGCTCGCGTTCCTGAAGGCGACGAAGTAGTAGTCGGCGGAGCCAGGTACCCTCCCACTGGGAGCGCCGGCATCCTGCCGGCGATTTTCTCGATGCCAACCAAGCCGCTTGCCGGCAAGATGCCGGCGCTCCCAGCGCGTCGCCCTCCCTACCGTCCGAGCTTTCCGCGGAAGTAGGCGATGGTCGATTTCAGCCCCTCCGACAGCGGCACCTTCGGTTCCCACTTCAGCCATTTGCGCGCACGAGTGATGTCAGGCCGGCGTTGTTTTGGGTCATCCTGCGGCAGCGGCCTGAAAACGATTCGGCTGCGCGAACGGGTGGCCCGGATGATTTCCTCGGCGAATTGGAGCATCGTCAGCTCGTGCGGATTGCCAATGTTCACTGGCTCGGTGTGGCGGCCCATCATCAGCCCGAAAATGCCCTCGATGAGATCCGAGCAGAAGCAGAAGCTGCGGGTTTGGGTGCCGTCGCCAAAGACCGTGATGGGCCGGTGGGCCAGGGCCTGGCTCACGAAAGCCGGGACGACGCGGCCGTCGTGCAGTCTCATGCGCGGGCCGTAGGTGTTGAAGATGCGCACGATGCGGGTCTGGATGTCGTGCTCGCGATGGTAAGCCATCACGAGCGCCTCGGCGAACCGCTTCGATTCGTCGTAACAACCGCGCGGTCCGAGAGTGTTGACGTTGCCCCAGTACGTTTCGGTTTGCGGATGGACGAGCGGGTCGCCATAAATCTCCGAGGTCGAGGCGAGCAGGAAACGGGCGCCTTTTTCTTTGGCCAGCCCGAGGGCCTTGTGCGTTCCGAGCGAGCCGACCTTGAGGGTCTGGATGGGAAACTCCAGGTAGTCCACCGGGCTGGCCGGCGATGCGAAGTGCCACACGTAATCCACCGGCCCCTTCAGAAAGATGTACTCGGTGACGTCCTGCTGGATGAAACGGAATCGGGTGTTGCCGGCCAGATGGTCGATGTTGGCGACGGAACCGGTGATGAAATTGTCGATGGCGATGACCCGATGGCCACGGGCCAGGAGCAGATCCAACAGATGAGAACCGAGGAATCCCGCGCCGCCGGTGACGACGGAGACGGGCTGGGCGGAGCGGGAATGGCGGGTCAAGCGTTTCGACATGGCGGGTTGATACAGGAGGGGAGGGAAACGTGAAACGTGAAACGTGAAACCGTTGAAGTGTTGAAACGTTGAAACCGCACCCTTCACGCCTACCACAACACCCTGCGCATTTTGTGCGAGGCCTTCCAGATCGAGTTCGAGGGCCGCGACCATCGTTGCGAACGCCTGCTCGTGCAGGAAGCCTTCAAAATCCATCGCGCCGGCAAAATGCTCGTCCCCATCATCGACGATGCCCACCTCAGAAAGGGGTCCTCACAATCGACAATGATTCATGTGTCATGGTGCAGGATTCGCACTGGTCAAGTGGGAGACATGAGGCAAAAGGCGTGGATTTGCCAGCCGGTTTTGTCGGAAACCTGGCCCAGCGTGGAAAGAGAAGTGCGGCGGTCGGTGTCATCGCGCAAGATCTTCTCGCGACGGTCGCCCCGGTTCCTGAGGAGGTAAATGGTGCCGGGGTATTGGACGCGCCAAGGGCGGAGCATGGCGGCATCGCATCACGGTCAGGACCGATTGTCAATTGTTAGGACCCCTTAGACGTAAAACGTAAAACGTGAAACGTAAGCTGAAACGGCGGTCTTGGGCGGCTCGAACGTCCGACTCCCAGTTACGTTTTACGTTTCACGTTTTACGAACCGCTCTCTCACTTCGCCCCCGTGCCCGAGAGGACGACTGGAATCGTCCGCCAGAGGATTTTCAGGTCGAGCCAGAGCGACCAGTTGTCGATGTATTCGAGGTCCAGGCGGACCCAGTCCTTGAAGTCGCGGACGTTGTTGCGTCCGCTGATTTGCCAAAGGCAGGTGAGGCCCGGCTTGACGCTGAGGCGGCGGCGGTGCGCGGGATCGTCGAAGCGGGCGACTTCGTCGACGGGCAAGGGGCGCGGACCGACGAGGCTCATCTCGCCGCGAAGCACGTTGAAGAGCTGCGGGAACTCGTCGATGGAATACTTGCGCAGGATCCGTCCGACGGGGGTGGTGCGGGGGTCATTGGAGAGCTTGAAGACCGGGCCGCCCATTTCGTTGAGGGCGGCCAGCTCCTGCTTGCGCTGCTCGGCGTCGGTGATCATCGAGCGGAATTTGATCATGGTGAAGGGCTGGCCGTTCAGCCCGCAACGGCGCTGACGGAACAGGGCCGCCCCCGGGGAATTGAGGCGGATGGCCAGGGGCACCAGAATCCAGAGGGGCAGCAGCAGCACCACGAGGATGAACGCCAGCACCAGATCAAGAATCTGCTTGAACACGCCCTGCCAGGAGGTCTCGGGAGCAGAGCGAAAGACCAGCACCGGCCGCCCGTAGAAGTCATCCAGACTGGTGCTCGAAACCTGCGTCTTGAAGAAGTCCGCCACCAGCCACGCTTCGACGCCCTCGATTTCGCAGGCCTGGATGGCCTTCTCGACTTCGCCGAACACGGTGTGCCGGGCGTTGATGATGACGCCGTTGGCGGAAGTCTGGTGGAGCAGTTTCGCCAGTCCCGGAATCGTGCTCAGATTGAGATCGAGTTCGCCGACGATGTCGATGTTCTCGATGCCCTTGGCCTGAATATCGTCGCGGAGGCGCTGGCGGTCCTCGTCGGAGCCCACGAGCAGCATGCGCTTCTTGATCTGCAAAACGCCCAGCCGGCTCCGGTAAAAAACTCGCATCAACTCCTCGCTGGCGAAAACGAGCAGGAAGCTGATGGCCGCAAAGAGCACAATGACACCGCGGGCCAGGGAGTAGCGCCAAAGGAACAAGAAAAGGATCACGCCCGACGCCACGATGAAGCAGCCCTTGAAAAGCAGCCAGGCCGTTTCCACGCGGCTCCCGAACAACGGCCGCTGGTAAAACCTGACCGATTCCAATACGAGCGGCGCGCCCGGAAAAATGATCAGGAACAGCCACATGAACCGATCAAACGGATCAATCGGCTCAAACTTCCAGAACAGGATCTCCGAAGGAAAGTGATCGCGCAGCGCGTGCGCCAGCCAGAGGCTCACCGCGCACAGCAAGCCGTCTTTCAACTGGCCGATCTGGGTCCGGATTTGTCGGTCGCGGCGAAGCATCAGGCGAAGCTCAAGGGTTGCGCGCCAAACGGCTTGGCGCGCCTGCAGTCAACTGGAACCGGGGCACCGCCGCGCTGATCAATTCCGCCATGCGGGCGAAAACCGCGCTTTCCTGGCCGGGGGGGCAGACCGAGTAGCACGAGATGTAAGCCCAGCGCTGGAGAATCCCCGTGGTCAGGAGGTCCTGCGTCATCCAAAGCATGCGTTGGTTATGATCCGCGCTAATCTGGCCGTCGGCTACAAACCAAAACAAATAGAGGGCCTGGATCCGGCCTCGCACGCCCTTCTCCTCCACCTCGCGGGATACGGTGAAGCAGGTCACCGGAAGATCATAGTCGTGGGGTTCTCGTACGGGAATGATCCGGCTCTCTTTCCGGTCGATCGAGGTGCCCTGGCCCGGCAGGCAATACTCGGGTTTGTGAATGCTCGTCCGGTCGGAGCCCATCAACACCACGCCCAGCGTCATGCCGAATCCGTCCGGCGCCTCGTAGTATCGGCCGCCAAAAGTGGTGTCCTTCGGCAGCCACGCCGTCACGTTGGTCGAGATGGGCATCGGTTTCGAATGGAAGTTCAGGACGCGCTCGGGCAGCTCGACGGAGTTCGTGGCGACCAGCCCGCCGTTCTCATCGTAGACACTCTGGGCCGTCAACCGCACGCCTGGCCGGCCAAGCTGCTGCGAGGACTGCATGTGCGAAAGCAATAGCGCCGTGCCGCCAATCAGCACGAGGACAACCCCGGCGAGGATTTGAGCCTGACGATTCACGACTTCGATTCCGCTTTGGCGGCCAGCAACGGCGCTGGCTCGGCTGCGGGCGCGCGGCGCTTTCGGTGTTCTCGCAGCCAGTAGGCCACCAGGCCGATGCCGCCGAACGCCGGGATATACGGCACGAGGCTCAACCAAGCACTCTTGTGGACGTATTCGCCCGCTTGTCGCCCGAAGGTTTCCGAGGCTAACACGATCATCGTGAGACGGCACACATTGGCCGCGACCGCCATGGGAATGGCAGTGCCCACCACCAGGATGCGCCGCCAGGCGGCCTTCAGGCAAACGTACCCGCAGATGATGCTAAACGCCACGATCGTCGTGAGGCTCTTGATTCCGCTGCACGCGGCCTCCACAACATATTCGTAATTGCCCGCGGCGTCGCGTAGCACGTTGCCCTGGTGAATGACGTTCACCCCGAGGACGTGGCAGAACACCGAGGTGATCTTGGTCGCGAGCAGTCGCAGGGGCACTGTCACCGGCTCCGCCCCGCTGCCCAGCGGCACGCAGAACACCAGCAGCGCAAATGGAAACAAGGTCGCGCGCAGCCAGGCCCAGCCCCACACCAGGCCCGTCAACGCGTAGATCCCGGCGAAGAACGCCACGACCGACACGCGCGCCTGCTGAACGCGATAGCCCAGAACGTGCAACAGCGTCGCCAGGAGGAACAGCGCCAATGCCGGCCACCAGATCCGTTTGGGCAGCGCCGCAATGTCCTCCCGCCGCCACCAGATCAGGCCGAGCACGATCGCGGGCATGACGTAGGCCATCTCCTGGTCGTCGATGCCCGACATCGTCCACCACCACCATCGGAAGAGGGAGGGACTCTTCACATAACCGAGCGTCGAGTTGCCCCAAAACTGAAAGAGCGCAGCCCACGCCACCAGCCAGCAGAGCAGGACACCCGCGTTGGGCATCGCGCGCCAAAACGTGGCAAGATCCATCCGCCGGGTGGCGGGGGTTGGATTGGCTCTGCTGGAATCCGCGGACATTGATTTAGTTGAGACAATAGGGCGGGCGGCCCGCTCAATCAATTCTTCATTGCAGCCGTCTCCGTCCCGACAGACCGACTATCGGCGGGGGCTTCAACCCCTTGAACGGCAACCCTGCCCCGACCCTCGGGCCGAGGCTTCCCGGGAGGGCGCCGGTTACAGACCGATGCCGCACCTGGACGGGGCGCCGCGGTCGGGCCAATTCTGAAAGGATTGCGCCCTCCAGCCCGGCGCCGCGAGGAACGGGCTGCCCTGGGTGAAGAGGTGGGAAGGAGAACAACCCCGAAGGCGCAGGGCGGCGGCTCGAGAGGACGCTCGCACCACCCACTTCTGCCGCGCGAGTGTGGGGCCGTGGCCACGGAGTTTTTTGACCGCGGATGACACGGATTTCACGGATGGGGAGGAGAGCAAATTCTTCAAGGGATGAACTAACAAGGCGGATGTCCGCGAAGGGGACCCCTCCTTTTTGACCCTGTTCGGGACCACAGGGCAAACCCACTTTCCGTTCGCCTTTCAGGATTGGAGGCGTAAAATGCGTCCATGAGCGTGGAACAACTTGAAGAGCAGATTCGCCGGCTTCCGCCCGAAGATCTTGCGCGGCTGACCGGATGGCTTGACCAGTTTCTCGGCCGTTCCGTTCCAGGAGAAATCGACGACGGGGTCGACCTGACCGACGAAGAAAAAGCCGAACTCCTCAGGCGACGCGACCAGTTGATCGCCAATCCGTCCCTGGCGCATCCCATGGACGACGACTACTTCGAACGTTTGAAACGCGACCTGGCCGATGCCCGCGCCCGGACAGCATCCGGCCGTTGAGGCCGAGATTCGGGAAGCGGCGCGCTGGTATGATGAGCGCTGTCCCGGGCTGGGGGATCAATTCATCAATGCGATTCGGGCTGCCATCCGCAGCGCGGGCCGCGCTCCGCTGCGTTACGCCATTCGGTACGCTGACTTTCGCCGTGTCCTGTTGAAGCGCTTTCCATATTCCGTGTGGTTTTTCGTGCAGGATAACGGGGTCTTCGTTCTATCGGTGATGCACAACAAGCGCGAACATCGGGCCATCCTGGCAGCCCGGCGTCCGCCGGCCTGAGCAAGCGTTCGGCCTTGAAGTTCGGAGGAGCGGCCCTTACAAAGCGCGCGGTTTCAGGCGCATGAACTGGTCGATCCAAAACCTCTGGTGGATTGCCGCGCTGCCGCTGCTGGCGGCGGGGTTGACGGCGCTCGCCAGGCAGCGGGCGCGCGCGTTTGCGGCCTCACTGGCCATCGGGTCGATGGTGGCGGCGTTGGTTTTGTCCTGCGCGGCGTTTGCGCAGACGCTGGGTGATCAAGCCACGCAGCAGAAGTACAACTTCGGTTGGTTCGTCCTCGGCGAAACTTCGCTCAAGCTGGGCTGGATGCTCGACCCCCTCACGGCCGCGATGTTGGTGATGATCTGCTTCGTCGGCCTGCTCATCTTCATTTACAGCGTCGGCTACATGGCGCATGACGAGAACTTCACGCGGTTCTTCTGCTTTTTGTCGCTGTTTGCGGCGGCGATGCTCGGGCTGGTCATGGCCAACAGCCTCCTGCTCCTGTTCATGTGCTGGGAACTGGTCGGCCTGGCCAGTTACCTGCTCATCGGGTTCTGGTATCACAAGCCGAGCGCGGCGGCCGCGGCCCGAAAGGCGTTCATCACGACGCGCATCGGCGACGTGTTGTTCTTCATCGGCCTGCTCTGGCTTTACGCGGAGACGGGGACGCTGCTCTTCTACGACGACGGCAAGGGGTGTCTCGAACAAGCCGCGCTCGGGAAGCTCGTGGTGCAAGCGACCTGGATAGGCATGGGCGTGAGCACGGCGATCGCGCTGCTGATTTTCTGCGGCGCCATCGGCAAGTCCGGCCAGGTGCCGCTGCACGTCTGGCTGCCGGACGCGATGGAGGGGCCGACGCCCGTCAGTGCGCTCATCCACGCGGCGACGATGGTGGCGGCGGGGGTGTTCCTCGTGGCGCGGGTGTATCCGCTGATGGAAGCGGCGCCGCAGCCGGTGATCCCTCCTGCGGAAGCGCGCGCCACGGCGATGGCGATGGGAAATCCCGATACGCCCAACCCCCTCACCCCTGCCCTCTCCCCCACTGGGGGAGAGGGTGCCGGAACTGCAGTCCTCCTCACCCCTGCCCTCTCCCCCAATGGGGGAGAGGGTGCCCGAAGGGCGGGTGAGGGGGCATCGGCGCACGGCAAGGCCGCCAATGTTTCGTCTGCTCTAAAGGCCGTCACCTGGATCGGCGCCATCACCGCGCTGTTTGCGGCGCTCATCGCCGTCGCGCAGACGGACCTCAAGCGAATCCTGGCCTATTCCACGGTGTCGCAGCTTGGCTTTATGTTCATGGGCCTGGGCGTGGGCGGCGTGGCGGTGGGGATGTTCCACCTGCTGACGCATGCTTTCTTCAAGGCGTTGCTGTTCCTTGGGGCCGGCTCGGTCATCCACGGCTGCCACGAGGAGCAGGACATCCGGCGCATGGGCGGGTTGAGGAAGTTCATGCCCGTGACGTTTGCGACCTATGCCATCGGTATGATGGCGCTCTCCGGAGTGCCATTATTCTTCTCCGGCTTCTGGAGCAAGGACGAGATTCTGCACGCCGCATGGCTGTGGCAGCCCAGCCATTGGAAACTGCCGTTTCTCTTTGGCCTCGCGGCCGCGTTCCTGACCGCTTTCTACATGACGCGGCAGATGTGGTTCGTGTTTTTTGGGAGTCCCCGTGGCCGCGACCGTGAGGTCACGGGCACTTCTCATAGAGCTAGGAGCGCCGGCATCCTGCCGGCAGGCCTGGACGCGCGGCAGCGCGTCCCTGCCGGCTCCATGGCCTCGACGCACGATTTGGGAAGCGAGGATGCTCCCTATGAAGTCACCCCGCCGGCTCACGCCGGCGGCTATGTTCCGCACGAAAGCCCGTCGTGGATGACGATCCCGTTGGCCGTGCTCGCGGTGTGCGCCGTGGGATTAAGCGTCTTCGGCACGCCGGTGTGGCCGTGGTTCCGGAGCTATCTGGGCGGTCACGGGAAGCCTGCGCGCGCCGAATTCGATGGCGGCGTGCTGTTCGTGATGCTGCTCTCGTCGGCCGTCGCGCTGGGCGGCATCGCGCTGGGCTGGCGGTTCTACACGCGTCGCGGCCCGAAGACGGCCGAAGAGCCCGACCCGCTCGAACAGCTCCAGCCCGACACGTTCGCCGTGCTGCGCGGGAAGTTTTTCATCGACGAACTCTATGAACTCTCTGTTCTCCGCTGGAACGCGGCCTGCGCCCGCGCCTGCCGCTGGCTCGACGAAGTAGTGTGGGACAATGCGGTCCGCGCCGTCTCGCTGGTCGCGCTTGGCCTCTCCTGGTTGAGCCGGTTCATCGATGAACTGGTCGTCAACCCCGGCTTCGACCAGGGCTGCGGCAGCTTGCGCCTCGGCGCGCGGATGCTCTCGCTGTGGCAGAACGGGCAGGTGCAACGTTACCTGCGGGTCCTCGGGCTGGCGCTGACGCTGTTGGGGGTGATCTTCATTTGGGGTTGCGGGTGAAGGGGAGCGACGAGACAAAGTGTCAGCCCCGCATTTTCGAGTATGCTCATTTTCCTTTTGCCTAAGCGGAAATCGCCGATGAACCTTATGTTAACGAGTGATCGCGAAAGACAAATACCGGCTCTGCTTATCGAGTCCGCCTGACCGGGAAAAGCTGGTTGCCGAGATCTTTTTCGGCGATGTGCAATGGGCGGAAGTAAGTCAAGAGCGGGACGTTCTGGAGATCGAATTTTATCCAAGGCCTGACGGTGAACCTTGGCGAATTGGTTTTTCGAGCGCGATCAATGCCTTGGAAGAAGCGAAGCGAAGGCTGATTGGATCATAACCATGAGCCCGAGCGACGTAGTAGGACAGGCTTCCAGCCTGTCTCTCCAGGCATCCTGCCCGCGGAAGAAACTGGGGCTGGAAGCCCCGGCGACAGACTGGAAGCCTGTCCTACTACCTTGACTTCGCCGGAGCCAATCTTTAGTATCGGCACCGTCGCTTCTTATGCAGTCCCAACGCGCGGCGTTTCTCCCCGTCAACGGCTGGTGTGTCTTCAGCGCCGGCGTTCTGGTATTCGGCTTTGCGCTCGCGATTTCCGCCGGGGCGGCGTCTGGACCGGGTCCGGGCGGTCCGCTGGCGTTGGCGGAGTCGGAGCGGGTTTTCCTCGCGAATATCGAGCAGCGGGGCCTCGTGCTGACGCGCCGCGGCTGGCCGGCGCTGGCGGCGGCGATTCGCGCGGGGGAAGCGGCGAAGGTGGCGCAGTTTTTCTCGACGAACTTTCAGGGCGCCACGCTCGCTGTCGGGGAGGGAAAGGGAGTCGACTTGCCAACGCTCAAGGTGCGGCGCCAGACGAATCCGGGCGCCGCCTGCGATGCCGGGACGTTCGCCAGGTTTCTCACGGAGTTGCGCCAACGCTTCGCGCCGGACGCCAAAGTCGAACTGGCCCTGATGAGCCTGCTGCCCGTGAAACGGGAGGACCTCGACGGGGCATGGGGCGGGAGCTGTGCGTTCCGGCTGGTCGGACCGCGGACGGCGGGCGGCCATGGCGAGCTGATGGCGAAGCTGGACTTCGAGCTGAACAGCGTGCCGGACGCCGACGAAATCGCAACGCGCGGAGGTTGGATTCGCAGCCTGCGGGCCGTCGAAGCGCAGGAGGCGGTGGCGACGCACGAATTGTTCCGCGAAGTCGGGCGGGAATGGGGCATCAACCGCGCGTTGTTTCAGGACAACTGGCAGGTGCCGGTCGAACAACGACCCATCGTCACCGGCGGCGTTTTCCTGGCGGACGTGGACAACGACGGGCACCAGGACGTTCTCATCACAGACGAGCGCGGTTTGTTTCTGTATCGCGGCGGGCCGGGAGGCCGGTTCGAGGAAGTGACCCACAAATCCGGGTTGTCTCCGACCCTGCGCCGCGTGCTGAACGCGGCCTGGGCCGACTTCGACGGCGACGGGCTGGTGGATTTGATCACGGCCACGCGCGTGTTCCGCAATCTGGGCGGCTTCCGGTTTGAGGACATCTCGGATCGAGCGCGCATTCCCATGGGCAGCGGGGTCAGTGGGTTTTCCATCGGCGATTACGACCGGGACGGGAAGGTGGACCTCTATGTCAGCCGCAATGACAGCGTCGGCAAATTCACGGGCACCAACTCGTGGATTGACGGGCCGGGCGGTCCGGGCAACCAGCTTTGGCGAAACCTGGGCGATTGGAAATTCGAGGAGGTCTCCTCGCGCGCCAACGCGCAGGCCGGCCGGCGGTCGGTGTTCACATCGGCGTGGCTGGACGCCAACAATGATAATTGGCCGGATATCTATTGCATCAATGAATTTGGCGGCGGCGTGCTGCTGGTGAACAAGGGCGACGGGACTTTTCGCGAAATGCCGCTGGTCGATGATACCGGCGATTTCGGATCGATGGGCCTGGCCGTGGGCGATTACGACAACGACGGCAACATCGACGTCTACACCGCCAACATGTACAGCAAGGCCGGCCGGCGCATCATGGAGAACCTGTCGGACGGCACCTTCGCGCCGGAGGTGTTCGCGAAAATGAAACGCTTCGTGACGGGCAGCGAGCTGTATCACAATGACGGCGGGCTTAAGTTCACTCGCGCCGGCAAGCGGGCGCGCGTGCACGCCGTAGGTTGGGCTTACGGCGCGGCGTTCTTCGACCTGGACAACGACGGCTTCCTCGATCTCTACGGCACCGCCGGATTCGTCAGCGTGAACAAGGAAGAGCCGGACGGCTGACCGTGCCTCTGGCAGGCTGTCGTGTCACAGCCATTCAACCGTCTGGCCATCTGTCCCGCGCCCGTGAAACCCGACGCGCGGCTCAAGGACTGGTGGGTCGAGAACCCGTGGCAAATCGCCGCCAGGGGCAAGAGCCTTTCGGGCTACGAGCGCAACCGCGTCTATCTCAACGCAGGCGGCCAGGAGTTCTTCGAAGTTTCCGGACTCACGGGCGGCGCGGACAGCGATGGCGACGGTCGCTCGGTCGTCGCGGCGGACTTCAACGGCGACGGGATGGAAGACCTGATGGTGCGCCAGGCCGGCGGCGGCAGCCTGCTGCTCTTCGAGAATCGCATGCCCAAAGCGCACTGGCTCGAAGTCTCTTTGCGCGGCGAACAAAGCAATCGTCTCGGCATCGGCGCCCGGCTCGTCGCCGAAGCAGGAGGGCGGAAAATTGTCCGCGAACTTTACCCGTATAATGGGTTCAAGGCCCAGGGGCCGGCACACGTTCACTTCGGACTGGCCGGGGCTGCGAAAGTGGACAAGCTGACCGTCACGTGGCCCAGCGGGCTGGTGCAGGAATTCACCGACGTCGCCGGGGATCGGCACGTCCTCATCAAGGAAGGCAGCGCGGAACTGATGGCACACGGCGGCGCGCGCTGAGTGCCGCGGTGGGTCCATCCATCTGCGGGGCAAATCAATTCCTGCGCAGGTCACACCAAACGAACCGCCTCACCGCTCAGCCGGACCCTGATTGCTCAGGCACGAAACGCCTTGATCATGCGACGCAGCGCTCCCCCCTCACCCCAACCCTCTCCCCCTCCGAGGGGGAGAGGGAGTCGAATGTCCACGCGGCGTCTCCCTCTCCCCGTCCGACGGGGAGAGGGCCGGGGTGAGGGGTGAGCACGAAGAAAGCGATCACTTGCAAAAAACCGAGGTGCGGCCCCCACTGGCGAAGCCGCGAAAACAGGGTTGCCGGGCGGAAGTCCCGGCCCATAATGCGCGCCGTCCGGGCGGACGGACGAAACGACGTTCATGAACGAATGGAACATCCAGTCCCGCGCGCACGCCTGCCAGGCGTGCGGCCGGCATTTCGCCGACCAGCAGCCTTACCACACCGTGCTCTTCGACCTGAGGAGCGAGATCCAGCGCCTCGATTTGTGCGAGCCGTGCTGGAAAGGCGAGGGCGACGGCGCGCGCGACCGCAAGGGGTTCATCTCCCACTGGCAGGGCGTCTATGAAGCGCCGCCACCCGCGCCGCCTGAGGCGATCCAGAAGGAAAACGCCGAGTCGCTGCTCCGGAAGCTCATCGAGTTGGACGACCTGAAGTTCGCCGCGGTCCGGTTCATCCTCGCGGTGATGCTCGAACGTAAACGCATCCTCAAGGTGAAAGAGCAGGTCCAGCGCGAGGGCGGGCGCGTGTTCGTGTACGAACAGCCCCGCACGGGCGATCTGTTCACCATCTCGGACCCGAACCTGCAGTTGAACCAGCTCGAAGCCGTGCAGCGCGACGTGGCGCAATTGCTCGAACACGGCTTGCACCCGCCGCCGGCTGAACCGCCGTCCGCCGGGCCGGTGGGTTCCGAAGCCCCCGAGGCGGGAGGCCCCGGGCCCGGGTCTGAAGTGCCGGTCGCCGAGGTCGCGGACCGAGCCGTCGTGGGTTGATTTTTCGCCGTGCCGAAACTCACCGTCCTCCAGGAACGATTGGGCTACACGTTTCGCGACGAAGCGCTGTTACGCCTGGCGTTGACCCACCCGTCGGTCGCGCACGAATCGCCCGCCAACACACAGCACAACCAGCGGCTCGAATTTCTTGGCGACGCCGTGCTCGGGCTGGTGTTGACGCGCGAGCTGTACGACCGGTTTCCAGGACTGGGTGAAGGTCCGCTCACCAAGGCGCGCGCGCAGCTCGTCAACCGGCGCACGCTCGCCGCAGAAGCCCGGCGCCTCGGGCTTGGGGAAAACCTGATTGTCAGCCGCGGCGAGGAAGCCAGCGGCGGCCGGCAACGGCAATCGGCCCTGGCCGACGCGTATGAGG
>DASTLJ010000428.1:0-6763 GCA_035715125.1 Verrucomicrobiia bacterium
GTCGGAAAGGTCCCACGGACCTGGAAGCGCCGACCTGGACGCGCTACAGTTGCGTCCTGCCGCGGTTCGACGCTTCAACGCTTCAACGCTTCAACGCTTCAACGCTTCAACGATTTAACGCTTCAACGTTTTAACGCTCCAGCCCATGCTGCCCGCATGCCTGGCCCGCAAGTCCTGTCCGCCGTCCCGGTCGCTGGTGCCGCAGTAAGCCCTTCGCAAGTCGCCGACCTCATAGCGCGCGCCTGCCTGCCGGAACGCTATCGCGACCAGCGAGTCCTGGTCATCGTCCCCGACGGCACGCGCACCGCGCCGGTCGGGTTGTTGTTCCAAACGCTGCACAAGCAGATTGGGCACGTCACCCGACAACTCGATGTCATCGCCGCGCTCGGCACACACCAGCCGATGAGCGAGGCGCAGTTTTGTGAGCGGCTCGAGATCACCGAGGCGGAACGCAAATCCACCTATGGCGAGGTCCGCTTCTTCAATCACGAATGGAACAATCCCAAGGCGCTGCGCCAGATCGGCGCCATCTCCGCCGACGAGATTGCGAAGCTCACGGGCGGGCTGTTCGCGATGGACGTGCCCGTCGAGATCAATTCGCGCGTCTTCGACTACGACCGGCTCATCATCCTCGGCCCTGTATTCCCGCACGAAGTCGTCGGATTCAGCGGCGGCAACAAGTACTTGTTTCCCGGCATTGGCGGGCCGCAGATTTTGAATTTCTTCCACTGGCTCTCCGCCGTCATCACCAACCCGAAGATCATCGGAAACCAATGGACCCCCGTCCGCCGTATCGTGGACAAGGCCGGCTCGTTCGTGGCTGTGGACAAGCTGCTCCTGGCAATGGTCGTCGCGCCGGACAAGTCGCTCGCCGGCCTCTTCGCAGGCACGCCCGAAGGCGCCTGGGACGCCGCGGTGCAGATTTCCAAGCAGGTTCACATAATCTACAAGGACCGGCCCTTCCACTCCGTGCTTTCCTGCGCGCCGAAGATGTATGAGGAGCTGTGGGTCGGCGGCAAATGCATGTACAAGCTGGAACCGGTGGTGGCCGACGGCGGCGAACTGATCATCTACGCGCCGCACATTCACGAAATCTGCGTCTCGCACGGGAAGGTGATTCGCGAAATCGGCTATCACTGCCGCGACTACTTCCTTAAGCAGTGGGACAAATTCAAGCACCACCCTTGGGGCGTCATCGCGCACAGCACGCACGTCCATGGTCTCGGCACGTTCGAGAACGGCATCGAGACCCCGCGCGTGAGGGTCACGCTGGCGACCGGCATTCCGGAAGAGGTCTGCAGGCAGATTAACCTCGGCTACCGAGATTGGCGGAGCATCCGTCCCGAGGATTACCAGAACCGCGAACACGACGGCGTGCTCTACGTCGCGAAGGCCGGCGAGATGCTCTACAAGCTGAAGAATCCCCCGAAATGGGCGGGAGGGGACTAGACGCTCATGGGCGACCTGAACGAATTCTCCCTCCCATTGCGGCTATTCCTCAAGGCGTATCGCTGGCGGCGCATCGATCCGGTGCCGTGGACGCCGCTCAACAAGCCGCTTGCGCAATGCAAGCTGGCGCTCGTTTCCAGCGCCGGATTCGTGATGCCGGACCAACCGCCATTCGAGGAAAACTTCAAAGGCGGCGACCCGAGCTTCCGGGAAATTCCCTCCGACGCTGAAGTGAAAAGGCTGCGCGAGTCGCATCGCAGCGAGGCGTTTGATCATGCGGGAATGCGCGCGGATCCGAACCTCGCGTTCCCAATCGATCGCGCGCGCGAGTTGGCCGCCCGGGGGCGAATCGGCGCGGTGAACCGGCGGCATCTTTCGTGCATGGGCTCAATCACGGCGCCCGGCCGGCTCGGCTCGCAAACGGCGCCCGCCGCAGCCCAGTGGCTGGTCGAGGACGGCGCGGATGTCGCACTGCTGGTGCCGGTCTGACCGACGTGCAACCAGACCGTGAGTCTGGTCGCTGCGGTACTGGAGCGGCGCGGCATCGCGACGGTGGGGATCCAACTCCTGCGCGAAGTCGCGGAAAAGGTTCGACCACCGCGCGCGCTGTTCGTGCCATTCAAGCACGGTTATCCCCTCGGCGCTCCCAACGATCCGTCGCGACAACACGAGGTCATCGAGGCGGCGCTGCGCCTGTTTGAGGATTCGTCGCTGACCCCACCCGCCTTGGTGGATTACTCGGAATGACTGGGAGCGCCGGCATCCTGCCGGCGTGATCGAAATCGCCGGCAGGATGCCGGCGCTCCGACTTCAATGTCCGCAGCCGCAGCTCGGGCCGCAGCCGCTGGAGGAGAAATCGTCCATCGTCGGCACTCGACCCAGCTCGAAGGTCTTCGTCACGAACTGCATCACGGACTCCTGGATTTGGTGCATTTGCTGCTGCGCCTCGAGGAAATCCTGGGCCACCGGATTCTTGAGGAGGTTCTCGCGGTTGAGCTCGAATTCGGTGATTTCCTGGCCATCGAGCGGCAGACCGAATTGCTGTTTCTGCTGAAGCGCGTCGCCTTTCTCGACAACGAGCTGGTACTGGCTCTTGGCCTCCTCACTGCCAAGAAACGTGTCCAGTCGCTGGCGGATGGACTGGAACTCGGGCTGGTCGATGATCGTCTGGCACAGCTCGCGGGTTTTGGCGATGATGACGGTTTCGTCGGTGGTCGTTTGCATGGTTGGTTCTTTCGCGCCGTCGTTGTCCGGGGGCGACTCCGCCAAACAAGGTCAGCAAGCAAGACTACACCACGAAACGGCGGCGTGGCAAATAATTGCTCGGACAACAATTGCTCGGAAATCATCGGCGGCCGAACGCATTGGCGCAGAACCAACCAAGGCAAAGGAGGCGACCGTTGGCTGGGAGCGCCGGCAACCTGCCGGCGTCTGGCCCTGCCCCAGGGGCGGGAACTCGCCGGCAGGATGTCGGCGCTGCCAGCCGAATCGCTTTCGCTCAGGAGACTGGTGCTGCTATTCCAACGCGCCCTCCATGGCCTTCCGCGTCCGTTACGACGAACGGCGCCAACGCCGCGGCGAGTTCAGACGGGATGCGTTTGGGCTTCTCCTCGAGCGAAGTGCAGGCATGGACCGTAGCCCCTTCGACCAGCAGCCGGCCGGATTCGTGCAGTATGCGATGGTTGAACGCGAGGCGGACTTTGGCCAACTCGGCGATGGCGACTTCAACTGTGAGCACGTCGTCATAACGGGCCGCGCCGCGATAGCGCAGCCGCGCCTCAATGACAGGCAAGAGGGTGTCCGTCTCCTGAAGGCGCGTCAAAGGCTGGCCTGCGTGGCGGAAGAATTCGCCGCGCGCCTCTTCGAGAATGTCGAGGTAGCGGGCGTAGTAGACATGATTGCCTATGGTGCATTCGGCGTACGTGACGCGGTGCCGCCAGTGGAAGAGGCTCGTGTTCATGGGGGAAGAATAGCGGAGGAGCGTTCGCTTGCCAACGCGGCTGGATTCTGCCGCAGTCGCCGATTCAGGGGTTCAATGCCTGCAAGAAGGAAGCAAATCTGATAAAAAAACCACCTTGCGATTCCGCCTACCGGGAGTAACGTCAACGAGGATGGACTGGCAGGAAGCCACAGCTCTTCTGATAGTCTCCGCCACGGCCGTTGCGTTCGTGTGGGCGCGTATTCGTCGGCGGCGGTTCCAATTCGCGCGCGACACCCATTGCGGGTGTGCGTCGTCCGCAGGGAGTGGCGCGGCGGGGTCCATCGTCTATCGTGCGCGCAAAGGGCAACGGCCGCAGGTCATCGTGAAAATGAAATGAGAACCGCGCTTGCGCAACTTCCGATCCTGTCTTAACCTCCAAGCGTTGCTTGCCATGTGCAAAGTTAATTCTTCGCTGTACGTACAGAAACAGCCGCTCACGCGCCGGAAGTCAGGCGGCCAGACGCACTGGATCCCGAACACGGATGTTTACGTGGGCGAGGAGGGTCTCGTCGTGAAGGTCGAGTTGTCCGGCATGAGCCGCGAGGATCTCGAACTGTCGATTGAAGGCAATCGACTTCACATTACCGGCCAGCGCCCCGATGGCTGCCGCACGCCTGGCGTGAAGTTCCTCGTCATGGAAATCGACTACGGCTCCTTCGAGTGCGTCCTGGAGGTGCCCTCCGGTTACGACCTCAGCCACGCCAAGGCCGCCTACCAAAACGGCTTCCTGCGCGTGGATGTTCCCCCGTCGCTTTCCCCTTCCAAATCCGTCCTTGTGCCCGTTTCCGAAGGCAAATAGTCTTCGCGAACTTTTTTGGGCATCCGGTGGTCTAACCCCGGACGGGCTGGAAGATGAGCACACCCGACACCGAAATCATACGCATTCTCGGCGCCTCGCCGGAACAGGAGGGGGCCGGAGTCCCCGTCCCGATACGCCCGTCCCCCAAGGCGCTGCCCGCCTCCCTGCCCATCCTGGGCCTGTCGGACATCGTCATCTTCCCCGGCATGGTGGCGCCGCTGCTCGTCGACACTGCGCAGAGCATCCGCCTGATTGACGACGTGGTCGAAGGCGACCGCTTGCTCGGCCTGGTGCTTCAGAAGAAGCCCGACGTCGATAATCCCCTGCCTGAGGACCTCTACGAGTTCGGCTGCGGCGCCCGTGTGTTGAAGATGCTCAAGTTCCCGGATAACACCGTGCGGGTGCTGGTCGAAGGTTTGTGGCGGGTGCGGATCAAGGAATACGAAGCGCAGACCCCCTACCTGCGCGCTCAAATCGAAGTGCTGGAGGACGTGGCCGCCGATTCGGTCGAGCTCACGGCGCTCTCCCGCAGCGCCCATCAGCAATTCCAGGAGATCATCAAGCTCACTCCCGCCCTGCCCGACCAGGTCAAGATCGCCGCGCTCAATACCGAATCCGGAGCCACCCTCACGGACCTCATCTCGGCCAACCTCAATCTTTCCCTCGAAGAACGGCAGAAACTTCTCGAAACCTCCGAGGTCAAGCTGCGGCTTCAGCGCCTCCAGCCGTTGCTGGGCCGCGAGCTTGAAGTCTTGACGCTCAGCTCGAAAATCCAGAACGAAGTCGCCTCGACGATGGCCAAGAGCCAGCGCGACTTCTTCCTCCGCGAGCAAATCCGGGCCATCCAGCGCGAACTGGGCGAAGGTGACCCGGTCGCCACCGAGGTCAGCAACCTCCGCGCGCAGGTCGAAAAGGAGCCGCTCCCCGAGGAAATCCGCAAGGTCGCCCTCAAGGAAATCGAGCGCCTGGCCCAGATGAACCCGTCGGTCGCCGAGTACACCATCACCCGCACCTACGTGGATTGGATTCTCGGCCTGCCGTGGAACAAATCCACTGACGACACCATCGACATCGAGGCCGCAGCCCGGATTCTGGATGAACAGCACTACGGCCTGGACAAGGTCAAGGAGCGGCTCCTGGAATTCATCGCCGTCATCAAGCTCAAGAAGAATCTCAAAGGCCCCATCCTCTGCCTGGTCGGCCCGCCGGGCGTCGGCAAGACCTCACTGGGCCGGAGCGTCGCCGATGCCCTCGGCCGCAAATTCGCCCGGATTTCCCTGGGCGGGATGCGCGACGAGGCAGAGATTCGCGGCCACCGGCGAACCTACGTCGGCGCCATGCCCGGCCGGCTCATTCAGACCTTGCGCCGTGTCGAAACCCGCAACCCCGTCATCCTGCTCGACGAGATCGACAAAGTCGGCGCCGACTTCCGCGGCGACCCCTCCAGCGCGCTGCTCGAAGTGCTCGATCCCGCGCAGAACCACACCTTCACCGACCATTACCTGGATTTGCCGTTCGATCTTTCGCATGTCCTCTTCATCACCACCGCCAATTGGCTCGACCCCATCCAGGCCGCGCTCCGCGACCGGCTGGAAGTCATCAACCTGCCCAGCTACACCGCGTCCGAGAAACTCCAGATCGCCCGCCGCTATCTCGTGCCGCGCCAGCTTGAGGAACATGGCCTTGACCGGAAGCGCGTCCGGTTTCCCGACTCCACGTTGCGCCTGCTCATCACCGAGTACACCCACGAAGCGGGCGTCCGCCAGCTCGAACGGGAGATCGCCTCGCTCACCCGCAAGGCCGCCCGCAAATTCATCGCCCGCAACGGCAAGTCGGGCCCCCTGATCATCGAGCCGAAGAACCTGGTTGGCCTCCTCGGACAGCCCCGGTTCATCCCCGACGCCGCCGAGAAGATCACCGAACACGGCATCGCCATGGGCCTGGCCTGGACGCCCATCGGCGGCGAAATCCTTTTCATCGAAGCCACTCGCATGCCCGGCGGCGGCAAGCTGACTCTCACCGGCTCGCTGGGGGACGTGATGAAGGAAAGCGCCCAAACCGCGCTCAGCTACCTCCGCAGCCAGGCCAACGCACTTGGCCTTGCTCCCACCGAATTCAGCCGCTCCGACATCCACGTTCACGTCCCCGCGGGCGCGACTCCCAAGGACGGGCCCAGTGCCGGCAGCACCATCGTCGTCGCGCTCGCTTCGCTGCTCACGCAGCGCCTGGTCCGCAGCGACCTGGCGATGACCGGCGAAATCAGTCTGCGGGGCCGCATTCTGCGCGTCGGCGGCATCAAGGAAAAAGTCCTCGCCGCCGCCCGTTCCGGCCTCAAGCAGGTCATTCTGCCCGAACAGAACAAGAACGACTGGGCCGAAGTTCCCGACGAAGTCCGCGCAAAAATGAAGGTGCACTTCGCCGGACACATCTCCCAGCTCCTCGAATTCGCCCTGAAGCCGAAGTAAGCCCGGCGTCGTCCAAATCCGATGATGCGCTCGAAGGTCCGATCCCGTTCACGCCAGCCGTTCCCCTTC
>DASTLJ010000429.1:0-13933 GCA_035715125.1 Verrucomicrobiia bacterium
TCCTCCGCGATGAGAATGCTGCCGGCGATTTTCTACAGAAGACGCGCGTCGTCCTGACGCCCGAGGTGGCCACCGAAAAGCCCGGCGACCGCATCGGTCATTACAAGCTCCTCGAAAAAATCGGCGAAGGCGGCATGGGCACGGTTTGGATGGCCGAACGAACCGAACCGGTCCGGCTCCGAGTGGCGCTCAAGATCATTAAGCTCGGCATGGACACGCGCCAGGTAGTCGCGCGCTTCGAGGCCGAACGACAGGCGTTGGCGTGGATGGATCACCCGAACATCGCCCGAGTATTCGACGCCGGCGCCACGGAGGGCGGCCGACCCTACTTCGTGATGGAACTGGTGCGCGGCCTGCCTATCACGGAGTATTGCGAGGAAGTCAAGATGTCCACCCGTGATCGGCTGGAACTGATCTGCCAGGTCTGCCGCGCCGTGCAACACGCCCACCAGAAGGGCATCATCCACCGCGATCTTAAGCCGTCGAATATCCTGGTGACCGAGCAGGACGGTCGCGCGGTGCCCAAGGTGATCGACTTCGGCATCGCCAAGGCCACGGAGGGTCGGCTGACGGACAAGACTCTATTCACCGGCTTCCAGCAGTTGATGGGCACGCCCGCGTACATGAGTCCTGAGCAGGCCGGCCTCGGGAATCTAGACATCGACATGCGCAGCGACACCTACAGCCTGGGGGTGGTGCTCTACGAACTGCTGACGGGCCGTCCGCCCTTCGACACCAAGGAACTGCTGAAGGAAGGCTACGATGCCGTCCTGCACACCATTCGAGAAGTCGATCCTCCCAAGCCCTCGACGGCGCTTGAAAGGCAATTTGCGCTGAGAGTCGAGAGCGCCAGGACTCGCGAGCAGCGGGCCGCTCTCAACACTCAGCTCAAAGGTCTCTCAACCGCGCTCCGCGGCGATCTGGACTGGATCGTGATGAAGTGCCTGGAGAAGGACCGCAACCGCCGCTACGAGACGGCGAACGGATTCGCGGCGGACATCCAGCGGCACCTGAGCAACGAACCGGTCGTCGCCCGCCCGCCCAGCAACCTCTATCGGTTTGAAAAGATGGTCCGCCGGAACAAGCTGGCCTTAGCTGCGGCGGGTTCCGTGGTGGCGGCGCTCGTTCTCGGAGTGGTGGTAAGCACTTGGCAGGCAGTGCGCGCCAATCAGCAGGAGCATCTTGCCAAGTTCGAGGCGGTGCGCGCTGTAAAGGCGGAGCAGACCGCCGTTCAGAAGGCCGCTTTGGCGGAAGCAGAACGAATTCGAGCCGAAACGCAGAAGGCAGCCGCCGAGCGCAACGCTTACTCAGCCTTTATGCTCTCGGCCCAGACGGACTGGGACAACAACAACTTGGATCACTTGCGACAGACGCTCGCCGCAACCGAGGATTATCCGGATCGCGGCTTTGAATGGTACTATTGGCAGCGGATGTGCCGCTTGGAACTGGGAACTCTGGGTAGGCACCAAACGCACGTGTATTCCGTGGCAGTATCTCCGGACGGCCGCCGAGTTGCCAGCGCGAGTGGAGATGGCACCGTCAAGTTGTGGGATCCAGCAACTAAGGCCGAACTTCGCACCCTCAAGGGTCACAGTGATTTGGTTATGTCTGTGGCGTTTTCGCCGGATGGACAGGTGCTGGCGAGTGGAAGCAAGGACCGCACAACAAAGATATGGTCAGCCGATACCGGTCTCGAACTGCGGATGCTCAAAGGCCACGGAGATCAGGTTAATTCTGTCGCGTTTTCACCAGACGGAGGGCGGGTCGTCAGCGGGAGCTATGACGGCACTGCCAAGGTGTGGGAGGTTGAGACTGGCCGTGACCTCATAACCTTCAGGCGCCACTCAGGCAAAGTCATTTGCGTTGCGTTCTGCCCCGACAACCGCCGCATTGCCAGCGGAAGCGCGGATGGCACCGTCAGGGTATGGGAGGCGGCCAGCGGGCAAGAATTGCTGTCCTTCGTGAAACATGAAGATATCGTTGGTTCAGTCGCATTCTCGTCGAATGGTCGTTGGATAGTCAGCGGCAGTGACAATTTTCGCGGGAAGGGGTCACTCAAAATGTGGGATGCGGAGACAGGTCGGGAACTCAACAGCTTCCAAGGCCATGTGAGCGGCGTCAATCTCGTGGCTGTTTCCCCTGATGACCGCCGCATCGCCAGCAGTGGTGGCCAGGAGGATCGAACCGTCAAGGTTTGGGATGCTAACACTGGTGTCCTGCTGTTCTCTCTCAAGGGGCACGCGGAATGGGTCTGTGCTGCACCCTTCTCCCCAGGTGGCCAGCGGATATTCACGGGAAGTGGGGATGGCACTGTGAAGATGTGGCTGGGCGACCGGAGCCGTGAACACCTTGTTCTCCATGGTCACTCAGGGCCGGTCATATCCGCCGCGTTCTCCGCAGATAGCCGGAGGATTGTAAGCGCGAGCTACGATGAAACTGTCAAACTTTGGGATGCCTACACGGGACGCGAATTGCTCTCCATTTCCAACCGCGGGGGTGGCGGGGTCAGCTGTGTTGCCTTCTCGCCAGATGGCCGCCACGTAATTAGCGGCACCGCGGGTGAGCAACGCGTGGTCAAGGTGTGGGATGCCGAGAACGCCCGCGAAGTGCTCGCGCTCAAGGGCCATGGGAGCTGGATCGGACCTGTAGCATATTCGCGCGATGGGCAGCGGATTGTCAGCGGGAGCGCCGACAATACCGTCAAAGTTTGGGACGCCAACACCGGGCGGGAATTGCTGACCTTAACCGGGCATATGGGCGCTGTACTCGGTGCCGCGTTCTCACCTGACGGTCGACGAATCGTCAGTGGCGGTTACGACAACCAGGCCAAGGTGTGGGACGCTGAAAGCGGGCGGGAGTTGTTTGCGTTCAAGATGCACAGGAGTTGGGTGACTTCTGTTTCTTTCTCCCCCGACGGCCGACGCATTGTTAGTGGCAGTTTTGACCGAACGGCCAAGGTGTGGGACGCCAACACCGGACGCGAACTGCTCACCCTCAAGGGTCATGCGCACGAGGTCAATTCCGCCGCGTTCTCTCCTGACGGTCGGAGGATTGTTAGCGGGAGCAAGGACCTGACGGTTAAAATCTGGGACGCCGAGGCGGGGCGCGAATTGCTTACCCTCAAAGGCCACGATCACAGGGTCATGACGGTGGCTTTCTCGCCCGACGGCCGGCGGATTGTGAGCGCCGGTGATGACCGCACACTTAGAGTGTGGACGGCAGCTTCGGTTGACGAACTGAGCTTGTGGCAGAACGAGGAAAGCCGGGCAAAGTAGTGTGTTGAGACCATCAAGAAAAATCGCCAGCAATTGAGCCGGGCACCGACAACCGGGCTGGACTGGGGCCGCTGGTTTCTCGCCGACCCGTCCACGCGCACCATTTCGCCTTTTTCCAAAGCAACGATGCCGGAGCAACGTGGAAAAACAGCGGTGCCATGATTCTCCCTCAGATTGCTTGTAACCTAATGCGGCCCTGGCCCGCCGCGCCCTGCCCGCTCCTCGTCCGCCCGCTTCGCTCCACCCCATGAAGAAAGTTGCAGCCATCGGCCGGTTCCGTTAGGCTGTGTGGACCGATGAAAACCATTCCGGTTGAAGTCAGCGAAGGGGTGCTGCGGCTGCCGCGCAACGTGCAGCTTCCTCCGAGGGCGCACCTGGCGGTGCTGGTGCTCGAAGGCGAGGACGCCGGGCTTGAGACCCTGGCCGACGCCGGCGGCGCCTTCGATTTTCTGCGCGAGGAACCGGACCTCTATTCTGACTCCGACGTGCTGCCGGGACGGCGGAACCCGCGTTTCGGAACTCCACGCTGATGTTTCAACCCGGCGACATCGTCATCGCCGCTTTCCCCTTTTCCTCGCTCACCGGCCTGAAGCGGCGGCCCTGTGTCGTGCTCGCCGCCGCCGACACGCCACATGATTTTCTGGTTGCCTTCGTGACGACTACGTTGCCAGCGGCTCAACTCCCCTCGGCCACGCTCCTTTCATCGGCGCACCCGGCTTGGCGTCAAACCGGCCTCAAGACCGCGTCCGTCATCCGCGTGGACAAGCTGGTGACGCTCAATGATTGCGTGATCAGCGGTGTCATCGGCCTGTTGCCACCGGATGTGCTGGCGACGATGCGTGGGAAGCTCAAGACGCTCCTGCAAATCTCTTGAAGTGTTCGTCGGATTCGAGGGCGTGGATGCGCTCTTCCTTTCGGGGCTGATGGGAGGGGCGAGAGCGCGGCCATACGCATCGGGATCAAGTTGAAGGCGCGGTTGCGCTTCAAGACGACAAGGATGTTGCGTGATGTATATTTCGTCCGGGCCGGATCGTGACGATGTAATGGGCGGGCCGGCGACCGGTCCCAATCTATGAACGAGACGAAATTCCAGGCCGAGTCGGAGCGGCAGAAACAGATGCGCACCGCGGAGGAGTTGCTCTTCGCCGGCCCGCAAAAGCTCGGCTTCGCCAAGGGGCTGTTCCTCGGGCGATTCGTCTCGGACTGGGTGATGCCTTATCCAAAGATCCCTCCGCGGGAACTGGCCGAGCTGAAGGACTCGCTGGCGCGACTGCGCACGTTCCTCGACGCGCACCTCGACCCCGCCGCTATCGACCGGCAGGCCGACATTCCGCGCGAGGTCGTGGAAGGTCTCGCGCGCCTGGGGGTCTACGGCATGACCGCGCCGAGGGAGGTCGGTGGGCGCGGTTTCTCCCAGATGGCCTATTGCCGCGTCATGGAGGAAATCGGCAGCCGCTGCGCATCGACGGCGGTATTCGTCAACGTACAACATTCCGTCGGAATGCGGGCGCTGCTGCTCTTCGGCACGGCTGAACAACAGCGCCGCTGGTTGCCACCTCTCGTGTGCGGCGAAAACCTGGCCGCATTCGCCCTGACCGAAGCCGAGGCCGGTTCCGACGCTGCGAACGTGCAAACCATAGCCCTGCCCAGCGCCGACAGTTCGCACTTTGTGCTCAACGGCGAGAAGCGCTACATCACGAGCGGCGCCATCGCGCAAGTCCTCACAGTGATGGCCCGCACGCCTGTGCCCGGCAAGAACGAGACGGCCGTGACGGCGTTTCTCGTGACGCCGGACATGCCGGGCTTCGTCGTCCTCGAGCCGCGCATGGAAAAGTTGGGCGTCCGTGGCACCGCGACCGCGCGGCTTGCCTTCCGCGACATGCTTGTGCCGAAGGAGAACATCCTGGGACCGCCTGGCAAGGGATTGAAGGTCGCGCTCTCCGTGCTCGACTTCGGACGGACGACGTTCGGCGCGTGCTGCACCGGCGCCGCCAAGTCCTGCTTGCAACTGGCGGTGGAACACGCGGCGACGCGCAGGCAATTTGGCCGCGCGCTGGGCGACTTCGAACTCATCAAAAAGAAAATCGCCCGCATGGCCGCCGGCGCTTACGCCATGGAAGCGATGACCACCGTGACCGCGTCACTCATCGACCGCGGTCTGGAGGATTACATGCTGGAGACAGCGATGCTGAAGGTATTCACAACCGAAGCGCTGTGGCTGCTCGTGAACGACGCCTTTCAGGTCTATGGCGGCGCCGCCTATTTCACCGACCTGCCGTTGGAGCGGATGCTGCGCGACGCGCGCATCAACCAGATTGCCGAGGGCGCCAACGAAGTGCTCACGTCGTTCATCGCACTGGTGGGCATGCGCGGGCCGGGGCAGCAGTTCCAGGAATTGCTGGAATCGCTGAGCCGGCCCTGGAGCGAGTTCCGCAAAGTATGGCTCATCGGCCTGGACCGCGTGGGCGCCGCCGTGCGAGCGCCCGACGTGCGGGTGCGCAGCGCGGCCTTGTCGCCTTACGGCCGGCGTTTGGGCGAACTCATCCGCCGTTTCAACGTCGAGGTGAACCGGACCTTGATTCGCCACCGCGAGGAAGTCCTTGAGCGCCAATACGTGCAGGATCGGCTGGCCCGCGCGGCCATGGAACTGTTCGCTTCGGCTTGCGTCCTGAGCCGCTGGGACGCCGAGTTGCAGGCCGGCGTTCCATCCAACGCCGCGCCCACCGCCGAATTGTTTCTGCGCGGCGCCTTCCGCCGGGCCCGCCGCTCGCTGGCCGAAATGAACGACGCCGACGACCCGGTGGTGACGGCGACGGCCGATTGGTTCTTGAAGCACGGCCGCGCCGTTCAGTGACGCTTTGCGTGCGTCCACGGCTTGGCCCGGGTATTTCACAGGCGCCGTAGCCGCCGGCCTGAGGAGAAACCACGGCCTGTGGCCGGGCATCTTCATCTTGACCCGGTAGGGCGAGGCTCCTGCCGAGCCGAAACTTCCGGTTTGATCAAGGCTCGGCAGGAGCCTCGCCCTACCGGCGTCATGGATAGGCGGATGGTTCCATCAGCAAAACGGGTCCGCCTCCTCACGTCGGCGGCTACAGGCTGTGGGCGTTTCCTGCGCGCTGCGAAAAAATCCGGCTTGCCCGGCGTTGGCGTCGACTCCTGCGTCATGATGCGCCAGGCAACATTCCTTCGCTTGCCACCGCAACCCTCGCCGTGGCCAACTGGCTTGCGTGCTGCCCCTCCGAGACGATATTCCCAGCCAACGATTCCCGGCGCTGACGCTCGTCCTCATTGTGGCGAACGTCGCCGTGTTTCTCTTCGAAGTCGCTCAGGGCCCGGAGATCGAGCGCTTCCTTTTCGCCTGGGGCTTCGTGCCCGCGCGCTACACGGACACCCATATCGCCTCCAACTTCACGCTCAGCGAACTGGCGGCGCCGTTCCTCACCTCGATGTTCCTCCACGGCGGCTGGATGCACGTGATCGGCAACATGTGGACGCTCTGGATTTTCGGCGACAACGTCGAGGACCGGCTCGGCCGCCTGGGCTTTCTTGGGCTCTACCTCGTCGGCGGATGCGCCGCTACTTTGGTGCACCTGATCACCAATGCCCATTCGGCCGTGCCCACCATTGGCGCGAGCGGAGCGGTTGCGGCGGTGATGGGCGCCTACTTCCGGCTCTATCCCCACGCGCGTGTCCAGGCTGTCATCCCGCCGCTGATGTGGGGACCTGTCTTTGAATTGCCCGCGGTCGTGTTCCTCGGCTGGTGGTTTCTGCTGCAATTCTTCAACGGCAGCTTGAGTCTGCTCGGCAATCCTGCACGTGCCGGCGGCATCGCCTGGTGGGCGCACACCGGCGGGTTCGCCTTCGGCCTGATCGTCGCGATGTTTTTCCGCGACAAACGCCCGCGGCGCCGCTCCAGCTGGGATGAGGATGACGTGTGGTGAGATTGATCCGACCCTGAGTTAAGAGATTTTTCCGATTCTTTGAAAGTTTCAGCCTTCATGCCGCGTATGGATCCATAACCGTGAATGTCGTCCGCACCGCCACGATGTTACAAAACACAAAACATGAAACTGAGCAAAAAACAAACGCGCAACCTGGTCGCCCGGTTTTGGATATTCGAGGGGCGGCTTCCGTCCGGAACCGATAACGAAACCTTCGATGCCGTCACCATGCAGGAACTGCAACTCGATGATCCGCCGGTCCCCGGCGCGCCGGACTTCGAGCGCAAAAAATTCGCTGAGATGCTGACCGAGTAGTTCAACAGATTACTGATCGCCGTGCCCGGGATTCTGGCAGTGCTTAAAGATGACACCAACACGATGGAGGATCTCTGGTCGCATTGTTTTGATAATCAACGGGAAATCGAAAACGTCTTTTGAATGAAAACGCTCAATGCACTTCCCTTGCTGGTGGTCCTCGCCGTCCAGGCGGCATCGGGCGCCGAGGCTCCCGCCGATGCCGGGAAAAACAATTCTCTGGAGGGCCTGTTCTATTTTTCAAGCACCAATGGGTTCAGCCTGAGAGTGGAGCCAAAGACAATCGCGGATTCAGGCGCCATTGGATTGGACTACGAACTCAAATACGATCGCCCGTTTGCCGCGGACACGGGCGTGGCGAAATCGCGATTTGGCGCCGAAGCCCTGAGCCGGGGCTTTATCGCCACCAGGAAGCTGGACAGCCAGAACAGCCTCATCTCCGAGTTGCGCCTGACCGGGAACCTGCTGTTGAAGGACAACAAGGGGCCTCTGCCGCCGCTCCAGCAGATGAGAGTCCGGGAAATCCTGGATTTTCCGGATCAATTCAATTTGCCCGCACCTTTGAAACGTGAGTTTGAGGAACTGATGCAATCCGAGCCGCTGCGGTTCGCGACCTTCGACGGCCACGTCAAGTATGAGTCGGACCAGTCCTTCGATAATTCCCAGCTTGCCGCCGGTGTTGGATTTGCCAGCGACCTGAACTTCATCACCGGAAACAACTGGCCTGCCAGGTTCTTTGATTTTCCGTTTGCGTTGACAAGAAGCGCCGACGCAAACCAGTCCTTCAAAGCCAGACCGCCGCGGTTTTATGTCGGGTATGACTATGTGAACGCCGGCCAGAACGACGCGCGCGCGCGAACGACCGGCGACGACAACCTGAACCGCCTAGCGGTGCAAGCGGCGTGGAGCAGTCTGGCGTTCGACCTGGTGGAACTGCGCGCCTCGGTGCAGGCTTATTACGAGATCGATGCCAATCGCGCCATTCGGGACTCGGGCAAGGAGTGGACGTCATTCTTTGAGCTCTCCGCCGGAATTCCGATTGACTCGAAGAAGCGGAAAAGGATCTTCCTCAAATATGCCAATGGCGAATTGCCGCCGACGCTCAAGGAGAGCTCGAATGTCTCCATAGGATTCAGCATGGAGCTCGGAGGATTTGAGTGAGGCCATCTTTTCAAGTTTGCTGGCGCAAGTCGATCCGCCGAATCTTGCCGCTGATGGTCTTGGGAAGCTCCGCGACGAACTCGATTTCGCGCGGATATTTGTAAGGGGCTGTGACGCGCCTGCAGTGTTCCTGCAACGCACCTTTGAGTTCCTCGGCAGGCGCGCAGTCCTTCCGCAATACCACGAACGCCTTCACAATCTGGCCGCGCATGGGATCGGGCTTGCCCACGACGGCCGCCTCCAGCACGGCCGGGTGTTCGAGCAGCGCGCTCTCGACCTCGAACGGCCCGATGCGATAGCTGGAGCTTTTGATCACGTCATCACCGCGGCCGACGAACCAGAAGCAGCCGTCCTTGTCTCGCAATGCGCGGTCGCCCGTGAGGTACCAGTCACCCCGGAAGCGGGCGGCGTTTTCGGCCGGATTGCGCCAGTATTCCTGGAACAAGCCGAGCGGCCGTTGTGGCTTGACGCGCACGGCCACCTCCCCTTCCTGGCCGGCGGGCAATTCGTTCAAGTCGTCGTCGAGCAACGCCACCGTGAAGCCCGGGGTCGGTTTGCCCATCGAACCTGGCCGCACTGGCTCGCCGCGCGAGGGGAAATTGCCGATGAGCACGACGGTTTCCGTCTGGCCGTAGCCCTCGTGGATCGTGAGGCCCGTCGCCGCCTTCCACGCGGCGAGGACTTCCGGATTCAGCGGTTCGCCCGCGCTAACGCAGTGCCGCAACGCCGGGAAGCGGTGGGCCGGCAGATCTTCGCGCACGATTAGGCGCAGCGCCGTCGGGGGCGCGCACCAGGTCGTGATGGGATAGCGGGCCAACGTGCGCAACGCGGCCGCGGGGTCGAATTTGCCCCGCGCGTCCACCGTGAACACGCAGGCGCCCATCTGCCAGGGACCGAACAGACAGGACCATGCCGCCTTGGCCCAACCGGTGTCGGTGAGGCACCAGTGGACGTCGGCCGGCTTGAGGTCGAGCCAGAGTTCGCCGGTGAGGCGGTGGCCCAACCCGTAACTGGCCTGGGTGTGCAGCACCATTTTGGGCGGACCGGTTGTGCCGCTGGTGAAGTAAATGATCCCCGGCTCATCGCTGCGGGTCGGCTCGCAATCGAAATCGGGCGGGGCTTCGCGCAAGCCGGCGTCGTAGCTCCTCCAGCCGGGTCGTTCTTCTCCCACGAGCAGGCGCACACCGTCGAAATCGTCCACTTTGGTTGCGCCTTCGGAATCGGTCAGGATGGCGCGCACGTCCGCTGTTTCGACCCGGTATCGGATATCCTTCGAGGTAAGGAGCGGCGTGCCAGGGATGGGAACCGCGCCAAGGCGGGTCAGACCCAGCAGCGCGATCCACCATTGTGGCACGCGCGGCAGAATGACCAACACACGGTCGCCGCGCCGAATGCCAGCGGCGTGGAAGAACGCGGCGGCCCGGCGGGCATTTTCGACGAGGAGTCGGAAGGAGAACTTTTGTTCAGTTCGGCCGCTCTCCTCCACGCACCAGAGCGCCAGCGCATCGGGCCGTTCGCGCGCCCAGCGTTCCATGACATCACGCGTGAAGTTGAAGCAGGCCGGCGGCGTGAGGCGCATGGGTGAAACCTGATTCAGCCCTTGGGCACAACCTTCTCGAAGCACTCGGGACAGATGCCGTGGGTGAACTCGGCGTCGCTGTGGGCCTGAATGTAGTCTTCCACGCCTTGCCAGTAGCCGTCGTCATCTCGGATTTGTTTGCACCAGGCGCACATGGGGAGAAGACCGCGCAAGGTCTTCACACCGGCCAGGGCCTCCTGTAAATCAGCAATCAGCTTCTCGCGCTCGACCTCGTATTGCTTGCGCTCGCTCACGTCGCGAAAGACGAGGATGCCGCCCACCACCCGTCCCTGCTCGTCGCGGATGGGCGCGCAACTGCCGTCGATCGGCCGGCGCTTGCAGTCCCTGGCAACGAGGGTCTGGTTCCGTTGGGGCACGATAGCCTCGCCCGACTGGATGACCGCGAGAGTGGGGTTCTGGACAGGCTGGCTCGTGGTCGCGTCGCCGGTGAGAAAAACGGTGTCTAATTCGCGGCCCACGGCATCGCCGGCCTTGTCGCCGGTCAACGCTTCGGCCGCGGGATTCATGAAAGTAATCCGGCCTTGCGCGTCGGTGGCAATGACCGCGTCGCCGATGCTGCGCAACGTGGCGTCCAGCAGGCGTTCGGCAAGGCGGACGCGTTGCTCCAACCGGTGCCGTTCCAAGGCGACCTCTATGGCGATGCGCAGGTCACGTTCGGAATAAGGCTTGACGACGTAGCCGAAAGGTCCGGTCTGCCGGGCGCGCTGGAGCGTGGCATCGTCCGCATGGGCGGTGAGGAACACGACCGGGACGTCGAGTTCCCGGCTGAGGGTCCGGGCGGCGGCAGTGCCGTCCACCGGCCCTTTGATTCGGATGTCGCTCAGGACGAGATCGGGCTTGTGTTCCCGGGCGAGACCGATGGCTTCCTTGGCCGTATCGGCGATGCCGGCCACGACGTACCCCAGATCGTGCAGGCAGCGCCGGAGGTTCTCGGCCACGAGCGCTTCGTCCTCGACCACGAGGATTCGGGGGGCTGTGACCGGGACGGTTGTGGGGCAAGCATTCACGGTGGTTGCTGGGAGTGGGCCTCGTGTCCCCGTCGGCCAGTGGCGTCGCGAATGACCAATACCGCCCCGGTGATGCGCCCCTCGTCATCCCGGATGGGGGAGGTGTTTTCGTCGATGGGCGTCACCTGGCCGTCCCGACGCAGCAGGAGCGTGTCGTGGTTTAAATCGATCGTCCTCCCCTCCCGCACGGCGCGTTGGGCCGGGTCGGGAATAGGTTGGCGGTCCTGGGCGCGGACGGCGCGGAATACCTGGGCCAAAGGCTGGCCCAAGGCCTCGAAGAGAGTCCAGCCGGTAAGGGCCTCGCCCATGGGGTTGATGTAGTTGACGAGCCCTTCCTTGTCGGTGGCGATGACGCCGTTGCCGAGGCTGCGCAGCGTGGTGGCCAGCAATCGTTCCAGCTTGCGAATGCGCAGTTCGGCGTGGTGTCGGTAAATGGCCGTCTGCACGGCGGCGCGCAGGGCGCGAGGGTCGAACGGCTTGACGACGTAAGCGAACGGATCACAGTAGCCGGCGCGGGCCAGTGTGTCTTCGTCCACGTAGGCGGTGAGGAACACGACCGGCGGCGGAGGGCGGTAGGCCGTGCGGATTTGCCCGGCGGCCTCGATACCATCCAACTGGCCTTTGAGGCGGATGTCCATCAGCACGAGGTCGGGCTTCAGGGCCAGCGTCTGGCTGACCGCGGCTTCGCCCGTATCGACGATGCCCGCGATGGCATAGCCCATCTCGGCCAGGCACCGGCCCAGGTCGGCGGCGACCAGGGCTTCATCTTCGGCGATCAGGATTCTGGAAGTGCTCATGGGGAATCGTCCTTGAATGCAAGGTCAGCAGGATGGTGTTGTGCAACCGTTGTGTGATACGGGAAATGTGAGAGCGAACTCGGCGCCGCCCTGGCGGCGCACTTCCACCTTGGCACGAATCTGGCGGGCGAGCGCTTGAATTGTCGTCAGACCGAGCGAGTTGGCGCTCTCCCAGGCGAAATCTTTCGGCAGTCCCGCGCCGTCGTCCCGCACGGAGAGCAACAGGCGCTCAGGCCCCAGGCGGCGCAAAGTGACATGGACCCGGCCGCCGCGCCCGCCGGGGAAGGCGTGCTTGAGCGAATTGGACACCAGCTCGTTGACCAGCAGACCCACGGGCACGGCGGTGTCGATGTCGCTGATGGCCGAATCGGCCTGGACTTCCAGACGGACGTTGGGACAAGCGTGAGAACTGGCCAACATGCTCACCAGGTCGCGAATTTCCTCCGCCAAATCGATGGCCGACAGGCTCGGGGAGAGGTAAAGCTTCTCGTGCACCAGCGCCATGGTCCGCACGCGATCCTGGCATTCGCCAAAGCTGTTCCGGTAGCGCGGGTCGTCGAACTTGCGGCCTTGCAAGCTCAGGATGCTGGAGATGACCTGGAGGTTATTCTTCACGCGGTGATGGATTTCCCTCAGCAACACTTCTTTCTCCTGCAGGGAAGCCCGGATGGCCTTTTCCGCCTTCTGGCGCTCGGCGACTTCCTTGTGCAACCGGTCGTTGGTCTCGCGCAATTCCTGCGTGCGTTCGGCCACGCGCGCTTCGAGCCCTGCGTTCAGGGCGCGAATCTGCTCCTCGGCCCGCTGGCGCTCGGCGATTTGGTCCTGGAGCTTCAAGCGCGCCCGGAACAGTTCGGCAAAGACGGCCACTTTGGCCTTGAGGATGGCCGGCACGAATGGCTTCACCAGGTAATCGACGGCCCCCAGCTCGTAGCCCTTGAACATGCTCGCTTCGCCATCGACGTGGCCGGTCAGGAAGATGATCGGGGTGGTTTCGGATCGTTCGCGTTGGCGGATCAGGCGGGCCGTTTCGAATCCGTCCATGTCGGGCATCCGGACATCCAGCACGATGACGGCGAAGTCCTTCCGGAGGAGGTGCTCCAGGGCCTCGGTGCCGGAGCCGGCGGTGACGAACTGGAAGCCGGGATCGTCGAGCAGGGCGCAGAGCGAGTAGAGGTTCTCCGGCTTGTCATCCACGAGCAGGAGTTTCACCGTCGACGGCGTGCCGGGGTCTTCGCCTGGGAGGTCGCCCGCCGGCTCAATTCCGACGGAGCCTGGGGCGTCCGATGGCGCGGGCTCGAATCTGGCCAACGAGTCCTTCATGCCGTGTGGCTTTGTTGCAAGGATGGGTTCGGCGCGGCCGGCAGGGAGAAGTAGAAGGTGGCCCCTTGGTCTACCTTGCCCTCCGCCCAGGTACGGCCTCCATGGCGCTGGATGATGCGCTGGACGCTGGCCAGGCCGATGCCCGTGCCTTCAAATTCCTCCTCGCGATGCAGCCGCTGGAAGACGCCGAAGAGCTTGTCGGCGTACCTCATGTCGAATCCGGCGCCGTTATCGTGGACGGCGACCACGGTTTCGCGCGGGGTTTGCTGGCAATCCACTTCGATGATGGCCGGGTTGCGGCCTCGGGAGTACTTGAGGGCATTGCCGAGCAGGTTGGCGAAAACCTGCCGGAGCATGATGCGGTCTCCCTGCACTTCGGGCAGCGGGGCGATTTTCCACACGACGGGGCGGTCATGGGATTCCGGCTCCAGGTCGTGCTGGACGTCGTGCACGAGCCGGTCGAGCGGCACGGAGGCCGCGCGGAGTTGGGCGCGGCTGACGCGGGAGAACTCCAGGA
>DASTLJ010000430.1:0-4505 GCA_035715125.1 Verrucomicrobiia bacterium
GTGTTGGCGCGGTTCTTTCGCGGATGCCATCATGGCGCTCACAGCCACACCCCGGTAACCATGCAGGCTGCGCGAGCTTGCGTGTAAGGCGGCCTGCTCCATACTCGACTCATGAACAGCGACCGATGAAAACAATCCTGAGTTGCCTGACGGCCGCCGGACTGCTCGCATTGGCCACGGCGGACGCGGCTGCACAAAAAATGAACCTAACCGATTCCCCGACCAACAACCTGGAACTGGCCACTTTTGGCGGCGGCTGTTTCTGGTGCATCGAAGCCGTCTTCGAGCGGCTGGAGGGCGTCAAGTCCGTGACCAGCGGCTACGCCGGCGGCAAGCTGGCCAATCCCACTTACGAACAAGTCTGCTCCGGCACAAGCGGCCACGCCGAGGTGGCGCAGATTGCGTTCGACCCGAAAAAGATCACGTACGAGAAGCTCCTTGAGACGTTCTGGGAGGCGCACGACCCCACGACGCTCAACCGCCAGGGCGCGGATACGGGCACGCAATATCGTTCCGTGATTTTCCACCACAGCGAGGCGCAGAAGGCCGCCGCCGAGAAATCGAAGCAGGCGGCGCAGGCCCATTTTTCAGCTCCAATTGTCACCGAGATCGCGCCCCTGACCCAGTTCTACAAGGCCGAGAATTACCACCAGGATTATTTTCGCAACAATCCCCGCGCGCCCTACTGCGCCTTCGTCATCCGGCCCAAGCTGGAGAAGCTCGACCAAAAGAAGGCGCCCCCGGGCAAATGACGGGCCACGATCACTCGGCGCGTACCGTAGATGCGTGGATCCGCAACCCCGTGGCGGCCGAGCCGACGCCCAGGGCTTCTTGCCTGTAGCATGAACGTAGGGCACGCGTCTCGCCCGCCCGGCCGAGCGAAGCGAGGCCTTGATGGTGCGGAAGCCGCGCCTTTCGGCGCGGCTGGGCAGGCAAGACGCCTGCCCTACTTTCCCGGCGCGACCTCGACCTTGGTGGTACTTCCGAGGCTCGCCCTGACGGCAAAAAGCCCGAATACCGTGCTTGACGACCGCCCGCCAAAGCCGAAACTCGCGGAAGATGAACCCGACAACAATGCAGCCACCGCTGAAGCGCCTAGCGTCACAAAGGCGAGTTCCTGTCCGTCGTTACTTCCTCTGCTCGAACCTCGTTGCCCTGGCCATCTGCCTTGGCGCACCAGAGGCAGGCGCCCAAGGTCTTCGGTTCAGCACGGAAGGGGCCGGCCCCTACTTTCGCGCCGAGTTGGGCCCCTCCTTTTTTCAGGAGGGCCGGTTGAACAAATTTGGCGGCTCAACAAGGAATGACGTCGATTTCGAGACCGGCTTCGCCGCCAACGCGGCCATTGGCTACGCCTTCAATAAGTACCTTGCCACCGACTTTGAATTCGGCTTTGTCAGCGCCGAAATCGATTCTGTGAAAGGCTTCTTTGTGAACGACAACACGGTCCTCTACAACGCGCCGTTCCTCGCCAACCTCACGTTGTCCTACCCGATTCCTCGCACCATCGTCACTCCCTACATCGGCGCCGGAGTGGGGGGATCGGTCAGTGTGTTTGACACGGACGGCTTCGGAAACAGCACGGACGCCGTGTTTGGGGACGATACCGACGTGGTGTTCGCGTGGCAGGCGTATGCCGGGCTGCGTTTCGAGTTGAACAAGAACGTATCGCTCGGGATCGGTTACAAATACTTTTCCACAGACGACTCCTCCTTTAGCTATCCGCCGTTGTTTCCGGGCACCGGACCGGATTTCCGAGTTGGCTTTGAAGGTGTCAAGACGCACTCCGTGCTGTTCACCTTTCAAATGAAGTTCTAGTGCTGATTCAGGCCACCTGGGCCTGGGCCAGGCGGTGGGCTTCCCACCATTCGCGGATCGCGGCGCGCAGACGCTCGGTGGCTTCGCGACATTCCCGCTGGAGCTCGGCCAGCTTGTGCCGGGACGCTTCCATTTTAGTTTCGGCGGCGAGGCGATACTCGGCCTTGCGCTGTTCCCACTGGGCCGAGGCCTGCTGGAGGCGTTCCTGGGCGGCTTGCAGCATGCGGTGGAGGGATTCGGAAATCGGCGCCGAAGCGGCCTTCAACTGCGCGGAAAATTGTCGCTGTCGCTCCGCGATCTCGGCCAGAAGGATGGACTCCTCCGGCACGCGGCGCAGTTGCCGGACCAGGCCGGTTTTGTGCAGCAGCCAGATGCACCATTTGGTGGGATCGAATTGCCACGGTTTCACGCCGTTGCGATAGTCGTGTTGAAAGGCGTGATGAAAGTTGTGATACCCCTCGCCGAAAGTGAACCAGGCCAGCAGGGCGCTGTCCCGCGCCGAGCAGCGGCTGGAATAGGTGCGCCGGCCCCAGGTGTGGCTCCAGGAATTGATGAAAAACGTCATGTGGTTCACGAAGACCACCCGCGCCACTCCGGCGATCAAGAACCCACCCAGCGCGCCGGACCCGCCGCCCCAGACCCAGCCGAGCAGGGCCGGGAGTGCGAAGCTGGCGAGGATGGCGATGAGGAGGTAATAGCGGTGTTGCCACCGAACGAGCCGATCCTGTTGAAGATCCTTCACCCCTTCCAACGACGCGGGCGGTCCGTCGACGAGCATCCAGCCGATGTGCGCATGAAAGAAGCCCTTCGAGATGTTGTAGGGGTCGTCATCGTGATCCACGAACTTGTGGTGCTTGCGATGGTCCGCGGCCCAGGCCAGGACGGAGTTCTCGAAGGCGGCGGCGCCGAAGATCAGCGCCAGCAGCCGGACCGGCCAGCGGGCTTTGAAGGTGAGGTGGGAAAACAGGCGGTGATAGCCGAGTGTGATGCTCAGGCCCGTCGCGATGAAAAAGGCGAAGAAGAGGGCGACCTGAAACCAGTCCAGGCCGTTGCGCCAGAGGTAAAGAGGGACTGCCGTCAGCGTGAGCAACAACGTGCCGATGAGGAACAGGCTGTTGGGCCAGTTCACCAGGGTCCAGCGAAGGCGAGGCATGAAAGGCGCGGGGTCAGGCCCGGTATAGGGGTGCCGGCAGGCGGATTGATTCTGGGGAGAATTCCCGCACTACCGGCGATTTCATGTGAGGGACGGGTTAATATCTGTTGGAACCGCGCCCACCACGGTAACCGCCGCCACCAACGCCGCCGGAGCGTTCTTCACGCGGACGGGCCTCGTTGACGGTGAGGGCGCGTCCCTTCCATTCCGAGCCGTTGAGGGCCTGGATGGCGGCGTCGGCGCCCTCCTTGGCGGCCATGGTCACGAAGCCGAAGCCGCGAGGCTTCCCGCTCATTCTGTCTTGCACCAGATTGGCCTCGGTGACGGTGCCGTGTTTGGAGAAAAGATCCTGAAGATCGTTTTCGCTCGTATCGAAGGAAAGGTTTCCGACGTACAATTTTGTGTTCATGATGATTTTGAATCTAGACTGACTGCTCTTTCGGAGACTGTTCCCGACCATCGGGTCTCAAAATCATCATTGAATTTCGTTTCAACTGAGGATCTTCCATGCCTTGAAATCGACAGGTTGTCTAAAACTGGGACAACGCTACGCGATGACGGGCAGAATGCAACCGTTGTTTTCCGAAATCGCATTGCGGCCGCGCTGGCGAGATTTTCCGATGTGCCGGGATGAGGTGATTTGGTGCTTGTGTTCAGCGCCCAACAGCCGATGGTGGGGAGCATGGATCTACTCTGGCTCTGCCGCCGCTTTCTCAGCCGGGCCCCTTCGGCCAGCGGGGAGTCAGCCCGGGCCAGGGCCGATCAGGGCGACGCGGACGCACAATTCGGTCTGGGGCTGAAGTGCGTGACCGGCGAGGGCGCCCCGCCGGACTTCGCACAAGGCGCCCATTGGCTCCTCAAGGCCGCCGAGCAGAATCATCGCCAGGCGCAATTCCACCTCGGCATGATGCTCACCAAAGGGCAAGGAATGCCGCGGGACGATGCCGCGGCCTTCGTTTGGATCCGCAAAGCCGCCGAAGGCGGCGACAGCGGCGCCCAACAGATGCTCGGCATGAGATGCCACCGCAGCAGCATGGCTCCACTCGCGAGGGATGCCAGCGAATCCCGCATTGAAGCCTTTAAGTGGTTTCATCTCTCGGCCGTCCAGGGCCACAAAGGCTCCGAAGCCGCCTGCGAGCGGGTGACACTGGGCATGACCAGCGAAGAAGTGGCTGAAGGCAATCAACGCGCGGCCACGTTTGTGGCGCGAAACGGGGGAAACCAGCGACACCAATGAAGCCCGCTCATACTGACCTGCCGTATCTGCGCGCGGCGTCGACCCCGGAGCGCCGATGAAACGAGCCACCATCCTCGACGAAGCAGGCGGCGTTTTCGGCCTCGAATACGACAACACGATCGGCCGCAAGCACACCATGCGGCTTGAGGCGGCCACGTACGAAGAAGCGCTGTGCGAGGCCAGGGAGTTTCTTGGAATTGCAGAAAATGACCAGGATGAAGCCGGCGATCAGTGGACGGTGGAATGATCGCGGAAGGGCATAGCACGACACCAGAGTTAAGGATGACGACCACCAGGCTC
>DASTLJ010000431.1:0-6188 GCA_035715125.1 Verrucomicrobiia bacterium
GGGATCGCACCGACCGGAAGAAGGCACGGTTGAAGTATCTCATCGACAAATGGGGCGTGGAGAAGTTTCTCGCCGAGACGCAGAAGAAGCTGGCCTTTCCACTGGTGCGCTTTCCGCTGGAGCAATGCGTGCCGCGGCCCCCCGCGCTCAAGCACGGCCATATCGGTGTCTATCGACAGGCGCAGAAGGGCAGGAATTACCTCGGCGTGGTCATCCCGGTCGGCGTGATGACGAGCCGGCAGATGCGCCGCCTCGCCAGCCTCGCGGCGAACTACGGTTCGGCCGGCGTCCGCCTGACGCCGTGGCAGAATCTCCTGATCCCCGACGTGCCCGATGCGTTCGTCGAGACCGTGAAACGCCAACTGGTGCGCATCGGTTTCCATTACGAGGCCAGTCATGTGGCCGGTGGGCTCATCGCTTGCACCGGCAACACCGGCTGCAAGTGGTCCGCCACCGACACGAAGGGTCAGGCGGTGAAGCTTGCCGAGCATCTCGGTCAGCGCGTTTCGCTCGACCAGCCCATCAATATTCACCTCACCGGCTGCCCGAACTCGTGTGCGCAACATTACGTTGGGGACATCGGATTGCTGGGCGTGAAGGTCGGCACGGCCGGAGTCGAGGGTTACAACATCGTCTTCGGGGGCGGCACGGGCGCCCAGGCGGGCATCGGCCGCGAGGTCTTCAAAGGCATCTCGTTCGACGAGGTGCCCAGACTGTTGGAGCGTGTGTTGAAGACTTATTTGGCCCGACGGAACGCCGGCGAGTCTTTCAGCGAATTCACGCGCCGGCACGACGTGAAGATCCTTCAAGAACTGTTCTCCGAATGAGCGCGTTTGTTCCAGTCCTGCCCGACAGCGCGCCATTCACGGCCGAGCAGCGCGCCTATCTGAACGGCTTCTTTGCCGGCCTTTACTCGCGCGGGCCGGCGGCAGTCGGCCAGCCGGGGCCGGGAACCATGCCCGCACTCACCCCGTTGACCATCCTTTTTGGCTCGCAAACGGGCACCGCCGAAGGACTGGCCAGGCGCCTGGCCAGGGAAGCAGGCAAACACGGCTTCGCGGCGAACCTCTACGACCTGGCGAAATATCCCGCCACGCAACTGGCTGCCGCACGACAACTGTTGATTGTCACCAGCACCTACGGCGACGGTGAACCGCCGGACAACGCCAGGGCCTTTTGGGAATTCCTCAGCGGCGACTCCGCGCCGAGCCTGGCCGAGGTGCGTTTTTCCGTCTGCGCGCTGGGTGACACGAACTACCCGAAGTTCTGCGGGTTCGGAAAGGCGGTGGACGAGCGGTTGGAGAAGCTCGGAGCGCAACGCGTGTCTCCACGCACGGATTGCGACCTGGACTACGAAGAGCCGTTCGCGAAGTGGATGAATGAAGTGCTCGGGGCGATGGCGAAGAAGTGCAGCCCGAGTGAAGCGTCGGGCGGACCGCCCGAGACTTCAGCCACTGATGTCCAATTCGCAGAAATGTCAGCCGCCATTTCTCACCATGAGCTTGAGGACAGCACGGTCTGTAGCCGCCGACGTGAGGAGGCCGAAATCGTGGAAGCACGGTCCCTCCGCCTCCTCACGTCGGCGGCTACGATCGTTGTTGAGAAGTGCGCAGCCGAGCCGCGTGGGCTCCCCGCCTACTCCCGTTCCAACCCCTTTCCCGCTCCGCTCCTCTCTAACCGGCGTCTCAACGCCCCCGGCTCGGCCAAGGAGACGCGGCACTTCGAGTTCTCACTCGAAGGCTCCGGGCTGAGCTACGAGGCCGGTGACGCGCTTGGAGTGTTCCCGACGAATTGCCCGGAGTTGGTCCGCGAAATCATCCGAGCGCTCGATGGCCGGCCCACCGATCCCGTGCCCGGCACGGACGGCAGCACGGTGTCGCTCCACGAGGCACTGCTGGGTCATTACGACATTACGAAGATTCCCACGGCGTTGCTGCAAGCAGTCGCGGCGCGCACCGGCGACGTCGGATTGCTCAAGTTGACTTCGCCCGGTGTGAACGGCGAGCTGGCGAAGTTTCTCTGGGGCCGGGAAATCATCGACTTGCTCCTGGCGTTCCCGGCGGTGAAATGGGCGCCGGAGGAATTCGTGAAGCTGCTGAAAAAGCTTCAGCCCCGGCTCTACTCCATCAGCTCCAGTCCGAAGGCGCATCCAGTACAGGTGCACCTCACCACCGCCATCGTGCGCTATCATTCGCTGGGCCGCGCGCGCCGGGGCGTCTGCTCGACTTTTCTCGCCGAGCGCGTCGCGCCGGGCGCGCCGGTGCCCGTCTTCGTCCACTCGAACAAGGCGTTCCGCCCGCCGGCCGACCCCGACGCGCCGATGATCATGGTTGGACCCGGCACGGGCATCGCGCCGTTCCGCGCCTTCCTGGAAGAACGCCGCGTCATTGGGGCAAAGGGCAGGAACTGGCTCTTTTTCGGCGAGCAGCACGCGGCCACGGATTTTCTATACCGCGAAGAACTGGAGACGCTGCACCGCGACGGCCTGCTCACACGCCTCGACACCGCCTTCTCGCGCGACCAGGCGGACAAGGTTTACGTCCAGAGCCGGATGTTGGAGCACGCCCGCGAGCTCTTCGCGTGGCTGGAGGAGGGCGCGCACTTCTACGTTTGCGGCGACGCCAGGCGAATGGCGAAGGACGTCGATGCCGCACTTCATGAGGTCATATTGCGCGGCGCCGGCAAGACCGAGGAGCAATCGGCGGAGTACGTTGCCCGGTTGAAATCCGAGCGGCGTTATCAGCGCGACGTCTATTGAGGTTGGAGTCCGGCCGCCGGCCTGCATCACCGCCGAACAAGCCCGGCGAGGTCTTTTCGATCCGTTCGAAGCCCGGCCGTGTGCGCACGACACAGACGAATGAAGCGCCCCTCGGCCGGAGCCAGTTTGCGACGGACCTGATGCAGAACCACCCACTCTCTTCGCAAGGGTTTTGGGCCCGTGGGCCGCATGCGCAAGACCCGGCGGCGCAACTCCCGCTCCGCCACCCACGGCGGCAGCACGGCCACGCCCAGGTCGAGTTGGACGAATTCCTTGATTGCTTCGATGCTGCCGACCTCCATGACGATTGGAACCGTCACTCCCAGGCGGCGAAACAAGGATCCCACGAGGCGCGCGCTGGCGCTGTGACGTTGGGAAAGGAGGAACGGCTGGCTCGCCATTTCCTCGGGGGTGATGGCCGAAGCATTCGCCCAACGGTGTGAGGGAGCGAAGGTGAACATGAGTTCATCGGCGAACACGGCATGAAACCGCAGGCCTGGTTCGTTCTCGGGGGCAACGCAGAGTGCGAGGTCCATTTCCTGGCGCTTCACCTGGGCGATCAATTGCGCCGAATCGCCGGATTCAATCCGCACTTCGAGCCGGGGAAAGGCCTTCTGCAAATCGCGAATGACCTTCGGCAGGATGTGATTGCACGCGGACGCCGAGGCGCCCAGGCGCAGCCGCGTGTGCCCGCCCCGAACGAGTTGGCGCACCTGCTCGGGCGCGGAGTCAATTCCTGCCAGATGCGGTTCGACCTCCGCCAGGAATCGTTCTCCCGCCGCATTCAACCGCAAGCGCTGCCCAACGCGATCGAACAACCGGCAACCGATTTCCAATTCGAGGGCCTTGAGCGCATGACTCAAGGCGGAAGCAGTCAGGTGAAGCTCCGAAGCCGCCGCCGCGACGCTGCCACTCCGAGCGATGGCCTGAAAAACCCGCAGTTGTCTCAATTCCATAATGCCGGCACTTGGGTTTGTCCGGCAGCGCAATGGATCAGGTTTCGCTCAATTCGTCAATGTTGCATCTGTGCCTTCTTGCCGCATTCCCTCCGTCTGCTCTCCCGCGGTCTGGTCGGAGTGGCAATCCGCTTCCAAAACCGCGCCCGCCGTGGCTGAATCGGGCTGATGCCCGATACGCTGATCGTCAACGAAATCTATTTGAGCTTGCAGGGCGAAAGCACCTTCGCCGGGCTGCCGTGCGTGTTCGTGCGATTGACGGCGTGCAACCTGCGCTGCTCTTACTGCGACACGGCTTATGCGTTCACGGAAGGGAAAAAGATGCAACTCGCGGACGTTCTGGCCGAGGTCACGCGGTTGGCCGAGCCGTTTCAAATCCGAAATTCGAAATTCGAAATCCGAAATCCGCGCCTTCCCCTCGTCGAACTGACCGGCGGCGAACCGCTCCTCCAGTCCAACGTGCTGCCTCTCATGAAACAGCTTTGCGACAACGGCTTCACCGTGCTGCTGGAAACCAGCGGCGCGCACGACATCGGCGCGGTCGATCCCCGGGTGCGCCGCATCATGGACCTCAAATGCCCGAGCAGTGGCGAAGCCGGGCGCAACCGATGGGAAAACATTCCGCTGCTCCAGGCGACGGACGAGGTGAAGTTCGTCATCGGCACGGTCGAGGATTACGAGTGGGCGAAGGAGCAAATCCGTCAGCACCATCTCTCCGCGATTTGCCCGCTGCTCTTTTCGTGGGTCGCGCCGCTTACTCCCAGCCAGCAGGACAAATCACTCAAAAAAGTCCCCGCGGGCCAGACGCCGCTTTCGCGCCGTGAACTCGCCGAGCGGATTGTCGCGGATGCATTGCCCGTGCGTTTTCAGGTGCAGATGCACAAGGTCATCTGGGCGGCGGACCGGAGGGGAGTGTGAGTCGTTGAATCGTTAAATCGTTAAATCGTTGAATCGTTAAATCGTTAAATCGTTGAATCGTTGAATCGTTAAATCGTTAAATCGTTGAATCGTTAAATCGTTGAATCGTTAAGTCGTAAGGAGAGGAAGCCGCAATCATCCGCTACCGTTTCAACGATTCAACGATTGAACGAATCCCGACACATGACTTCGCGCCAGACGCTTGCCCTACTGCGCCAGTTTGAGTCGCGCAACGTCACGCACATCGAACCTGACGGCTCGTGGCCCATCGTCTGGCAACGGGCCAGAGGGGTGCACGTCTGGGACGTGGAGGGCCGCAAGTATCTCGATCTCACTGCGGCATTCGGCGTGATGGCGGCGGGGCACGCGAATCCGCGCGTCGTCCGTGCCGGCCAACGGCAGATGGCCCGGCTGCTCCACGCGATGGGCGACGTGCATCCGCATGCGGGCAAGGCGCAACTCGCGCGAGAACTGAGCCGCTTGACGTTCGAGCAGTGGTCCGGCGGGCCGTTGAAGCGTTCAAGCGTTGAAGCGTTGAAGCGGGGGTCGCTTCAACGCTTCAACGCTTCAGCGCTTCATCGCGGCAAAACCATTTTTTGCAACTCCGGCTTCGAGGCGGTCGAGGCGGCCCTCAAAACCGCGTTGCTGGCGACTGGCCGGCATGGGATAATCGCGTTCGAGGGCGGCTACCACGGCGTCGGTTACGGCGCCTTGAACGCCACGCATCGCGAGCATTTTCGGGGTCCGTTCCGCGCGCAGCTCGGGCGGTTCGGGCACTTCGTGCCATTCCCCGATTCGCAGGGCGGACTGGCTCGGGTCGACAAGGGCCTGCACACTCTGTTTCACCGGCATCGCATCGGCGCGATTCTGGTTGAGCCGGTGCAGGGGCGTGCCGGTATCCGCGTGCCGCCGCTGGGGTTCCTGTCGCTTTTGCGTGCCTGGTGCGACCGGCACAAAGCGTTGCTGGTGCTGGACGAGATTTACACGGGCCTGGGCCGAACGGGCCGATGGTTCGCCTGCGAGCACAGCGGCGTTGCGCCGGACCTCATTTGCCTCGGCAAGGCGCTGGCGGGCGGTTTCCCGCTCTCGGCATGCGTCGGCCGCGCGGAACTGATGGACGCCGCGTGGCCCGAGTCAGGCGGCGAGGCGATTCACACGAGCACGTTTCTCGGCCATCCGGTAGGCTGCGCGATGGCGCTGGCGCAAATCAGCGAGTTGCGCCGGCTGAAGCTCGTCGAGCGAAGCGCGCGTTTGGGCCGGTCGCTCCTGGATGATCTGAAATCTCAAATCTCAAATCTCAAATCTCAAATCACTGCCCGAGGACTTGGCCTCATGGCCGGCCTCGAACTCCGCCACCTCGACGGCTCGCCCGCCACGGCCGAAGCGCTGTCCGTCGTGAAGCGGCTGCTCCGCCGCGGCTTCATCGTCCTGCCCGAGGGCGAGCACGCCAACGTCATCAGCTTCACTCCGCCCCTCACCATTACCGAGGCGAATCTTCACGCGGCCGTGCGGGCGTTGGGCGAAGAACTGCGGAGGCTGGCGTGACACTTTCCGAA
>DASTLJ010000432.1:0-3140 GCA_035715125.1 Verrucomicrobiia bacterium
AGATGCAACAAGGAGGAGGAATGCGACGGCGACAACAACAGATGTGATATGAATACTCACAACGCGTAAACGATGCTTAGCATCCGGCTAATCCTCCGGCCGCTCGCCGTGCGGGGCCATCTTCACGAGCTTCGGATCGAAGCGGCCGAGCACTTCCACCAGGTCGGCCTGGGCGGCCATCACTTCGTGAATGTCCTTGTAGACCATCGGCACCTCGTCGAGGCCCGCGCTGAGGAGCGTCACGCCACGCTCTTTGAGGAGGCGGTTCGCCTCCTTCCAATCGAAGGTTTTCATCGCCTGCGAGCGGCTCATGACGCGGCCGGCGCCGTGCGAAGCGGAGTTCAGGGAGGCCGCGTTGCCCTTGCCGCGGACCACGAAACCAGGCGACGCCATCGAACCGGGGATGATGCCGCGAACGGCTTCGCCGGCAGGCGTGGCGCCCTTGCGATGGACGATGACGTCGCGAGCCACTCCGTCGATGACGTGCCGCTCCTTCCAGGCGAAATTGTGGTGGTTCTCCAGGTCGAGCAGCACTTCCGCGCCAAGGCGCCGGGCGACGTGGCGGTGAATGCAGGCGTGGTTGGCGGCGGCGTAGCGGCCCATCAACTCCATCGCCGCCCAGTATTCCTGGCCTTCCGCTGAGTCGAGCGAGAGCCAAGCCAGCTTGAGGAGTTCCTTGGGCAACTCGGGGTGCTGCTTCACCGCCAGCTTGCTGTAATGGTCGCAAACTTGCGCGCCCGTGCCACGGCTGCCGCTGTGGCTGAGGAGCGCGAGGTATTCGCCCGGCTCAAGGCCGGCAGCCCGGTCCAACGCCGTGAACACGCCGAACTCGACGAAGTGATTGCCACTGCCGCTCGTGCCGAGTTGCGACCACGCCTTGTCCCGGAGCGATTTGGTGACGGGGCTGACGCTCCAGTCCGCGTCCAGGACCTCGTGCTCGCGGCGGTGACTGAACGAGGCGCCAACGCCGAAGCGGGTCTCGGCTTCGATGGCGCTCGTGAGCCGGTCCTGCCGGTCGTCCAACTGGCGCAGGGCCAAATCAAGCACGGTCATTTTCATGCGGCAGGCGATGTCCACGCCGACGGCGAACGGAATGACCGCGCTGTCCGTCGCGAGCACGCCGCCGATGGGCAGACCGTAGCCGACGTGGGCGTCCGGCATCAGCGCGCCCGCGACCGACACGGGCAACCGGCAGGCCCGCTCCATCTGCGCGATGGACTCGGCGTCGAGGTCGTCACCCCACTGTTGGTATGCAGCGCTCATCAAGATTCGGATCGCGATCAGGCGTGTGGCGCTCGCCGCGCACCGCGTGCCGGAAAGTTAGCGCATCCGTCCTTGCGGTCAATGGTGCGCAGATGTCCGTGCCGTTGGAAGGTGTACGGTTGTGCGGAAATTTCACAGACGCAGTGTTCGCCGCAGAGCCGGTCTCATTAGCACCCCGCTTCAGCGGGGTGTATACGCGTCGGAGGCGCTCGAAACCGTTGAAACGGTTTCGACAGTGTGTGAGAAACCGTTGAAACGGTTTCTCATCTCACCCCGCCCAAACACCCCGCTGAAGCGGGGTGCTAATGAGAGGAGACGATCCGAGAAGCGAACTGTGTGAAATATCCGAACTTGCCTCTTTGTGCGGGAGATTTTGTTTTGCCCTTGGACCCAGTTCGGTCTACCAACTCGGCTGCGCAATGAAAGTCATTATCCTGGCCGCCGGATACGCGACGAGGCTTTATCCGTTGACGCTCACGAAGGCCAAGCCGCTCCTGCCGGTGGCCGGCAAGCCGATGGTCGATTACGTCCTGGACAACCTCGCGCCGATGGGCGGCATCGATCGCGTTTACCTCGTCACCAACGCCAAGTTCGCCGAGCAGTTCCAGGCATGGGCCGACCAGTATCGGGCGACGAAAACGCCGCTGGACTTCACCATCGTCAACGACGGCTCGACCGACGACACGAACAAACTCGGCGCCATCGGGGATCTGCACCTGGTGCTTACCCGCGAGCGGGTGGACGACGACGTCGTGGTCGTGGCGGGCGATAATTTGTTCAGCGAGCCACTGACCGGTTTCGGAAAATTCTGCCGCGAAAAGAAAGCGCCCGTGCTCGCGGTTTACGACGTGGGCAACCTCGAGGAGATCAAAAAGTTCAACGCCATCACTTTTGACGCCGCGGGAAAAATCACATTCTTCGAGGAGAAACCCAGGCAGCCAACGAGCACGGTGACGGGCATCGCGCTGTATTATTATCCGCGGGCGACGCTGCCGATGATTCGTCAATACATCAACGAAGGAAACAACCCCGATCAGCCGGGCCGCCTGGTGCAATGGCTCTACCCGCGGACACCGGTTTATGTCTGGCCTGTGCCGGGCCGCTGGTTCGACATTGGGTCGAAGGAGGCGCTTGAGGAGGCGAACCGGAGCTTCGCGCAGAAGTGACCTTAGGCCGCGAATTGAAATCGTGGCAGAGCTATCAGGAGTGCCCGGCATGGACGACGTCCGAACCCTATGGAGTGCGCCGACTTGTCGGCGCTTTCGGCCGGGTGACTTGTCACCTGGCGAGGGCGCGTTCAGCGCCCGATGCCCTGCGAGACGGCCGCACATCGTCCAGTTCGACGGCGACAAGCCGCCTTCCAAAAGCGGCGACGAGTCACCGCACTCCAGAGGGCACGTCGGCGCTGGAGATTACGCGGCAGAGCGCAGCGACGACGGCGCTTTGGCTCCGGGCGGACCCTTGGATAGAAGAGCCAAAGCGGTGTCGCGGTTCGCTTGCCACCGCAGTCCACAATTATTGGCGCCAATTAGGGAATTGTCGTCCAACTGTACGGAATCCGCAGAAATGACCGACTCCGTCCAACTCCGCGTCCACGGCGCTGAGGCCGAGCCGACGCTCATTCACCTGCCGGGGTTGCACGGTGACTGGACGTTGCTCGGGCCATTTCGCGCGGCGCTCGGAGGCAGCGCGTGCCTGGTGGAAACGACTTATCCTCGCCGGCCCGAGTGGACTCTCGACGATTACGCGGCGGCTTTGGACACGGCGCTATTGGAGCGGGGCATCGGGCGCGGGTGGTTGCTGGCCGAATCCTTCTCGTCGCAAGTCGCCTGGCAGTTGCTCGACCGGCGTAAGGCATTGGGAGGCGCGGCGGGTCT
>DASTLJ010000433.1:0-12792 GCA_035715125.1 Verrucomicrobiia bacterium
CATCGCAGCGCGATGGCCCTACCAGTCATAGCAGTGTCCGGATGCGCGCGCGCCCCCTGGGACGTCGCTGAATCGTTCTTGAAATCGCGCTTCCTGCGGATAACCTCCCGTCACAGCAGATTCAAACCACCGCACCCCGCAATAAGTCCATGTACGCATTTCCTCTCCGTCCGCAACGAATGGTTTTGACCGCCGGGCAACTGGTCCTCGGGATCCTTATCCTGGGCGCGACAGAGCGATTGGCTGCGGCGACCTACCATCTGGATTGTCAGAATGGCCGCGATCAAAACGACGGCCTGAGCCCAGCGACGGCCTGGCAATCGCTCACTCGGGCCAACCAGCAGACTTACGGGCCGGGCGACAATCTCTTGCTCAAACGAGGCTGCCTGTGGCAGGGGCCCGGCTTCAAGGCGCGCGGCAACGGGACCGCGCTGACGCCCATCACGCTTGCGGACTATGGCGCCACCAACTTGCCGCTCCCCAAAATCGACGGCGTCGGGCCGCACGAATCCGCCGTGCTGCTTCAGAATGTGCATCACTGGACCGTCCGCAACCTGGATCTGACGCAGCACGGACAAACGCCGCAGAACCTCGACGCGAACAATGAGCATGGCAAAGACGCCGACCAGTATTCCGATGAATACATGCGCGCGGTCGTCCACGTGCTTGGACTTGGCCCGCCGGATGACCCGAATTGCGGCGAAGGCTGCACCGTGCGGAACATTCGCCTCGAAAACCTGGTCGTTCACGACGGCAGTTGGAATGGTATCTACGTGAGCGGCGGTTTCTATCAGCTCCGTTCGGCCCGGTTCGGCTTTGTGGACAACCTGGTCATCCAGGGCGTCGAGTCGTTCAATCACCACAAGTCCGGCGTCGAGATCACGTGCACCTATTACCAGACGCGCATTTACGCCACGAGCAACGTGTGGGTGCTCGACTCGCATCTGCACGATAACGGCGGCGACGGCGCGATGGTGGGCCCGGTGCGCAATGGGCTGCTCGATGGCAATCTGTGCGAGTACAACGGGCGCATCCGCAACGCGCGCGTCGGGTGCTGGACCTGGGATTCGGAGAACACGACGATTCAATTCAACGAGTCGCATCACAACATGACGCCGTTGAACAACAACAAGGCGCGCGACGGTTCGGGCTTCGATCTCGATTTGGGCACGGAGAATGGAGTGATTCAGTACAACTGGTCCCACGACAATCAGGGCGAAGGCTACCTGTTGCTCGCCTATCCCATTGGCTTCGGCTATTCGCGCGGGGAATCCCACAACGCCCAGATGCGTTACAACATCGGCGAGCGCGACGGCAGGAAGCTCGCCGGCGGCATCACTGTGTTTGGAGGCGTGGACCCGCTTGTGGTCCACAATAACACGATTTACTACGAGCCCGACCGCCTCGCTGGCACGGACATGTTCAATGGCGAAGGCGGCGCGGTGACGACCTCGATCTTCGGCCGGTCGGGAAAGCCCAATATGAAGGTCTACAACAACGTGTTCATCACCAATGGAAGGCGCAACCCGGCGGCGGTCAGCAACAATCTCTGGTCGGACGGCACGGGAACCTTCGCCTTCGATAACAATCTTTGGTGGCGCGTGGAAGGAGGCGTCCGTTTTCAGTGGGCCTCCTCGGCAGCAACCACCTGGACCGCCTGGCGAGCGAACGGATTTGATGCCAACAGCCTGAACGTCGATCCGCTGGTCGCCGGTCCGCTGGGCGGCGGGCCGGGCGCGTATCGATTGGTGGCCGGTTCACCCGCGATCGATCGAGGGCGGGTCGTCACGGACGCCCCGCGCGGCATGGGGACGCAGGACGCGTTCGGCGCGTCCACGCCGCAAGGCGCGGCGTACGACATCGGCGCGCAGGAATACAGAGTGACCGTTCCCGATCCGGCCGCTGGCCGGCTGATTCGGGTCTTGCGGCAAGCCGATGGAAGCTGGCGGCTGGAGTTTGCAGGTTCGGCCGGGCGCAGTTACCGCGTCGAATCCTCGGCCAATTTGCAAACCTGGAGCCGCGCTGGAACGGCTACGGAGATTTCTCCCCGTCTGTTCCAATTCATCGATCGGAGCGATGGCGCAGTGCGCTTCTATCGGGCGGTCGCTCGCGGTGTGCCGGGCGCTTAGCCCGGCTATTTCATTGGTCGCATGAAACCCCCACAGCTCGTAGCCGCCGACGTGAGGAGGCGGACTCGTTTACCCGTTGCAGCCATCCGCCTCCTCACGTCGGCGGCTACGGCGCGTAGGAATTATCCGGGCGAGCTCGGCATGGCCCCAATCGAACACCCGGCTTGTGAGAAGTCATCCATGAGTTCGAGGCTGCTAAGAAGACTACTCGTGCTGTGGCTGGGCCTCGCGAGCGTCGCAGGGTCCGCACTCGCAGCCACCACCGGACCTGTTGCCATCGAATTAAAAACAGCCAACCTTGCCTGCGGCGACACTCTTAATATTCACCCGCCTGATTCAACAGCGGCGGCCCCCGATCCTGTTATCGACCGCCTCATCGATTTCCACCAATACCGATTCGGGGTTCCGCCGCCTGACTTTGATTACGAAACAGCCGGGCCATTGGCCGAGACGTCGGGGTCGGGCAGGCCTTCGTGGCGCACGTTCGTGGACCCCTCCGCGCCTGTGCCGAAAATGGTCCTCATCCAATCTCCAGTGCAGGCCCGGGCCAAAGACTTTCCGATGGCGGTCCTGCGCGATGTGACGGCCGAGAACGTGAATCTGGCGGTGAGCTTCAAACTCCTTGGCGGTGACACCGCCCGAAGCGCTGGTCTGATGTGGCGGGCACAGAACACGAATGACTGCCGTTCGGTGCTCGTGAGCGCCCTCCATCGCGAGATTCGCCTCCTCAGCATGGAGAACGGTCGGACCGCCGAGCTGGCGAGGGCGACAGCAACCTTCGACGAGAAGGACTGGAGCTTCCTGGAAGTTTCCGTGCAAGGCGACCGGGTCACGGTGTGGCTCAACGAGCGCAACGCCCTGGAAGCGCGCGACGCGACGCCTGCGACATCGGGCCGCGTAGGCCTGATTACGCGCGGCGACACGGTGGCTCTCTTTGATGATTTCCACGTGCAGAATGGGCAAGAGCGAGTCGCTCGCAAAACGCGTCTCGCACCCGTGCTCCCTCCGGCGCCAGTCCTGCACGTGACCGATATTCTCACGACTGAAGCGGATTTCAAAACGCCGTGCCGTTCGTTTCGACCTGGCGCCCAAATACGATGGCGGGTTCATGTGGCGGACGCGCGTGAGAAGCCCCGCGCGGCCGTGATTGTCGAATGTGAACTGGTGAGCCCGGACGGCAAGGCTCTCGACCGCGACAAAGCCATGACGGGCACGGATGGCGTCTCGCTCTTCACTCGCGCCCTCGCGAAGGATGCCGCTCCCGGGGTTTACACAATCCGCGTCAGCGGCATTACGCACGCTGACTTGCCGGAGGCCACGTATTCGGCACGTGCGAATCTCAAGTCCGCCGCGCCGTTCGTAGTGCGCCCGTAACGTAGGGCGGGCGTCTCGCCTGCCCGGGCCGCGCAGCGGCCAAACAGGGTCGCGCCTACGGCGCTGGGCAGGCGAGACGCCTGCCCTACGTTGGCGGTTGTGAGCATGGACGCCGACAGCCTGGCGTCACCCCACCGTAACTCCTCGGGATTGGTGGTTCGTTAGTTCCCCGATTGCAGCCGGCGAGGACTGCGACAGATTAGCACCCATGAATCGTATGTTCAGTCGCATTCGCCTCGCTCTCCTTGCTGTTTACGCGATTTGTATCGCGATCGCCGCCACTGTGGTCTGGGCCGGGCCGCCCGCCGGGATTCTCGATCAGACCCACGCCAGCGTGAAAGCCGTCATGGCCCTCCAGTCAGCGGTGACGCCCGACCTCATGAAATTGCCGGACGTGCTGGGCAGCGCCGTCGGCCTCGACGACGCCGGCCAGCCGGCGCTGGTGGTTTTCGTAAATCGGGATGGCGCGTCCCGGGCGGACGTTGTCCGCGCGTTGCCGCCTGCCCTCCGTGGCATCGCGGTGCGCGCGGAACTCACTGACGCCTTTCGCGCGTTTGCCGGCAAACCCGGCGGCGGAGGAGGGGTCAGTCACCGCGCCGGACAGGGATTGCCGATCCAACTCGGCACTTCCGGCGGCTGGAGCTTTGACCTGGCCAATGGCTATTGCTGCGGCGGCACGCTCGGTTCGCTCATTCAAGTCAACGGCGTTCAATTCATCCTCAGCAATTATCACGTCCTGGAATCCGATATCGTCGGTGGGGGAAACAACCTGGTCGCCTCCACCGGGAACCCGGTCATCCAGCCCGGCTTGATCGACGTGGGCTGCAACGCCAACAATGCGCAAGCCGTGGGCACGCTCGTCAAGATCAACTCCCTGCCCAACTCCAACGTGGACGCCTCGATCGCTCAAATCACCGAGGGCATGGTTCGCTCCGACGGCGCCATTCTCGAAATCGGCCCCCTTTCCTCTCAGACCACAGCCGCCTCCCTGAACCAGGGCGTCAAAAAGAGCGGTCGCACCACGGGGCTCACGCGCAGCAAGGTGACGGGCCTGAACGCCACCATCCGCGTGACCTACGAGAACGAATGTGCCGGCACGACCGCCTTCACGAAAACCTTCACCGGACAGATCGTGATTTCCAACAGCGGAAGCAAGTTTCTCAACAGCGGCGACTCAGGGTCGCTCCTGGTCGAGGATGTCTCCACGCGGCCGCGCGCCGCGGGCTTGCTTTACGCGGGGAGCAGCACCAGCGCCATCGCCAACCCGATTGGCGAAGTCTTGCAATACATCGGCGCAACGCTCGGCGGCACCGCCACCATGGTAGGGAACTGACGGATGGAAAGGAAAGACCTCCAAATACGCAGCGTGGCGAAGGTGCAACCAATGCGGAGCGCGGCTCTGTGAGCCGCAGCCCTGCCCCGAGTCCAACAAACGTTGAAGCTTGCGAAGGACGAACTGCATCCGGACATGCTGCGGCTCACAGAGCCGCGCTCCGAATTATTTGCCGCCGGCGAGGATTTTGACGCATTGCAGTGGAGAGGGGGGGCTGAAGTGCAATTAGTCTTATTTATATAATCAGGCCGACGACGGAGTCCGGCTGGATTGGGTTTGACTGGGCTTCACCGAATGAGACCGGGTATGACTGGGCCTGACTTGGCTTGACTGAGTTCGAATGAGTTTGACTGGATTTGACCGCTGCGACCGCCAGCGTGCAAGCCGGCCCTTTCCAAGAAAAGTCCAAATGCACAAAGGTTTGGGAGAATTATTGCGCGCGCAGGCGAGGCGGCAACCTGCGAGCGGAGACCGCTTTCGCGCCAACGGGCGAGTCTGGAACCGCCCGCCGATTGGCCGGTCAGCCGACCGGACCGGCCGCGACGGCACTTGGTCAAGTACATAAGCATTGATTATCCAAAATCGGGCTGCATCTTCAAGCGGAAAAGTTCTATAACCTTTTACGAGGCCGCCTTTTGGCCATGCAGTTTTGCCGTTGCGCGGGTGCGCGAGGCTCCGTTAGAGTACCCGCCATCGGTGCGCCTTCACCGACCCGGCACGGGGTGCCGGGATATATGAGATCCATTCAATCGAATAAGTCCGTGACCAAGCCCGTTCGTCCCGTCCGCAACTCCGCGGCCTCCACCGCCAAGTCGAAGACGGCATCCAAATCCGCGCCGAAGTCCGCGCCCGTCCGCCGCAAACCGGTCCGGAAAAAGCCGGCGGTTGAAATTCCTCCCATCCTGCTCGAAGGCGACGAACCACCGGTGGCGGCACACAGCGGGCCAGGCGAACGGTATGTGTTGGGTTCGGCGCCGGCCGGACCGGCCGGCCCTGAGTCGGGCGAACTGCCCGAGTCGTACGGGACCCAGCGGCTGCTGCTCACGGCAAGGGATCCGCGGTGGATTTACACCGCCTGGGATCTGAGCGCCGAACAATTGCGCCGCTACAACGCCCGCTCGGTCGACCGGCACCTCATCCTGCGGGTCTTCAAGGGCGAACCCGGCGGACAGCCGCACCGGGAAATTCACGTTCACCCGGAGTCGCGCAACTGGTTCGCCAGCGTCGGCGAGGGCGGCGCCCGCTACTACGCCGAACTCGGCTATTACCGGCCGGGCGATCAGTGGGTCAGCGTCGCGACCAGCGGCGCCACACTGACGCCGCCGGACAATCTGTCGGACGACACGACGGTGTGGTTCGCGACGATACCGACCGACCTGCGTTCCGAACAAATCCTGGGTGTCATCAAGGCCGCGCTCCGCGCGAATGTCCCGCTTGCGGAGGCGATTCTTCAGCTTCGCGCCTCAGGTTTGTCGGATCTGCCGGATGCGTCGAGCATGGCCGCCGGGCAGTGGACCGCCGCGCAGGAGCAAGCCCTGGCGCAACTCCTCTCGGTGGACGCCGTGCGGCGGGTGTGGATTGGTTCACTGGAGATCACGGAGTTGGTCCGCCGCCAGTTGGCTCGCGAGTGGTCGTCGATGGCGGCCGCACAATTCAGCGCGCCCAGTTCGTGGAGCGGGGCCGTGTCGAGCTTCTCCAGCCCGCTGGGTGGCATGGAGCGGCAAAAAGGATTTTGGTTCAACGTCAACGCCGAACTCATCATCTACGGGGCGACGGAGCCGAGCGCGACGGTGACCATTGGCGGGCGGCAAATCCGGCTGCGGCCCGACGGCTCGTTCAGCTATCGGTTCGCGTTGCCGGATGGCAATTATGAGTTGCCAGCCGTGGCGACCTCGGCCGACGGCTCGGACAGCCGGGAGGCGGGACTGAAGTTCGCCCGCGGCACGGAATACCGCGGCGACGTGGGCCGGCATCCACAGGATCCAGCGCTCAAACCGCCGCGAGCGGAGCACGTCTCGTGACCACGTCCGAGCAGGACAACGAACATCTCCGGCTGCTCTCCGTCTTCCACTACGTCCTTGCAGCATGACCCTCGGCTCGCTCTCGCTCGTCCTGCACGCGCACCTGCCCTTCGTGCGGCATCCCGAGCATGACCGCTTTCTGGAGGAGAACTGGCTCTTCGAGGCGGTCGTCGAAACCTATCTGCCCCTCGTGCAAGTGATGGACGGCTGGTTGCGCGACGGGATGCAAACGCGGCTGACGCTCACGTTGTCGCCGACGCTCTGCTCCATGCTGCGGGACCCGTTGCTCCAGGACCGCACCGTGCGCCACTTGGACAGTTTGCTCGATTTGGCCGAGCGCGAAGTCCATCGCACGCACTGGGACCGTGCCTTCCAGCCCCTGGCGGAGATGTACCACCAGCGGTTCGCCGCGCTGCGCCAGACTTACTTCGGCTATGGACGCGATCTGGTCGGCGCCTTCCGCAAGTTCCAGGAGGCCGGACGCCTGGAAATCATCACGACGGCGGCGACCCACGCGGTGCTGCCGCTGTTGGCGGACGATCCGCCGTCCCTGCGCGCGCAGATCCTGGTCGCCCGAGATCATTACCGGAGTTGCTTCGGCTGCGACCCGCGCGGCATCTGGCTGCCCGAGTGCGCCTACACCGAGGCGGTGGACGCCTCATTGCGCGAAGCCGGCATCCAGTGGTTCATCGTCGAAACGCACGGCCTGCTCTACGCCCGGCCGCGTCCGCGCTACAGCGTGTTTGCGCCCGTCATCACGCCGACGGGCCTGGCGGCGTTCGGGCGCGATCTGGAGTCGGCGCGGCAGGTCTGGAGCCAGCGCGAAGGCTATCCTGGCGACGCCAACTACCGCGATTTCTACCGCGATATTGGCTTCGACCTCGACTACGACTACGTCAAAAGCGTCCTGCCGGTGCCGGGGGCGCGAACGTTTACCGGGATCAAGTACCACGCGATCACTGGCGGAACAGACAAGCGGGTGTACGACCGGCGTGCCGCGCTCGAAACCGCCGCGCGCCATGCGCAGCATTTCCTCGAATCGCGCGTCCGCCAGTTCGAGCATCTGGCGGGCATCCTGGATCGGCCGGCGCACGTGCTCTGCCCGTATGACGCCGAGCTGTTCGGCCACTGGTGGTACGAGGGGCCGGAGTTCCTCGACTACTTTGTCCGCAAGGCCTACTACGACCAGTCGGCCTTCCACCTGACGACGCCCCGCGAGTATCTTCAGCAGTTCCCGGTGCAGCAGGTTGCCCAGCCCGCCGCTTCGAGTTGGGGCGAGGAAGGCTACCTGCGTGTCTGGCTCAACGAATCCAACGAGTGGATCTACCCGCACCTGCACATTGCCCAGCAACGGATGTCCGATCTGGCCGCCCGCTTCCCCGCGGCGACCGGCCTGAAACGGCGCGCGCTTCGGCAGACGGCGCGCGAGCTGCTCCTGGCCCAGTCCAGCGACTGGCCGTTCATCCTGCGGACCGGCACCAGCCCCCACTACGCCCGGCGCCGGGTGAAGGATCACCTCTTGCGTTTCATCGCCCTGCACGAACAGCTCACCACGACCCGCATCGACGAACTCTGGCTGGGCCAAATTGAGGCGATGGATAATTTGTTTCCGGATGTGGATTACCGTTATTGGGCTGCGCAGAGCGCCAGCTCGGGACGAGAGAATTCTCCATAATTTTCGGTGGCACCCAATTTGTCGGGTTCGCCCGCTTATGGTGGCAGCTTCCTCAACACGATCTTTGCTGGCCAGGTCGTCGTAAGCGGAACAGAACTCGTTGTGTAGCCCATTTTGAATGCGGCGAAGCCAGTCGCCCCATCCGCGTAGTAGCTCACATAACCGAGCCCGTTCGTTTCTGTCGTGGCCTCGGTGGTGAACGCCTTGCCCCCGTTGGAAATTGCACCTTGCACGAATACCGTCGCTCCCACGAGTGGTTGTCTGGACTCATCGAGCACGTACACATGTCCCAACTCCAAACTGTGATGCGGAATCGAACACCGGGCCGGTTCCAACACCTTACCAATGGTGTAAGTCCCTCCTTGCTCACAAACTGGAACGTCATGCATGTATAGCGTCGGCCCAAAGAGGTCCGTGGCCGACGCTTCGTCTGTGCTGGACTTGTGGTTCTCCAGCCCCCACGTTGCCTTGGCCCCTTCGATCTGTTTCAGGTTGGCGATGCAGGAGCTCTTCGCCGAAACGGTGTGTCGCTTTACGTAATCCGGGACCAACACAAACACGACCGCCGCGAGGACGCCGATGCCGCCTCCGATGATTATCCAATTTCGTTGCATGGACTTGTCGGGGTCATCGGGGCGAGTTCCGCCCGGCGACCGTCTTGCCCCTCAGAGCAACCTCCGCGCCACGCAAACGTCTGTTCATGCGGCGCGGACTTACAACGGGCGCTGGCTCGTCGTTCAATTCGACAAGGCGAATGCTGCCATCCTGCTGGGCAGAAGCGACTTGACGAGACAGTTGCTTAAAAGCTACATTACGCCGGTGTTCGTGACACCGAAAGAAGTCGTCGCGTTCCGCGCGCGGGACGGACAGGTGCCATTCGAGAAATGGCTGAACGAACTGAACGATAAAACGGCTGTGGCGCGGGTTCTCGCCCGGCTGGCGCGCTTGCGCCAAGGCAATCCGGGGGATTGCAAATCGGTGGGCGAAGGTGTGTCGGAGCTGCGTGTGGACTATGGGCCGGGTTACCGGGTCTATTTCGGCCAGAAAGGGCGCACGCTGGTCGTGCTGCTCTGCGGCGGCGACAAACGAACGCAAGACCGGGACATCCGGTCGGCCAAACGGCACTGGCGGGAGTTCAATGACAGTCAATCATGAAAACTGTGAGTTACAAAAAGATTCTGCATAAAAAACTGGAAGACCCTGAACAGGCGGCCGAGTATCTCACTGCTTGTTACGAAGAGGGGCCGGAGGTGTTTCTGGTCGGTCTTCGCGATGTGGTCGAAGCTCAAGGCGGGGTCGCTCGCGCGGCAGAGTTGAGCAAGCTAAACCGGGAAAATCTGTATCGCCTTTTTTCCCGCGATGGCAATCCGCGTTTGTCGAGCCTCAACTCCGTGCTTTCCGCACTGGGTCTGAAAGTCAGGTTTTCGGCGGCCTGAACAAAACTTGTTAATGGAATGGTGTCCTCAAGCTTCGACTTCCGTCGAGGGCGTTGCCGCGATTGCTGCCCGAGCGGGTCGAGGGTCGAGAACAGCGCGACACTCAGGCGCGGGAGAGAGCATTTTCGCTGACGAACAGGTTACGGGAGCGGAAGGCGGGCGGGCTTTCCAGCAGCAGCACGTCGCGCAATGAGGCCAGCGGCGTGGCGAAGTAGGGGTGGTGCAGTCGGCGGGCTTCTCCCGACGTCCAAGAGGGGAACGGGAGGCCAAACCGCCGCGCCAATTCCTCGGCGGTGGCCGCAAGGTAGGCGTCCTGCACGCGGCCGGTGTCACCGAATTGCGGAGCAAGGAGCGCGGGCGTGTCGGCGAGCGCGGCGGCGTTCGGGGCGATATAGAATTCGTCGAGGAAATTCGCCAGGCACCGATCGAAGGAGTCTCCTTGTGCGGCGAGCGTGGCGACTTCGGCGAGGGACTTCGGTCTCATGACTTCGAACATTGACGCTCCAGCGGACGCCGGCGGTTCACTTCCCCTTTTCCGACTCCAGGCTGATGAACTTGACGGTGTCCTTGAGGGGCCCTTTCTCAGTCACGATGGTAACACCCGGGACCACCCCTTTGCGCGCAAACCAGCCTTGCTTCATCTCCAGCACGTAAAGGACACGAGCGGTGTGGGCGTAAATGGGTGTTTCGTCCAATGGCCGGAGGTCGTGAAGCTCGAGGATTCTTCCATCAACGTCGATGTAGGCGACGGTGAGAGGGACCCGTGTATTCTTCATGTAGAAGCTGGCTTGCTGCGCAAAGGGCAGCACGAAGAGCATGCCTTCGTCTTCCAGCATGTTTGTGCGAAACATCATGCCGGTCATGATTTCGAGCGGCCTGCGGCAGAGTTCGGCGGTGACGATTTGGTTGCCGACCTGAAGTTTGAGCGTGGGGAGTCGGGGCTGGGCGTTGGTCGCCGGCCAGCCAGGAATGCTAGCCGCGGGAGGCGGAGTGGACGAAGGCATGGGCATCGAGGCCGGAGGTTTCTGGCCGCAACTCGCCAGGGTTAGCGACAGCCAAAACAGCACAGGCGGCGAAACGAACTTCATGGGCGAAGGCTGTGGGAGCGCCCTGAAGTTTTCAACGATTTGTTCGGCTCCTGCGCGGTACACAGAAAGTGCCGGGAGTCCATTCCCGGCACTTTCGAGGAGGCCACCGACGCCGTCCTGGGGTCGGAGGGGGGCGGCAATAAACTTTCAACCGGCGCCCGGTCACGAATCGCGTGACGGGCGCCGGCGGCTCCGCACAGGAGTACTTTTAACCCGGAGTACGTTCCAATCCCCATGCGTCGCAAAGCAAAGGGCCCTCCGGCGTAACGTGGAATTCCGGAGGGCTTGTTGGAGGGCCGGCGTCCAAGGGGCTTTACGCGCGGTTCCCTCAAGATGGTCGTTCGAGTGCATCCCGGTGAAGGGTGGGCGCCAGGGCTACAGCGGCCAGTCACTCAACGCGGTCGAGCCGATCGGCGACAGGAGTTCGTCAAACTGGTCAAAGGGCTCTTCAAACGCCTGTTCCGCCACGGAAATGGGGTGCGGGCTGGCGGCCTTAGGTGCCGCCAGCCCGTTTGGGGATGTTTGGGGGTGGGAAAGCTTCCGGTCTGCCGGCGCTGCCTCGTATTCCGCCGGGACAGCCAAATCGGCGACAGGCTCCGCACTGAGCGGGAGCCGGACGCTGTCGCCGAGGATGATTTTCATCGATGGACTTGGAAACCACTTGTTGTGCCAACAGGCCCGGACTGTCGGCCGTGTGTGTAATTGATTTCTCCGACTGAGCGAAATCAGCCGGGCTGGGCGAAATCAGCCCGCTATCAAGGTGAAAGCCCTCCTCGGGCCACGGGGGGAGCCACAGCGGGCGCCGGTGCCCGGGAATTACCTGCCGGGTGGCGGAAAATTTTGCCGACAGTTATTGCCGAGTTTCCTCCCGAGGTCATTCCGTCCGCGATTCCGGTTCCGCCTTCCTCAACCGCGGTTCAGGGCCAACATTTCGTTGATTGGCCCGTGGATACATTCAGCCGGTCAGCCGCGTGCAACTACCGAGGCGCAGGTTCAAGCCCAAGGATTCAAGTGAGTATCAGGTATGGAAAGGATTTGAGCGAAAACGTCCAAAAAACTGGCTTTTCAGTGAGGCGTGTCGACACGCCCGGCCCCAAAAAAGCGAAAGAGCCACGCTTGCCGCGTGGCTCACTCTTTCAATGGCTGTGTTGCCTGTTCAACTCGGATTTTCTTCGGCCAGGTCCCACTGTTTGATGAACTCCTTAATCTTGCGCCGCTCGTAGCGGTGTTTTTGGGCCTTCACGGGACGGTCGTCGGCTTTGCGAAACGCGTGTTTGGGGTTGCGGATGATTTCAGCGAGTGCATCGATCGATTTGATCATACTCTGGTTTCCTTTCGTCGAATTTGCTTCAAGCGGGAACAATGCCAGGGGACGGCGGGGAGGGAACTGTCGGGAACGACAGCCTGTGGGTTCCACGGTCATGAAGCTCATGACGCAAGTTTGACTCCAAATCGTGGCGCGAAGTTCAAACTTCCGGCGAACTTTTTCGCTGGCGCCCTCCTCGATTCCTAAATCGCCCATCGGAGCCCTGAACCGTGTAGGGACGCGCAGCCGCGCGTCCAAGCCGAGCGGCAGGTCGGCCCTGCCAGGTTCAAGCGCGCACGAAAACGCCTGACTGCCACTCGTTTTCCCGGCGGCTGGCATTGAGCCGAAGCCCCAGCCGACCGTATGCGCGGGCCACTGCCGGAAATTGCGTTAGCAGTATGCCTGCCAACAAGAGCGCACCGCCGGGACG
>DASTLJ010000434.1:0-11584 GCA_035715125.1 Verrucomicrobiia bacterium
AAGGAAAACGTTTCAACGGAGCACCACCCCAGGGCTATCTGGACGCGGGTGACTCGAGGCGCCGTCACCGTGCTCTTTGATGTGATTTGGTTGCCGCAGCGATACCACGAGTCCTACGAGCGACTGTGCGTCCGGGCCGTCCAGGCCCTGGGGGGGCAGGAGCGACTGGCTGAAGATCATGAGTTCTACAGTTTCACTGGCAAAGACCTCCGCCCTGGCCAGGGATTTGGCTTGCTGGGAATCCTCTTCTTCGTCCCCGGCTTGATCGCGGGCATCGCGCATGCCTGCCGGAGACGACCGCCGGGACCATCGGGGGAAGGGTTTCCCGCAAGCGGCGTGCTGGCCCTGATAACACTCGGCTCCTGTCTGACGTGCTACGTCGTGCTCCGCTGGCAATCCATCGGGCTGGCACGGCTCATGATCCCCTGCGCCGTGACAGGGATGCCGTTGGCCGCCTTGCTCTGCGAAAGAGCCTGGGTCCGTGTTGCCGGGGCGGCGTTGCTCATCATCTCTTTGGGCATGTATTGCACGGCTGGATTGGGCATCGCCTTCCGTCGGCTCAACACGGACGATCGGTTCGGGCTGGCCAAAAAGCTCACCAACTTGCAGCGCGATCGCTCCAGGGCCATCGAATATCGCTGGCAGGAGGGTCCTCCGGTTTCGATTCGACTTCGCGAGGAATTCACCCACCGGGAGATTCACCAATTGTTTCTTTCAAGAATTCCCGAACCCGCTGTATTCGGAATGAACGGACGCGTTGCCGCCGAGAGCTACTATCTCTTTGGCCAGGGATATTCCAACCGCGTTGTCTCCCTTGTGGATACGCGCACGCCACATCGGCTCCTGATGCCCCTCTCTGTCGATTACATCGTCCTGGAAGAACCGGCTCCTGCTCCGATCGACGCCCAAACCAGCGCACAGTTCGACCTGTTTTTTGAAGCGAAGCACTTGGGAAAACCGATTCTTACTGTGCTCAAGCGTAACCCCGCCGGCTCCCCATGAAAAATTCCGAGAAGCGCGCGTCGCCCTCCGCAGCCACCGTGCTGCGCTCACGTGAAATTATCGCTCCAGGAGTTCTGGAAAGGATGGGGCCGCTTTCCGGCGGCTCCGGCGCGGATGCCCGCGTCGACCGCAGGATTGGTTTGCGCTCGCCTTGAGCAAAACGGGACCTAAATTGTTTCGCCATGTGTTTTCACATCGCATCTGCCAATCCGGCGCGAAGTCCAGCCCAGGGAACACCCGCCTGCCGATGAGCTTATGAGTGTCACCCGTATTGGCGTCATCGGCTGCGGTCATTGGGGACCGAATCACATCCGGGTTTTTTCCCAGTTGCGGGAATCGCGCGTCCTGGCCTGCGCCGACCTGGATCAGAAGCGTCTCGACGCCATCCGCGAGACGCACCCCCAGGTGGAGCCATACAAGGACCACAGAGCCATGCTTCGAAGCGCGGAACTGGACGCCGTCGTGGTCGCTGCCCCGACGCGGACTCACCATGCCATCGTCAAGGACGCACTTGAGGCCGGCAAACACGTCCTGTGTGAAAAGCCGCTGTGCGTCGGCTCCGCCGAAGGCCGTGAACTGGTGGACGAGGCCGCCCGCCGGGGCTTAATCCTCATGACCGGCCACGTTTTTCTGTTCAATCCCGGGATCGTCAAGCTCAAGGAACTCATCCGGTTCCATGACATCGGCCGCCTTTACTACATGCGCGCCCTGCGGACCAACCTCGGGCCAATTCGGCAGGACGTGAACAGCGTGTTCGATCTGGCCACGCACGACATCTCCATTTTCAATTTCATTCTCGATGCGCTGCCCGAGTCCGTCTCCGCCGTCGGTGGCACTTACTTGCAGCAGCACCTGGAGGATGTCGCCTTCATCTCCTTGCGCTACCCGAACGGCATTCTCGGCAACATCCAGGTCAGCTGGCTCGACCCCAAGAAACTGCGCGAAATCGTTGTCGTCGGCGACAAGAAGATGCTCGTCTGGGACGAACTCAGTTCGCCCGGACCGATCCACATTTACGACAAGGGCGTAATGCGCGAGCCTTACTACGACGACTTCGGCCAGTTCCATCTGTTGGCGCGCGAGGGCGACATCACCATTCCCAAGGTCAGACTCGAAGAACCGCTGAAGGTGCAGAACCGGTTCTTCCTCCAATGCATCCGTGAGAAGTCCATCAAGATGAGCGATGGTCCATTCTCCCTCGGCATCGTGCGCACGTTGGAAGCCATCGAGCGCTCGCTCAAGCTGGGCGGCGCCTCCGTCCCGCTCTCATCATGATCCCATTCCTGCTTTCGCCCGCCGGAGGAGGCTCGCCATGAGCCTCACCGTCCTGGTCACCTGCGCCGGCTCCATGCCGGGCGTCGCCGTCATCAACGCCCTCAAGGAACAGAAGGAACTTCCCGTGCGCGTGCTTGGCGCGGACATGAGTCCTCATTCCGCCGGCTTCGTGCTGGCCGATGGCGGCCACGTCGTGCCTGCGGCCAGCAAACCCGATTTCATCCCGAGAATCCGTGACCTCTGCTGCAAGGAAGGCGTCCAGGTCATCTTCCCGGTCTTCGACCTCGAACTCCAGGTCTTCGCCGACCATGCCAAGGCCTTCTCCAGCGAAGGCATCCGCGTGGTGAGCAACCCGCCCGAAGTCGTCCGCCTGGCCAAGGACAAACTGCTCACCGCCCGCCGCTGCGAAGAACTTGGCGTGCTTGTCCCGCCCACGCTTCTCAAGTCGGACCTGGGCCGCAAATCGCTGCCGGCATTCCCGCTCATTGTCAAACCCCGCAGCGGCCAGGGCAGCGCCGGGGTCCATCTTGCCCGCGATCAGCGCGAACTGGATTTCTTTGTGGACTACGTGGATAACCCGGTGATTCAGCAATGCATCGAAGGCCCCGAGTTCACTCTCGATGTCCTCACCGACTTCGAGGGCAACTTGATCAGCGTCGTGCCCAAGGAGCGGTTGCAAGTCAAGGGCGGCATGCAGGTCAAGGGCCGCACCGTCAAAGACCCGCAACTGCTCGACTACGGCGCTGACATCGCGCGGAAGTTTCGCGTCTTCCCGCGCGGCAACATCCAGTGCATCCGCGCGACGGACGGCCGGCTTTTTCTGATCGAGATCAACCCCAAGTTCGCCGCCAGCCTGCCGTTCACGGTCGCGGCGGGCGTCAACGCGCCACTGCTGCTGCTCAAGATGCACCTCGGCCAGAAAGTCCCGCCGATGCTCGGGCAGTTCACCGAGGGGCTGATGATGCTCCGCTGCTGGCGCGAACTGTACTTGCGCGAGTCATGAGCGAAGATTTCAAACGTGCGCAACTCGCCTACTACGACAGCTCGGCCGCCGACTACGAGGCCGGCGACGGTGTCGCGCGCGCGCCCAACCGCGGCTTCGCACGCAAAGGCGGACCGGGACGCGGCGGGCCTCCCCAGCCGCAAAACGCAAGTTGAGCATGGACCTCGCGAACAAGAAAATCTTTCTCACCGGCGGCGCCGGCTTCATCGGCTCGCACATCGCCGAAAGCCTCGTGGCCCAGGGCGCGCAGGTCACTGTCTACGACAACTTTTCCTCCGGCCTGATGGAGAACCTCCAGGCTGTCGAAACCAAAGTGCGCCTCATCCGCGGCGACATCTGCGACTACAAAAAGCTGGAGGAGTCCATGCGCGGACACGAACTCGTCTCCCACCAGGCGGCGCAACTCGAAATTCTCAAGTGCGTCGATGACCCGGTGTGGGATCTGCAAGTCAATACCGGTGGCACGATCAATGTCCTCCGCGCCGCGAAGAACACCGGCATCCGCAAGGCCGTCATCGCCTCCTCCGCCTGCGTCTATGGCCAGACCACCGCCGCGCAGGAGACGGAAGACCACGCGACTGCGCCCAACTGGGCCTACGGGGTGAGCAAGCTGGCCGCCGAACACTACTCCCGCATCTTCCAGACGGACTACGGCCTGCCCTGTGTCAACCTGCGTTACGCCATCATCTACGGCCCGCGCGAGTGGTATGGCCGCGTCTTGACTATCTTTCTCAAACGCATGATTGAAAAGAAGCCGCTCGTCATTTTTGGCGACGGCGAGCAGCGGCGCGACTTCACGTTCGTCAGCGACGTCGTGCGCATGCAGGACCTCTGCCTCCAGTCCGACCAGGCCAACGGCCGGATCTACAACGTCTCCACCGGCGTCGGCACCACCATCAATGCGCTCGCGCAGCTCATTTCCAAAGCCGCTGGCGGACTGGAACTCATCCACGAGAACGTCGCCGAAGGGCAGTATTCCAAAATCATGCCTGAACGGGTGCGCTTGCCCGCCGAATTGAAAATGATGACGCTGAATCCTGCCAGGGCGAAGGCCGAGTTGGGCTGGGTTCCGACGGTGGATTTGCCCGCCGGCCTGCAAAAGCAAATCGAGTGGCTCAAAGACAACTCCGGTCGCTGGCACACCGTCCACATTTGACCGCCGCATGGCCGAACACACGCACGAGAATCTCGACCAGATCGCCGCTTCGATGAAAGGCGCGGACGACCGCAGCCTGTCCGCGCAATACTACCTGCTGCGCTACGGCATCCGGATGCTCCAGCCGCGCCTGGCCGGACCGGAGATTCTCGAACTGGGCTGCGGCGAGGGCGGCATGACCCGGTGGCTGGGCGAAAATTTTCCGCGAGTGACCACGGTGGACGGTTCGCCGGCGCTGATTGAGCAAGCCCGCCTGGCCGTCACGACGGGCAACGTCGACTGGCGCTGCTGCACGTTCGAGGAATTCGAGCCGAAACGGCGTTTTGACTCGATCCTCATGTCGCGCATCCTGGAGCACATCGAGCATCCAGTGCCGCTGCTCCGGCGCGTGGCGGGCTGGCTGGCGCCGGGTGCGCGGCTCTACATCATCGTGCCCAACGCCCATTCCCTGAACCGTCGCATCGGCCAGGCCATGGGAATGATTCAACGTCTCGACGAACTGACCGAGCGCGACCGGCGCGTGGGCCACTTTCGCGTCTATCACAAGGCCACTCTGGACGCGGACCTGCGCGCCGCCGGACTCGTTCCGGTGAAGTGGGACGGCATCTTTCTCAAACCGCTCTCCGACGCGCAGGTGCAGGACTGGCCCGAGGGCCTCCTCGACGCCTTCTGGAAAGTGGGCCGCGACTTGCCGGAATGGTGTACCGAAATCTACGTGGAGAGCCAGGCCGCGCTTGCGCGGGGTAACGACGCATGACTTTGTTCCTCGATCTCGATGGTCCCATCCTGGATGTCTCCAGGCGTTACTACCGCGCGCATCAATTGTGCCGGGGCGCGGACCCTCCGGCGAAATTGGGGCCGGCGGAATTTTGGGAACTGAAACGCGCACGCGCGACGATGGGCGAGGTGCTCGCGCGCGATGGCGTCTCTCCAGGCGAAGCGCCGGACTACGCGGCCCGCTGGCGCGAACTGATTGAGGCGCCGGCGCACCTGCTGCTCGACCAGCCCTGGCCCGGCGTCCATGCGTTGCTCGCCGCCTGGCGTCCATTGCACCAGTTGGTGCTCGTGACGCTGCGGCAGCGGCCGGAGGCGCTGCGGGACCAACTCCATCGCCTCCAGCTCGCGCCGTTGTTCCACGAAATCCTCCAAGCCAGCCCCGAACATCCCGAAGGCTGGCGGGAGAAGGAACGGTTGCTGCGCGGCAGCCCGCGCTTCGCCGCCGGCGCCTGGGTGATCGGCGATACCGAGATCGACATCCGCGCCGGCAAACTGGCCGGGCTGCGCACCGTGGGCGTGCTCAACGGCATCCGCCGCCGCGGCCTGTTGGAAGCGGAAAACCCCGATTATCTCGTCGAGGACCTCGGCGGATTGTCACAGGTGCTCGAGTGGACCGCGGCGCCCCAGCCGGAAACCGCCGCGCGGAACGGGAATGGAGTTCCGCCTTCAGGCGGCCTTCGGACGAGGACGCCCGAAGGCGAGAGTCCAGACCAGGTTTTGCCAGGACATTCCCAGGGCGGATGACGCACCCTATGACCGTCGAAAAAACCACCACGCAAAGCGCCGCGCCCGCCGGACGCATGGCTCGATTGAAGACCCTCGCCGGGGTCTTTTGCTACAACGAGCACGTCAAGATCGAGCGCACACTGGCCCGCTTTCCGGCGGAGCGGGATTACGACGTGGTGGTGATCAACGACGGCTCGACCGACGATTCCGTGGAGCGAATCCGAAAATTTCCCAACGTCCAAATCGTCAGCCATCCGACAAACCGCGGAGCGGGCGCTTCGATTCGGACTTTTCACCAATATGGCCTCGAACACGAGTACGACGTGGTGGCGCTTGTGGCGGGCAACGACAAGGATGATCCCAACCTGATCGCGCGCCTGCTCCAGCCTATTGCGGAGGAGGGCTTCGACTTCGTGCAAGGCTCTCGCTATCTCAAAGGCGGCGACTTCGGAAAAATGCCGCTCTACCGTGTGTTTGCGACGCGAGTCGTGCATCCGGTGCTGTTCAGCCTCATCACGCGCCGACGCATCACCGATTCGACCAACGGCTTTCGCGCCTACCGCACGGCGCTCCTGCGCGACCCGCGCATCGATCTGAACCAGGAATGGCTGGCCAAGTACGAACTGGAACCCTACCTCTTCTTCAAGGCGATCAAGCTCGGGTTCAAAGTCAAGGAAGTGCCGGTCACCAAATTTTATCCGCCCAAAGCGCTCGGCTACACGAAAATGAAACCGATCACCGGCTGGTGGAGCATCCTGCGTCCCCTGCTGTTTCTCGGCCTTGGCATCAAAAAATGACCATGAACACTTCCGACCGGATCGCGTTCGTCGATCTCCAGGCACAATATCAGAACCTCAAGACCGAAATCGACGACGCCGTGGCGCGGGTCCTGGCGCGCGGTGACTTCATTTTGGGCGAAGAGGTGAAGCTTTTTGAAGAGGAGTTCGCTGCGTTCTGCCGCGCGCCACACTGCGTGGCAGTGGCCAACGGGACAGACGCGCTTCATCTTGCTCTCATCGCCTGCGGCGTCCGGCCTGGCGACGAAGTCATTTTGCCGACTCATACGTTTATCGCAAGCGCGCTTGGCATCAGCCAGACGGGCGCCACGCCGGTCTTTGTGGATTCCGACCCGCGCTATTACACTGCCGATCCAGCGCGCATTGAACGCGCCGTCACGCCGCGCACAAAAGCGATCCTGCCCGTTCACCTCTACGGCCAGCCGGCCGACATGGACCCGATTCTGGAGATCGCCCGCCGGCATAAGCTCGCTGTCATCGAGGACGCCTGCCAGGCCCACGGCGCGGAGTACAAGGGCCGCCGTTGCGGCACGCTGGGCGACATCGCGGCATTCAGTTTCTATCCCGGAAAAAACCTCGGCGCCTATGGCGACGGCGGCGCGATCACCACGGCGCGCAAAGACCTGGCGGAGAAAGTCCGGCTGCTCCGCAACTACGGGCAGAAGGTCAAATACGAGCATCTCTGCAAAGGGTTCAACAGCCGGCTGGACACCGTGCAGGCCGCAATCCTTCGAACGAAGCTACGGCGCCTGGAGCGCTGGAACCAGGAGCGCGTCCGCGCCGCGGAAACTTACAGCATGCTTTTTGCCGGCACGCCGATCCAGACCCCTGAAGTGGCAGGCTATGCACGTCCTGTGTGGCACCTCTACGTGGTGCGCACGCCCGATCGCAAAAAGCTTCAAGGCGCGCTGGATGTGGGGAATATCGCTCACGGCATCCATTATCCCGTTCCTGTCCATCTGCAGCCGGCTTTCGCTGAACTCGGCCACAAGCCCGGCGATTTCCCCGTTGCGGAAACGGTCGCACCCCGGGTTCTCTCGCTGCCAATTTTTCCGGAGATCACGGACGCTCAAATCAGGCGGGTGGCAGAAGCCTGCAAAAGCGCGCTCTAAGCGGACGACCCGGGAACTGTGCTGTGCCATGGTTCACGCCGGTGAATATCGTTGGGCAATCGGCATGCGTCGCCCGACGCCAAACGCCTTGCTCGTGACCTTGAGACCGGGGGCGGCCTGGCGGCGTTTGTATTCGTTGACGTCGATCAGCCGGACGATTTTGCGGACGGTCGCTTCATCGAAGCCCTGCTTGACAATCTCCGCCGTCGAACGGCACTGCACGACGTATTGTTCCAGAACGGCGTCAAGCACCTCGTAGGGCGGGAGGGAATCCTGATCGGTCTGGTTCGGGCGAAGCTCGGCCGAGGGCGGTTTGGTGATTGAGTCGCGCGGGATGACCTCCTGCCCCCGGTTCACCCAGTGAGCGATGCGATAGACCATGGTCTTCGGCACGTCGCTGATGACGGCCAGCCCGCCGCACATGTCGCCATAGAGCGTGCAATAGCCCACGGCCAGCTCGCTCTTGTTGCCGGTGGTCAGCAGGAGGGAGCCGAACTTGTTGGACAGCGCCATGAGAATGACGCCGCGCAAGCGGGCCTGGAGGTTCTCCTCGGTCGTGTCCTCGGGCCGGCCGGCGAAGACTGCCTTCAACTGCTTCTTCACCTCGAGGAATGGAGATTGGATCGGGATCACATCGTATTGAATGCCCAAGTTCTTCGCGAGCCGGCGTGCATCTTCGAGGCTTCCCGGGGAGCTGAACTCGGACGGCAGCGACACGCCCCGCACGTTCTCGCGCCCAAGGGCATCCGCCGCAATGACTGCGGTCAATGCCGAGTCGATGCCGCCCGACAGACCGAGCACGGCGGATTTGAAGCCGCACTTGTGCAAGTAGTCGCGCAGGCCGAGCACGAGCGCCTTGTAGACTTTCTCTTCGTCCGGGAGCGAACGGTGCTGAATGACCGGCGCCTTCGCGGTGTCCACGAAAAGGAAGTCTTCGGCGAACATCTTGCCTTCGCCGATGAGTTGGCCGCGGCCGTCCCAAGCCAGGCTCGTTCCGTCAAAGACCAGTTCGTCATTGCCGCCGGCCAGGTTGCAGTAAAGCACGGGCACGCGCGTCTTCGCAGCGAGGCTCGCGAGCATGTCGCGGCGGGTGCGGTTCTTTCCCAGATGCCAGGGCGAGGCGGAGATATTCAGGAGTACCTCGGCGCCGGCGGCGACGAGTTCGGCGGCCGGATCGCGCGAATACCGGCGCTCGCGCCAGAAGCCCTCGTCATTCCAGACATCCTCACAGATGGTCAGGCCCAGCTTGCGGCCGTTGAACTCGACCGGGGTGTTCTCTGTCGCCGGCTCGAAGTAGCGATCCTCGTCGAACACGTCGTAAGTGGGTAATAGCGTCTTGACGCGTGTGGCCACTGCCTTGCCGTGCTGAAGCAACGCACAGGCGTTGGTGAACTCGCGGCCGGGGCGCCGGTCACTGCGGCCGGGGAAGCCGATGAGCAGGCCGGTCTCGCCGGTGCGTCCGGCCAGACGCTCGACGACAGCCCAACAGTTTTCGATGAAGCGGCCTTTGTGTAGCAGGTCGCGCGGGGGGTAGCCGCACACGGCCAACTCCGGCACCAGCACCAGGTCGGCGGCCGCCGCGGCGCCCTGCTGATACGCAGCCAGGATTTTGGCCTCGTTGCCCGAAAGGTCGCCGACGATGGTGTTGAGTTGCGCCAGCGCAATCTTCATCGCGCCTTAGTTGTACAACACCCCGCACAAGCGGGCAAAGCGATTCACAAAGGAGCGCGGACAGCCTTGTGCGCGCGATGATGCCGGGAAATAGGGCTGCGCGGACAAGGCTGTCCGCGCTCCAATTAGACAGAGAAGCCGGCTTCGGCCGCGTCTTTCGCAAAGGTCTTCACCGTGTCCAGCGAGAGGGCCGTCAGATCCGTACCCACCATCTTGATCGCTTTGGCGAGGATGTCGTGGGGCACGGTGACGATGTGGCAGCCGCAGCGGTCGGCCTGGAAGATGTTCAGCACTTCGCGGACGCTGGCCCAGAGCAACTCGGCCTTGGGCTGGTTGTGAAGCAAGGCGACACAGGCGCGCATCATCGGCTCGGGATCGACCCCGGTGTCGGCGATGCGGCCGGCGAAGACGCTCACGACAGAGGGCACCGACGGATTCAGCGCATCGCTTACGCCACGCACCTGGTCGAGCGTGAGAAGGGCGGTGATATTGAGCTGCACGCCGTCCCGGGCCAGCTCCATCACGAGCGGCAGGGAGGATTCGCCGCGCGAGTTGGTGATCGGAATCTTCACATAAACGTTCCTGGCCCACTTGGCAATTTTCAGCCCCTGGCGGCGCATTTCGGTGAAGTCATCGGAGAAGACCTCAAACGAGATGGGCTTGGCCGTGACGCTCTGGAGGACTTCCTTCGCAAAGGCCTCGTAATTGGTGACCCCGGCCTTGCGCATGAGTGAGGGGTTGGTGGTCAGACCCTGGATGAGCGGATTGGCGTTGAGGCTGAGAATGCCGGCCTTGTCGGCCCCGTCGGCGAAAAGTCTTACGGTGAGATTTTGAAGCGGATTTTGCATGGGTTCGAGCGGTTAAGTGCGTCGCTGCCTCATCAATCGTCTCATTCTGCGGCGAGGTCAAGGATGAGATTGGCTGCCTCCGCCAGGCTGCTCACACGGTGATGCGGCATGTTGCGCAGCGATTCCGCGTAGCCGTAATCGATGAGAATCGTGGTGACGCCTGCCGCGTGGCCGCAATCGATGTCGCGCCATCGGTCGCCCACCATGAAGCTGCGCGCAAGGTCGATGCTGAGTGCTCGCGCGGCGCGGAGCAACATGCCGGGTTTCGGCTTGCGGCAGTCACATTCGGAAGCTTCCCTGCCCGGATGGTAGCAGACCTCCACGCGATCGATGGGCAGCCGGCGGCACAAGTCCGCGTGAATCGCCTCGACCATCTCCTGCTTCATCGTGCCGCGCCCGACATCGGGCTGGTTGGTGGCGACGACCAGGAGGTAGCCGGCTTGCTTGAGCTTGGCGCAGGCCTCGGCGACGCCGGGAAGGATTTCAAATTCCGCGAGGCACGATGGCGGGTACGGCCTGCCGTCGCGGGTCAAGGCACGGTTAATGACGCCGTCGCGGTCGAGGAAGACGGCTGATTTCACGCAATGACCTGGCGGGCCCACCGAAGCACTTTTGCAGCGGTTTCAACAGCTTCACTGGCTTCGGCTACGGTGATTTGTGCGAGACCACTCGGATAGCGGGTTTCGACGGCAAAGGGAGACAGTGCGCCAATCTCCGCACGTGCAAACGGCCAGGGAATTCCGGCCAGTTGAACGATTTCGATCAGCGCTTCCAAATCGTGCGGGCCCGGGAACCGAATATTGCGCCCAACAAGCGCGGCCTTGAGAGCCTTCTCGGCCGTCTGCTGCGCATGGAACGCAATCTGGTTGCGGAGCACATCTGGATCCGGCAAAGCGATACGCGCCAAATGCAGGTCGCTCGCCGCGTGCCGCAGCCAGTCGCGCGCGCTGCCAGGCGCAGGGGCGTCAGGCGGCCCGCTCATAAACGAGCCGGCCCGTTTCGACGATTTCGTGGTAGATCAAGCCGGGCGTGTCGAGGTGGGCGTTGAAGAAGCTTTCCGGAACCACCAGGATGTCAAATGGCATGTGGATGCCGCGGAGCGCCTGTCGCAGCCGGAGGCTTTCTTGCCGCGGCGCTGTGACCGAGTCGTCCACAACCACCAGCACGTCGAGATCGCTGTCGATGTTCGCCTCGTTGCGAACGAAGGACCCAAAGAG
>DASTLJ010000435.1:0-3922 GCA_035715125.1 Verrucomicrobiia bacterium
GAGATTCGCCGGCTGGGCGTGCAATGCGGCGCCCAGCCCGAAACGTTCGCGGGCCTCAGCGGTCTGGGCGACCTGACGGTGACCTGTTTCTCGAAGTTAAGCCGCAACCGAGGCCTGGGCGAACGGCTCGGGCGCGGCGAGATGCTGGCGGACATACTGGCCAACTCGGTGACCGTAGCCGAAGGTTACCCGACAGCGCGCTCGGCAAGGCAACTGGCGCGCCAGCACAAGGTCTCGACGCCCATCCTCGATGAGGTCTACAGCCTGCTTTACGAGGGGAAAAACGTGGCCAAGGCGTTGCAGGATTTGGTGGGCCGCGAGTCGAAGGCGGAGGATTGACGGGGTGGAATCAGTAATCAGTATTCAGTATTCAGTAATCAGTATTCGGTGAACCGCAGCAAAGCCCCATTCTCGTCAAACGGCCGGAGACGGGCTGACTGAATACTGAATACTGAATACTGATTACTTGCGGCCAACTGTTCCCACTCAGATCGCCTCGCGGATCGCCTGCATCAATTCGTCGTACCTCTCGAACGCGCGGAACTGCGGGAACTCCCGCTTCACGTTCTCAGGCGCGCGGAACAGGAAGCCTACGCTGGCTTCCTTCAGCATCGCGGTGTCGTTGTAGGCATCGCCGGCGGAGATGACCCGGTAGTTGAGCGAGCGCAGCGCGGCCACCGTTTTCTGCTTTTGTTCGGGGATGCGGAAGGCGTAATCGACGATGCGATCGTTTTCGACCACGAGCCGGTGGCACAAAAGCACGGGCCGATCGAGACACTTCAGCAGCGGCGCCGCGAACTGCTCGAATGTGTCGGACAGGATGATGACCTGCGTGAAGGAGCGAAGCTCGTCGAGAAACTCCTTGCCGCCGGGCAGCGGGCGCAGCGTGGCAATCACCGACTGAATGTCGGACAGCTTCAGCCCGTGCCGATCGAGGAGAGCGAGGCGGCCGCGCATGAGCTTGTCGTAGTCCGGCTCGTCGCGCGTCGTGCGGCGCAGTTCGGGAATGCCGGTCTTTTCGGCGACGGCGATCCAGATTTCCGGGACGATGACGCCCTCGAGGTCGAGCGTGACGATGGATTGCTGCGGTTTCACGGCGCGGGAGTGTTTCAGGAAGTGGGCCCACGTGACAGAACGAAAATAGCGGTCTTGGCTCAGTTTGGGTGGGGCGAGGCTGCTGACGAGCCGGCTCGCGAGGACGCTCGCCCCACCAGGATTTCAAACTGACCTGCTGCCAAAATAGCGCGTGACTTGCAGGGGAGAGTCTGGTTGTTTCTCCGCCGGAAAGGAAATCAAGGAACTATGTATCGCATTCTCTCGTTCGATGGCGGGGGCATCCGCGGCCTTGTGACGCTGGCGATGCTCAAAAAAATCCAAGACGCCGCGCCACGGCTGATCAGCCAGGCCGATCTTGTCGCCGGCACTTCGACCGGCGGCATTATCGCCCTCGGGCTGGCCGCGGGGAAGACGGTGGACGAACTTATCAGCCTCTACCTGGACAACGGCGACAAGATTTTCGACGACTCCTGGCTGGATAACATCATCGACCTCGGCGGGATCTCGGGCGCTGATTACGACCAGGTTAATCTCAAGAAAATCCTCGAGAACAGCTTCGGCTCGCTCAAGCTGGAGGGCCTGGCCAAGAAGGTCCTCATCCCCAGCTTCGACCTGGACAACGATCACGAGGACCCGAAAAAGCGAACCTGGAAGCCGATCTTTTTCCACAATTTCCCCGGCGACGATTCCGACGGCGATGAGACCCTGGTCGATGTCGCCCTTTGTACCAGCGCCGCTCCGACCTACTTCCCGTCCCACAACGGCTACGTCGACGGGGGCGTGGTGGCCAACAATCCCAGCATGGCGGCCCTCACGCAAACTCAGGATCCGCGCGCGGAACTCAACCCGCGGCCCGCGTTGGGCGACATTCGCATGTTGTCCCTCGGCACCGGCACCATTCTGAGCTACATCAAGGGCAAGAGCCACGACTGGGGATACGCGCAATGGGTCAAGCCGCTGATCAACCTGCTGACGGACGCCAGCATGGGCATCGCCGACTACCAATGCCGGCAAATCCTGCGCGAGGGTTACCATCGCCTCGCGCCCGTCTTCCCGCCCAAGGTGAACATCATGATGGACGAGTGGAAGCGTTCGAAGGAATTGATCGAATTCGGCAACTCCGCGGACGTGGCGCCGGCGGTGCAATGGCTGCAAAAGGTTGGGTGGTGACCGGGCGGCGTAGCTGCAACCGTGCTTGTTGTCGGCAAGAATTTGGAGTGCGGTGACTTGTCACCGCTTTTGCCGCTTTGGCGACTTGTCGCCAAAGCAGGGCTGCGTCCAGCGGCCCGGCAGAGTTGGATGGCTTCTCCCATCCGACGGCGACAAGTCGCCTGCCAAAAGCGCGGACAAGTCCGCGCACTCCAAATCGGTTGCGGCTTCGCCGCGCTGGGAGAAATGCGGGCTAAACAACCACGGCCTTGGAAGGCCTCGTCCCCGGCCGCAGTCACGGCGCCCGCTCCGGCCAGTTGAGATGTTTGTGGAGGAATTTGTAGGTACCGACGCCGTTGATGGTGTGCGGGCCGTTGAAAAACTCGATCTCCGCGCGGGCGCCGATTCCAAGCTTGTCGTAGAAACGGCGCACGCGGGCGAACTCGTGCGCGACCCACTCGTCGGGCGCCACTCCGTCGTCGTGCCCGCGCTCGACCATGAACGGGCGCGGCGCGATGCACGCGGCCATCTCCGCGTAGTTGAACGTGTGGCCGAGGTCCCATTCGAAGATCTCGTACTCGCCTCCGAACATGTAGGAATAGGTCGAGTCCACCGTCGCGTTCTTCGTCACCCACTCGTTGAAGTCCGCCGAGCAGATCGACAGGCAGTATCGGTCGAGCAGCGCCGGCACGCGCATCGCCGTCTTGCCGCCGTAGCTCAGGCCGTAGAAGCCGATGCGCTTCGGGTCGACCAACGGTTGCTCACATAGCCAGTCGAGAATGCGGTCGTGCTGCGCCAGGATCACGGAGAACAGCGACTTGCCGAGCGGGTTGAGCTTACGCTGCAAGCCGCGAAAGGCGTCGTGCCCGCGATAAGGATTGTGCGGTGCGAACACGACGAAACCCCGCTCCGCCAGCCGCGCGGAGAAGGCTTTGTAAGAGCCGTAACCGGACGCCTTCGGGTCATCGGTGATCGTGTCGGCGGGCAGTCCCTCGAGGCCGTGCTGGCAGACGACGACCGGGCGGCGCTCGCCGGGCTTGAGGTCCTTGGGCAGCAGCAACACGCCCCAGGCGAACACATCCGGCCACACGTCGAGCACCACGTCGTAACCGGTCCATTTTTCCTTGTCGTAAATCTTGCGCGAGCGCGCGTTGGCCGGGAGCGTTGCGGCGGGCAGCCGGCCGAGGACGTCGTCCCAGAGGTTTGACTTCACGGCGGGGACGGCGGCGGCCCACTCGTCGGCGTTCTTCGCCTTGATTGGCTTCCAGAATGTGGCGTCTCTAAAGCGCTCGGAGTCGCCCAGGATTCGTTGCGTGTGTTGGACGAGTTCCTCTACTTGCCGTTTCTGGCGCACGGCGAGCCGCAAGGGACTAACGACCGGGGCGGCGGGCGCCGGACCGCCGGACAGGGCCTTCACTTCCATGCCCAGCTTGCGCAGCAGCGCAAGCAAGGCTTGCTCGCTCATCGGCCCAATGGCGCGGCCTTCGTTACCGTGGACGTGGGTGATGAAATCCTTGAACGGCCTGACGAGCTGGCGCGCGCGGAGGACCTCGGCGTCGGCGCTGTTGAAATCGGGCGTCTCGATACGGCCGGGCGCGGCGCCACCTCTGCCGTCATGCGGCTTCGGCGGACCGTCGATTTTCGGCGCTTCCGCATGCTCGATGACGAGCGGGCGCGGCGCGATGAGGCTTGCGATTTCGGCGTCGCCAAATTCGCG
>DASTLJ010000436.1:0-3249 GCA_035715125.1 Verrucomicrobiia bacterium
GCCAGTCCGGCAAGAACTCCGCCGACATCCGCATGGTCGTGGATGCACTGGACCTTTGCTACACGAAGGGCCATGTGGACACCTTCGCCATCATCAGCGGCGACTCCGATTTCTCGCCGTTGGTGAGCAAGCTCCGGGAGAATGCCAAGACCGTCGTCGGCATGGGCGTCAAGAACTCCACTTCCGACCTCTTTATCAACAACTGCGACGAGTTCCTTTATTACGACGACCTGGTGCGGGCGGGTCCCTCGAAAGCGCGGCGGCGGGGCACGGTGAAGGCGCCGGCCCCCAAGACCGCGGATGGCGAGAACAAAGGGCCTACGCTGGAAAAGGCGCTGGATCTGGTGATCGAGACGCTGGAAGCCATCACGGAGGAACGGGGCGAGAACGAACCCATCTGGGGTTCGATGATCAAGCAGGCAATCAAGCGGCTCCATCCCGGTTTCAATGAACGCGCCCACGGTATGCGTTCCTTCAACGACCTGCTCCTCGAAGCGCAGAAGCGCGGCCTGTTGCGCCTGGAAGCCGACGAGAAGTCGGGCGGCTACACTGTCCGGACGGCGGCATGATCGGCGACTTGCTGGATCGATCGGCCGATGGCTGAGAGACGGCGGTCGGGTATTCGAATGTCGGCCTCTGGGCCGCCGAACGGCAGTACGTGTTTCGCGCCAGTCTGGTAGCGCAGAGTTTGACCAACATGTCACTTGTCGCGAGGCAACGGGACTTGAGTCGGGCTGCGCAGGTAAGCGATCAGGTCGAGGACGTCGTCCGGTTCCAGCGGCTCCAAGAGGCCTTCGGGCATCATGGAAAGGGTTGACTCCGTTCGGGAGCTGATGTCGTTGCGCGGCAGCGTTACGGTTCCGGTCTGGGTCTGGATGGTCACGGTGCTTTCGTTCTCTCTCAGTACAATGCCGGAAATCAAACGGTCGTCCGCGGTTCCAAAGTACGTCGCGCGGTATTGCTTCCAGACCACGGCATTGGGATCCACCACGTTTTCCAGGAGGTAGTCGAGGTTCGAACGCTGTGAGCCGGTGAGATCGGGCGCGAGTTTGCCACCTTCGCCGAAGAGCGTGTGGCATGCGGCGCAAGTGCGGTTGAACAAAACGCGGCCCCGCGCCGGATTGGCCGCCGTCAGGGCTTCGGGCGTGAGCACTTGTTTGTAGCGGACAATTTGGGCCGCTTTGTCCTTTGCCACCGAGCGAACTTCACCGAGCGTCTCAGCCATCAACGGTTCAATGCGCGGGTCTTTGAGCGCCTGAATCTGACGCGCGGCAAATGGTGAGATGTCTTTGACCGGAACCGAGCCCTGCTTGACCGCTTCGAGAAGCGCCACCGCGTAACCCGCTCGAGAAGCCAGCGCGTTGATGGCGTCTGCTTTCTCGTCTGGCGTCAAATTGCCGTACGTCTCGAGAAGGACCTTCGGCGTTGCCGAATTGTCGAACGCCGCAAGTCCGCGAATGGCAACGCCGCGCAAGCCGGCGTCGCCCACGAGCGACTGAAGCAAGGGAACCAAGCCGGCCACCCGTGCTTGCACCAATGACTGCAATGCGTTTCGCCGAAACGTGGCAGCTTCCTTCGGATCGGTGACGCGTCGCCGAAGTAAGGCGATTGCATCCCCGTTGCCGAAAATGACGGACAGGAACAGCGCCTGTTCACGCGTCTCGGGATCAGGGTGATTGTTCAACTTCTTCATCACGGCCGGCCAGTTCGGCGGCGTTGCGATTGCGCGGCGGCCGTTCAAGGCTTCGAACGTGCCGCCTATCACGTCGTGCTGAACAGCCGCATTGTTGGAGAGTAGCATCGCCTTGACGAGCGGCCGAAGTGCAAGCCGCAACGCCAGCCGCTCGGCGTTGAATTGGCGGATCAGCGGGATTTGCGTCTTGAGCAAGAAGGCCTCGGCCACTTTGTCATCCTGGGAAACGTCCGGTTCGATTCCGTACCAAGTCATGAACGGGAGATTCGGGTCGGCGGCGTCCTCGCTCCGCGCAACCAGCCCCGCGGCAACAGACGCGCGGTGGCTGGCCGGTAGCCGCTGCAAAGCGGAGGCGAGGTAAAGTCGGACCACCGGCGACGGATCTTTCGCGGCCAACTCGCCGAATCTGCCAAGCAAGGCAGGGTCGGCGTGCTGCGCCAACCGCGGCCCGCCCCTCGGCGGCGCTCGGCCAATGTCTTCCAATGACGCCTGCACCGCCCACGCCCGCAGCCACTCCTCTTGACCGTTCAGAAGTTCGAGCGTTGTCTTCAGGTCGAGTCCGCCCGTCCCGTGCAACGCCCAGAGCGCACGGAGTTGGCGTGTCACGTCGCCGGGCTCGCGCAACATTCGCAACAACCCAGGTCGTATCTGCGGATCAAGCTTTCCCGCCGCGGCGCGCTCCTGCAACAACCGGCGCGCCGTGCTTACAAACCACTCGTTCTTGTGCAGCTGCAGTTTCACCAATTCCGCATCGGAAAACCGCGCCAGGTCGATCGGCTCCGTCTTTGGATGGCCGTAAGCGATTTTGTAGATACGTCCGTTCTCGCGCTGAATGTCCTCGTAATCGTGGCACTCGCCGGCGTCGCTCCAGTCGGACATGAATACCCCGCCATCCGGACCATACAGGAGCGATACGCCGCGGAACCAGGCGTCGTTGGCTTTCAGCAAATCAGGCTGGTGCCGGGCAAGGTAGCCGGACCCGCGCCGTTCGAGGCGATCGTTGTTGATGCGATGGCCGTGAACGTTGAGAGTGAAAAATGTGTTGTGGTAGCTATCCGGCCAGTTGTCACCGAGATAAACCATCGCGCCGCAGTGCGCGTGACCGCCGCCCGCAGCGTCGTTTTGCGAATGCTCGGCGCCCTCAGTCTTCCAGTAGCCGCCCGACCAATGGATGTGGTCGGCGCAGCTCTCGATGAGGCGAAACGCGTATGGATTCATGTCCTGTCCGTACATCCGCTCGTAGCGTGCGCCTGGGATGACGTGAAAAAGATGTTTGATAACGCAGTTGGCGACGAACATCTGGCCAAAGTCATCAAAAGCGATGCCCCACGGATTGGTCGTTCCGTGGGCGACGATCTCATAAGCTTTCTTCGTGGGATGAAAGCGCCAGACGCCGCAGTTAAGCAGAGCGCGTTCGGTCTCCGGCGTGCCGGGGCGTCCGATCTTCGAGTCGGACAAAATGCCGTGGCAGCCGTAGAGCCAGCCGTCCGGGCCCCACGCCAGCCCATTCACGATGTTGTGTTTCGCTTCCACACTCCAGCCGTCGAGCAGCGCTT
>DASTLJ010000437.1:0-22392 GCA_035715125.1 Verrucomicrobiia bacterium
CCCCCCGCTTTCCTGTGCCCGCCTCCTGGCGTCACGAGGTGGACCGAGTTCTCATCACCGAGCGGCAGATTGCCCGGCGAGTCCGCAAGATGTCGCGCCAGATCGAGCAGGACTTCCGAGGCCGCGAGATGGTAGTGGTCTCGCTGCTCAACGGCACCGTCATGTTCCTCGCCGATCTCATCCGGCACCTGTCGCTGCCGTTGCGGCTGGATTTTATCGGCGTCTCCAGTTACGGGGCGGGCACAACTTCCGGCGAACTGATTTTTACCAAGGAACTGCGGCTCGACGTGCGCGGACGCGACGTGTTGCTCGTGGACGACATCCTCGACACTGGACGGACAATGAAACGGGTGCTCGGCAAATTGCGCCAGCTCCGCCCGCGTCGCATCAAGACCTGCGTACTGCTCGACAAGCCCTCCCGCCGCGTCGAGCGCGTGCAGGCGAATTACGTCGGGTTCACCATCCCCGACCTGTTCGTCATCGGTTACGGGCTGGACTACGCGGAGCGCTATCGGAATCTGCCGTTCGTGGGAGTGCTCAAGCCGGAGATGTATCGGAAGTAAAACCTTGAGAGCCAGTTAGAGTTTGACACCCGCGGGAGGCAAACCTAGCTTCCTGATCAGAAACCGACTCGATTTATGGCAGAGAACGATCCCAACCTCCCAATCGGCGGAGCGCCGACTCCACCGCCGGGCGGCGTCCCTCCGCGACCCGGCGAGGCCGCCAAGATCCAGCCCAAGAAGGAAACAGTCCGCATCAGCCTGCCACCGAAACCTTCGGCGACGGCCACGATCAAGTTGCCTTCGATTCCGGGAGCACCGGCGCCGGCTGCACTGCCGCCCGGTTCTCCGCCTGCAACCCCCGCTCCACCCAGGCCGCTGACTCCGGCCCCGTCGGTGGGACCGGCCCCGCCGCGTCCCCCAACTTCCGGCGCACCCTCGGCTCCTGCGGCGCCGCGTCCGCCGACTTCTACGGGCGCCCCGGCGCCGCGTCCGCCCGGCGCTCCCGGGCCGCGTCCCCCCGCCCATGCTCCAGTGCCGGCGGCCAAGAGGGTCAGCGGGTTGGATGTCGGCCTGGCGATTGCGGCAGCGGTGATCGGCCTGGGTGCGGTCGCCAGTGTGCTGTTATTGAAGCAGCTCCAGTAAGTTCCCGGCGCCTCGCGCGACCTATTTCTGTTGAGACATTCCAATTGAACCCAAACTACTTTATCCCATGACTGCTGCGAACATCGTCACCCTCTCCGACTCGAATTTCGAACAGGAAGTCCTCAAGTCCGCCACGCCCGTGGTCGTGGATTTCTGGGCTGAATGGTGCGGCCCGTGCAAGATGATTGCCCCAATGCTCGAGGAATTGGCCGGCGAATACGCGGGCAAGGTCAAGATCGGGAAGGTCAACACCGACCACGCTCAACAGTTGGCCGTCCAGTATCGCATCAACTCCATCCCGACCCTCCTCTTTTTCAAGGCCGGACAAGTCGTCGATCAAGTCATCGGCGCAAAATCGAAGAAAGACCTCAAGGTCAAGTTCGACGCCGTCGCCGCCTGACTCCGGCGCCCGCGGCGCCGGCGTATGTCGCTCTTCGTCACGCCCGGACAGCACGCGCGCCGGGCCGATCTGTATCACCAACTCGGCCAGCTCACGGCGGCCGGCATCGGCCTCATCGAAGCCCTGGAGATTCAACGGCGCTCCCCGCCGCTACCCTCGTTCCGAAAGCCACTGGAGGCCATCCTCAACCAACTCTCCGCCGGCGCCTCTTTTGGGGATGCGCTGCAATCCGCCCGTCCCTGGCTGACCACATTCGACATCGCGCTTCTCGACACCGGAGACCGCAGCGGACGTCTCCCGGCCACGTTTCAACTGCTGGCCGCGCACTACACCTCGCGCGCGGCGCTGCTCCGCCAATCCCTCTCCAGTCTCGCCTATCCGGCGTTTCTCTTTCATTTCGCCATCCTTCTCGGCCCGTTGCCGGATCTTATCGTGAAGGGCGATTTTGTGACCTACTTCGCCAAGACGCTGACCATCCTGCTGCCGCTCTACGTCGTGATTGGGCTGGCCGTATTCGCGATGCAAGGCCGCCACGGCGAACACTGGCGCGGCCTGGTCGAAAGCATCCTTCACCGCGTGCCCATGGTGGGCGGAGCCCGGCGCAGTCTGGCGCTGGCGCGGCTCTCCTCCGCGCTCGAAGCCCTCGTCTCCTCGGGCGTCACCATCATCGAAGCCTGGCAATTGGCCGCTGCCGCCAGCGGTTCCCCCGCGCTGCGCCACGCCGTCGCGGGCTGGCAGCCGCGCCTCGCGGCCGGGGTTACCCCGGCGGACGCGTTGAGCACCACGCATGAGTTTCCCGAACTGTTTACCGGCATGTACCGCACCGGTGAGTACACAGGCAAGCTGGACGACACCCTCCGGCGGCTCCACGCGCTCTATCTGGATGAAGGCGAACGCAAACTCAAGGCCCTGGCTGTCTGGCTTCCGAAGATCGCCTACTTGCTCGTCGCAGGCATGATTGCCTGGCGCGTCGTCAGCTTCTACACCGGCTATTTCAAACAAATCGGCGACGTGATGAATTGACTGGCGATGAATTCGTTGAAGCGCTGAAGCGTTGAATCGTTAAAACGTTGAATCATTAAATCGTTGAATCGTTAAAACGTTGAATCGTTAAAACGTTGAATCGTTAAAACGTTGAATCGGTGGGGATAGCCGGGAGTTCGCGTTTTAACGATTCAACGATTCAACGATTTAACGGTCCAAGCTTCCCTTGCTCCGACCAACGCAATCACTCACGAGTTATCGTTTCATCCAGGTTCAACAACACGCGCGCCACGGCGGTCCACGCCTCGGCCTGCGGCTTGCGGTCGTTACCGGTGGCCGGGCGGCGTTCCGTCGCGAGCAGTTCCTGAAGGCGCCGCTTTTCATCAGCCGAAGGCAGCCGCGCCACGCAGAGTCGGAACATGTAGTCAAGCCGCGCGGAATCGGACTTGGGCGCCTCGCGCAGAACGCGCGCCGCGATGCCCTCGGCCATTTCGTAGAACTGTTGGTCATTCAGCAGCGTGAGGGCCTGTAATGGGGTGTTCGAGCGGAGACGGCGCGTGCAGGCGCTAAAGGCGTCCGGCGCGTCGAACACTGCAAGGGCCGGATGCGGCGTCGCCCGCCAGAACCAGGTGTAAACGCCGCGCCGATGGCGGTCGGCGCCGGCGCTGGGTTTCCAGTCGCGGTTGGATTGGCCGAGCGACATCACGCCCGCGGGCTGCGGCGGATAGACCGGCGGCCCGCCCATCTTGCGCGACAACAATCCGCTGGCGGCCAGCGCCACGTCCCGCACGACCTCGGCGTCGAGACGCAGGCGGCTCTGGCGTGCGAGAAGCTTGTTGTTCGGATCCTTGTCGCGCAACTCGGGCCGGACGCGGGAGGATTGGCGGTAGGCGGCGCTGGTGACGATGAGGCGGTGCAGGTGCTTCAGGCTCCAGGGCGTTGAATCGTTGAATCGTTGAATCGTTGAATCGTTGAATCGGGAAGCCAGGTGATCGGGCTGTTCCGATTTAACGATTGAACGATTTAACGATTCAACGGGCGCCGTAGGCGCCATCAACTCCCACGCCAGCCAGTCGAGCAGCTCCGGGTGCGTCGGCAGCGCGCCTTGCGTGCCAAAGTCGTTCTCCGTCTCGACAAGGCCGCGGCCGAAATACTGTTGCCAGACGCGGTTCACCAACACTCGGGCGGTCAGCGGATTGTTCGTCGCCACGATCCAGCGGGCGAGATCGAGGCGGGTCGCAATTCCCTCTCCCCGCGGCGCAGAAGTGGGGAGAGGTCCGGGGAGCACTGGAGTTGAACTAAGCGCGCCAAACGGGTCCTCAGTCTTACTCTTAATCCTACTCTTACTCTCTAAATCCGTCGAGGGATTCGGCTGAAGAGAAGGAGTAAGAGTAGGATTAAGATTAGGATTAAGAGCAGGATTAAGATCAGGCGCGAGAGGAGTGAGGAACTCCGGCGTCCCCGGTGTGACCGCTTCACCGGGCCGGGTGAAGTCGCCTTTGATCAACAGGTGCGTGTCGCGCGGCGCGGCGAGTTCGCGCATGACGAGCGTGGAGACGCGCTTGGGCTCGCGCTTTTCGAGCTTTTTCAGCTTGGTGTTGCGCGACGCGAATTCGGGATCGTCCGGTTGGAAAGCGGCATAAGCCACGCGCTTTTGCTTCTTCGTCCGCTCGGCGAACGGCACGTTGAGAATCTTCTCCACGTCCGGCTTGAGTTTGGCGCGCTGCTCGGCGGTCAATTGCTGTTCCCGCTTCTGCTGCTCGCTGCCTTTGGTGTTGAGAAAGCGGTCCAGGTCTTCCTCGACCTCCTCCAGTTCCTGCTTCAGGCTCTCGACGCCCTCGAACTCGCCTGGGATTTCAAGGACGCCGCCGGGCGTGCCCTTGCCGTGGCCGTCCTCGACCGTGCTGTTGAAAAACGCGAACATGCGGTAGTAATCGCGCTGGGTAAACGGGTCGAATTTGTGGTCGTGGCACTGCGCGCAGCCGAGCGTCACACCGAGGAACACCGTCGCCGTCGTGTTTACGCGGTCCACGACCGACTCGACGCGGAATTGCTCGGGGTCAATGCCGCCTTCCTGGTTGATTTGCGTGTTGCGATGGAAGCCGGTGGCGATGAGCGGCTCCAACGGCTGGGTGTCCCGTGGCAACGAGTTCGTCTCCACGAGGTCACCCGCGAGCTGCCAAAGGGCGAACCGGTCGAACGGCAGGTCGCGGTTCAACGCGGCGATGACCCAATCGCGGTATTTCCAAATCGAGCGCGGCGCGTCAATCGAGTAACCGTTCGAGTCGGCGTAACGCGCCGCGTCGAGCCACCAGCGCCCCCAGCGCTCGCCGTAGTGCGGGCTGGAGAGCAGGCGCTCGACGAGCCGCTCGTAAGCGCCGGGCCGGGTGTCACTGAGAAACTGATCGATCTCGGCCGGCGTGGGCGGCAGCCCGAGCAAATCCAGCGACAGCCGGCGAAGCAGCGTGAGGCGGCTGGCTTCGGGCGACGGGGCGATGCCCTCACGTTCGAGGCGGGCGAGGATGAAGGCGTCGATGGGATTGCGGATTGCGGATTGCGGATTGCGGATTTGGGGGACTTCCGGGCGTGATGGCGGGACGAACGCCCAGTGCATCGCGCGCTCCGGCTGTTCGTCGGCAGGAGCCTTGGCGCCGGAATCGATCCAGGACTTCAACAGGGCGATTTGCGCGTCCGCCAGCGGCGGTTTCTTGTAGGGCATCCGCGCGATGTCGGCATGGGCGCCTTCCACGAGCCGGACGAGCAGGCTCTCCGCGCTGTGGCCAGGCGAGAACGCCGGCCCGTGCTCGCCACCCTTGAGCGCGGACGCCGCGGTGTCCAGGCGCAAGCCGCCCTTCTGTTGCGAAGCGCCGTGGCATCGGTAGCAATTCTGTGCCAGCAGCGGTTTCACGTCGCGCGAGTAGTCCGGCCCTGCGGCGGACGCGTCCCAGCCAGCCCCGGCCAGGAAGCCGAGGAGCAGCGTCAGTGTGCGCAGGTCCGAGTGCATCAAGCTGAGTCGAATCGGCCCGAAGTTAACAAGCCTCGGCGCCAAGCTCACGAGGAAAGTAAGCGCCGCCAGGAGGCACCCGAATCTGCCGCGCGTTGGGTTCGCCGGACTTTGCTTCTCCGGGGCCATGAAGAGACATTCGTGGCCCAGCAGTCCTACGAAATCCGCTCTCCTTCTCATCGCCGCTTCGACCAAGCAGATGCTGCTTTCCTCGCTTCTCCGCAATTCGCCCGTAGAGGGAACAAGAGGAACGTGGATTTCACACGGGCGGAATTAGCGGCGGCAAGTCCCGCGCTCCGTGCAGGAGGCGGATGACGAGCACACCTTCAGCGCGGGCTTCGTAAAACAGAAGGTAGTTCGGAAACGGCTGGACCACCCATTTGCGGACTTGCGGCGCGTGCTGGAATCCCGCCCTGGCGCCCAATTGCGGATGCGCAGACAGCAAGGCCAACGCACGCTCCACCGCGTCGCAAAAACGATCGGCGGCGTCCGGGTTGGCCGCGCTCAAGGTGGTGACAATTTCCGCGTAATCCTCAAGGAAAAGCGAACCCTTGTGCAATTCACCCGCCACGCGCCTTCCTTGCGATGACGCGAACCGACTCCAAATCTTCGCGCGTCAGGGGCGTGATCGGACTATCGAGTCCCTCCAGGACCTTTTGTTCAAACCACGCCTCTTCCTGCATCTGCCGCCGGGCCGCCGCCTCGAAGAATTCACTGGCGGACGTAAACACGCCGTTGCGCACGGACTGTTCAATGTACGCTTCCAACTCCGGCGGCAGAGTGATGTTCATAACACAACCAACTTAAGCCGACTTTAGCCCGGATTGCAATGCGAGTTTCGCTCCCGCGCTCATGAGTCGGTGAAGCCGGGGCAATGGCATTCGCCGCGTAGCGACCGACTGGCTTCTGCCGCAGTTCTCCTTCGCACATGAACCCGTCGCAAACTCCGCCCTCGAAGCAGATCAGCGGCGAACGCCCGTTCACCGCTAAGAGACGGCGCGCCCGCTCTGGCGGAGCTGTCCTACTCCGCGTTCGGATAACTGCCGAGCACCTTCACAAAGTTGCAGTGCTCGTGGAGCAGTTCAATGGCGCGGGCCACCTTGCGCTCGGCGGCATGGCCGTCGACGTCGACGAAGAAGAAATACTCCCACGCCTTGCGCTTGCTCGGGCGGCTCTCGATTTTCGTCATGTTCAACTTGTAACGGCGAAACGGCGCCAGCGCGCTGTGCAACGCGCCGATCTTGTCGGCGATGCTGAACATGATGCTGGTGCGGTCGCGGCCGGTCGGCGGCGGGCCTTTGCGGCCAAGGACGAGAAAGCGCGTCGCATTGGCCGAACTGTCCTGGATGTCATGTTCGAGGATTGGGACGCGGTACTTCGCCGCGGCCAACTCGCCGGCCAACGCGCCGGACTTGCGCTCGCGCGCGGCCAGTTCGGCGCTGCGGGCGTTGGAGGAGGTCTCAATGAGTTCGGCGTGCGGGTAGTTGCGCTGAATCCAGCCGCGGCACTGCGCGAGGGTCTGCGGGTGGACGTAGAGCTTCTTGATTTGATCGCGGCGAGCGCGGCTCATCAGGCACTGGCGAATCGGGAGGACAATCTGCGCGACGATTTTCAGGTCGCTGTCCACGAACATGTCCAACGTGTGGGTCACGACGCCTTCGGTGGAATTTTCGACCGGCACAACGCCGTAGTCGGCGCGGTTCTTGGCGACCTCGGTGAACACGTCGGCAATGGTCTTCTGGGCGAAATAGTGGAGGCTGGCGCCAAAGCGGAGGATGGCCGCCTGGTGCGTGAACGTCGCCTCGGGACCGAGATAGGCGATGGTCATCGTCTTCTCCAGGCTGAGGGCGCTGGACATGATTTCCCGGTAAATGGAGCGAAGACTTTCGTCGGTGATCGGCCCCTTGTTCTCACGACAGACGCGCTGGAGCACGGCCAGTTCCCGGTGCGGCGCGTAGATTTCCTCGCCGTGCTGAAGCTTGATGGCGCCGATCTCCAAAACGTGCCGCGTACGCTCGTTGAGGAGGGCCACGAGCTTTTCGTCGAGCGCGTCGATGGCCTTGCGGTGCTCGGGAATGGTCATGGGGAATTGCCGATTTCGGAGGGCCGATGGCCGATTGGCCTGCGGCGCAGCGCAGCCCGCTAGTTCTCCGAACCGGTGTCCTTCTTCCGGCGCGTGAGCCGGTGCTTTGGCGGTGGCTCGGCGGAGGCGGTGCCGGTGGTTTGGGTGGACGGGACCTGGGCCTGGAGCGCTGCGTTGGAGGCCGTGCCAGTCGTCTGCGGCAGCTCCGACTCGACGGGCGAAACCTGCTCGGCGCCCTGCGCCAATTCGATGGAAGCCTGGGATACATCGTCCATGCGGGCGGGCGACTCGGCCTGGGCCGTCGCGACGCCGGCCTTGGCCGCGCTCGCTTCATTGGAATGGGCTCGCTCGCCCGCCGGAGGCCGAGGACTCTCGCCTCCCATCGAAGCGGGTGCGGCGTCATTCCCGTGCGGCGCCGGGCGTCCGCCCTCCACTGGAAGCTTGAGTTGCTGGGGCGGGGCCGTCGCAAGGCCGGGATCGACCGTCAGCAGCGACTCAGGCTTGGTGACGGGGATGCGGCGCAATTCGTCCGCCGCTGGAAGGTCATCGAGCACTTTCAGCCCGAAGTATTCGAGGAATGCTGACGTCGTGCCGTAGGTCATCGGGCGGCCGACGACATCCGCGCGGCCAACCTGTTCGACCAGCCCGCGTTCGAGGAGCGTTTGCATGACTCCGTCCACGGCGACGCCGCGCACCTGCTCGATCTCGGCGCGGGTGATTGGCTGACGGTAGGCGATGATGGCGAGGGTTTCGAGCGCCGGGGCGCTGAGGCGGCTGGGGCGGTTGCGGTGCCCGACGAGCGCCCGAATCCAAGGCGCGAACTCCGGCTGGCTGGCGAACTGCCACGCCCCGGCCACGCACACCAATCGATAGCTGCGCTCGGCGGCGGCGTGGTCGCGTTCCAATTCTCCGAGGGCCGCCTCGATGTTCTCGATGGGCGTCTTCTTAAACGGCCGGGCGGCGCCCGATTCGTCGTGCTCGGCGGCATCGGCGAGCAGGTCGCGCAGTTCCTTCGGAGTGAGCGGCTGTTGGGCGGAGAACAGAATCGATTCGAGGATGAACTTGAGGTCCATGAGTAGTGTGTGAAACGTAAAACGTGAAACGTGAATCGTCAGGGTTCAGGAGACTACGGGGGCGTCGTCGGCTGGATTCTGGAGAGTGCTCGCACCCTTCAACGTGACGTCGTCCGAAGCCGGCGCGGTGGTGGGAGTCGATGGAGTGAGATCGGCCTGGAGATTTTCCGAAGCGAGCGCGGCGGCGTACGACCCACCCGGATTCAACTCGGGGTCGGCGAGCGGGGCGGCCTCGATCTCGATTTCCCCGAACGCCGCGTGTTGGAGGGCCACGAGGTGGCGCAGGCGCATCAACTCGAGCAACGCCAGGAACGTGCAGACGATTTCGCTGCGGCTGGTGGCCCCGGCGAACAGCTCCGAGAAGCGGAGCCGCCCGCGCGCCGCAAGGAGGCGCCGGAGATACTCGATCTTTTCACTGACCGTCCACTTGTCCTCGAAGATGTCGCGCAAATCCTCGCGCTGGTTGACGCGCTTGAGGATGGCGTTGACGGCGTTGATGAGGTCGAAGAGACCGACTTGGGGCGGCGTCGCGGCGGGCGCCGTCTCAAACGACGGCTTGCACGGCAGGCGAGGGAAAACGTTTTCCTGACGCGCTTCGAGCGTCTGAAGTTGCGCGGCGGCGTCCTTGAATTTCTTGTACTCGACGAGCTGGCGGATGAGTTCCCAGCGCGGGTCTTCGGAGTCGTCCTCGCCTTCGGCCGTCACCTGTTGATCGACGGGCAACAACTCGCGGCTCTTGATGTACATGAGCGTCGAGGCCATGACAAGGAACTCCCCGGCGATTTCCAGGTCGAGCAGGCGCATCACCTCTACGTACTCCAGGAACTGCGTGGCCAGACGGGTGAGGTTGACTTCGTAGATGTCCACCTCCTCCTTCTTGATGAGATACAGAAGGAGATCGAGCGGGCCTTCGAAGACCTCGAATTGGACTCTGTAATCGGTCATGCGCCAGCGACGACGCAGGTCCGTCGCAACGCTGAATTCTAGGGCGTTGGAGCGGCGATTTGCAAGGTTTTGGTGCCTGCAACCGCAATTGCAGAGTGCAACTCCGCTTTGGGACAGCCTTCCCGAGCGGGCATTCGTCCTCGCGCAGCGAGGCATTGACGCTAGCCGTGGGCTTCAGCCCACGGACCGCGGGACCACAGGCGTCGCGTCGCGGAGCGACACCTGAAAAAGGGACGCGAAAGCAGACATCCGTCAAGCGTCGCTCCGCGACGCCGCCCGTTTTGTCCGACAGTCCGTGGGCTGAAGCCCACGGCTACCATCCGGTCGTCGCTACACGACTGCCCAATATCTGATTTTCGCGCCGCCATCGTACTTGTGTGCAATTCGTGCTTTTGTCCCGAATCCATCTTGGATAGGATAGATGGTCGTGACAGCAGTCCCGGACAGCCTCCCGCCGGCTCGGGGAGAGCGTAATGATGCTCTCCTCGACTTGACGCGCCGCCAGTTCTTCAGCCGATGCGCGATAGGGTTGGGCAGCGTCGCGCTCGCCTCGATGCTGGGCGGGAGAAAGGTCTTCTCCACGGAGGCGGCAACGACCGGCAATCCGATGGCGCCGAGGCAGCCTCACTTTGGGGCGCGGGCCAAAAACGTCATCTACCTGTTCATGGCCGGCGGGCCGTCGCAACTGGAGTTGTTCGATTACAAGCCGCGACTGGTCGAACTGAACGGCCAGCCCATCCCTCAGTCGTTCATCGAAGGGAAACGCTTCGCATTCATGGGCAGCAGCCACGGCACAAAGCTCCTGGGGACGAGGAGGACGTTCCGCCAGCACGGGCAGAACGGCGCCTGGGTGAGCGAGATGTTTCCCCACACCTCGGGCATCGTGGACGACATCACTTTGGTTCAGTCGTGCGCGGCCAGCCTGTTCAATCACGCGCCGGCCAAGTTATTCATGAACACGGGCAGCGGGCAGTTCGGACGGCCAAGCATGGGGTCCTGGGTCACATACGGGATCGGCAGCGAGTGCGACAACCTGCCCGGTTTCGTGGTGCTGCAGAGCGGCCCGCGCGGTCCTCGGGGCGGGGCGGTGAATTGGGGCAGTGGCTTCCTGCCGACGAGTTACCAGGGGGTCCCGTTGCGCGGCAACGGCGAACCGATCCTGAATCTGACTTCGCCAGCAGGCTTCACAGCCGCCCGTCAGCGCCAGGCCATTGACGCCATTCGCGATCTCAATCTCAAACGGGCCGTCGAGACAGGCGACCCGGAGATCACCACGCGCATCGCCAGCTACGAGATGGCTTATCGAATGCAGAGCAGCGCCCCCGAGCTGATCGACCTTTCCGGCGAGAGTCCCGCGACGCTTGCGCTCTACGGCGTGCAGCAGGACAAGCCGGGCTTCGCGCGCAATTGCCTGCTCGCCCGCCGGCTGGTCGAGCGCGGCGTGCGGTTCGTGCAGCTTTACCACACGAACTGGGACAGCCACGGCGGCCCCGGCGAAAACCTTCAGGGCGACTTCGAGAAAGTGTGCCGCGAAGTGGACCAGGCGCAAGCCGCGCTGGTGACGGACCTAAAGTCGCGCGGATTGCTGGACGAGACACTGGTGATTTGGGGCGGCGAGTTTGGCCGCACGCCCATGGGCGAGAACCGCGACACCACCGGGCGCAATCATCACATCGACGCCTTCACAATGTGGTTTGCCGGAGGCGGTGTGAAACGCGGCGCCATCATCGGCAGGACGGACGAATTGGGATTCAACGCCGTAGAAGACCGCTGCCACGTCCACGATCTCCACGCCACAATTCTTCACTTGCTCGGCCTGGAGCACACCCGGCTCACGTTTCGGTTCCAAGGGCGCGACTTCCGGCTGACCGACGTTCACGGCGAAATCGTGCACAAACTGCTGGCGTGACGGTTTGACTTGGCGGGAGCGGCTTCACTAACGTCGGGTTGACCGACAAACGGGCGAAACTTGCCGCTGCCAGCGCCCAGTGGCGCAGACGCCTTCGTCTGCGCTGGCCTTGCAGACGACTCGCCTGCAAGCCCGCGGGACGACCACGGACCGACAGGCGAGTCGCCTGCCCCACTACCATGGCAGCGCCCGGATGCGCCCCTGACAAACGAAAGCCACGAGCACGACGTGTTATTTCCACGGGACCAACTTTCAGTCTCGCCGCCGCCGCGCGTCGTTGTGACCGGCGCGGGAATCGTCACCGCGCTAGGGCTCGGATGGCGGACAAACGCGGAGGGATTTCGCCAGGGGCGCACGGCGTTTCGGCCGGTGACGCTTTTTGACGTCTCGCGTCAACGGGTCAAGCAGGCGGCAGAAGTGGATCTGCCGGGCGAGATCGGCGCGACGCGTCTCAGCGCACGGGCGCAGCGGCGCCTGGATCGCGCCGCCAAGCTATTGCTTCTCGCCGCCTCGGAAGCATGGCAGCAGACGGGCTGGACACCGGACGCGGCGCTGCCGGTTGTGCTGGGCACCACCAGCGGCGGGATGCGGATGGGGGAGGAATATTACCGCCGGGCGATCGATCCCACCGCCCGATCCCGGGGGCTGGCTCCGCGCGCCATCCAGTATCAGCCGCAGAGGCAGGGGCTGGATTTGGCTCAAGCATTCGGGTTCCGCGGTCCTCAAACAATCATCGCCAACGCCTGCGCCTCGGGCGCCAACGCCATCGGCCATGCCTGGCACCTGATTCGCCACGGCCGGACGGAACGGGTGCTCACAGGCGGCTACGACGCGTTGAGCCTTCTGGTGTTCTCGGGGTTCGATTCGTTGCAGGCGCTCTCGCCGACGGAGTGTCGGCCATTCGACTCGCGGCGCGACGGACTGGCGCTGGGCGAAGGCGCGGCAGTGCTGGCGCTGGAGACCCTCCAACGCGCGGTGAATCGCGGCGCGGGGATTCTCGGCGAAGTGTGCGGCTACGGCGCGGCGACAGACGCGCACCACCTGACGCAGCCGCATCCGGACGGCGACGCGGCGCTGCAATCCATGCGCGCCGCGTGCGAGTCGGCGGGTGTGCGGCCCGGACAAATCGGTTACGTAAACGCCCACGGGACGGGCACGCCGCTGAATGACAGTGCGGAGGCGGCGGCCATCAACCGGTGGGCGGACGGCGACGCGGCGAGAATCCCGGTCAGTTCGACCAAGGCAGGCATCGGACATCTGCTCGGGGCCGCGGGCGCCGTGGAAACAGTGGTTTGCCTCATGGCGTTGCGCGAGCAATGGCTCCCGCCGATGCGCCCTGTGGCAACGCCCGATGAAGCGTGCGCGTTTCCGCTCGTGCGCGAGCCGGGAAATGCCAAGTTCGAATACGCGCTGACGAATTCTTTCGGCTTCGGCGGGGCGAACGCATCGCTCGTGTTGCGGAGGTGGGGATGAGTAGCGTATTCGTCCATGGCATAGGCGCGGTGTCGCCGGCGGGATGGGGCGTGCCGGCGCTGCGGGCGGCATTGAAGTCGGGACAGCCGTTGCCGCGAAAGGAACTTTCCCGGCCGGGTCGGTCTCAACCGCTTTCGGTCCGGACCGTCCCGGCGCCGGTCCCCAGGCCTGGCTTTCTTTCGAATCCGCGACTGAGACGTTCAAGCGCCATCAGTCAGTACGCGGCTGGAGCAGTGATCGAGGCGCTGGGCGGCGACGCCGCGTGCGCCGAGGCGGGCGTGGCGCGGCTGGGGATTGTGCTTTGCGTCATGCACGGCTGCGTGGCCTATTCGCGACGCTTCTACGACGAAACCCTGCGCGATCCGGCGACTGCAAGCCCGCTGGTGTTTCCCGAGACGGTGTTCAACGCGCCGGGCAGCCACCTCGCGGCGTTGCTCGGAACACAGGCCATCAATTACACCCTGGTGGGCGATTCGGGCACGTTTGTGCAAGGGCTGGCGCTGGCGGCGCAATGGCTGGAGCAGGAGGAGGTCGACGGCTGCGTGGTCGTCGGAGCCGAGGAGACGGACTGGACAACGGCGGACGCGTTCCGGCTTTTTTCGCGAAAGGTGCTGCTGGCCGAAGGGGCCGGGGCGCTCTATTTGCGCCGGGAACCGGCCGCGAGCGCGCCGGAACTGCGATGGGTGACTTCCCCACGGCTGTTCTTCGACGCGGCGTCACGCGCCGTGGCGGCGGGCGAGGTGAGGAAGGAATTCGCCCAAAGCGGGCCGGCGGAATTGTTATGCGACGGCCAGCAGGACGTGGAGAAGTTCGACGCCGCGGAACGCGCGGCTTGGAACGACTGGCCCGGAGCGAGGCTCTCGCCGAAACGAACTCTCGGCGAGGGCCTGACGGCGGCGGCAGCCTGGCAATGCGTGGCGGCGCTGGATCGGATGGCGCTGGGGCATTACCGGGCGGCGAACGTCAGCGTTGTGGGTTGCAACCAGCAGGCGATCGGAGTGCGATTTGAGGCGGCGGTGGAACGTGGAACGTGAAACGTGAAACGTGAAACGTGAAACGTGAAACGTAATAGGGAATTAATCGTTCCCCTCGCCTTGATCTGCCCTCCTGTTCTTACGTTTCACGTTTTACGTTTCACGCCTTCCGTGTTCCATTGCCGTTGCTCAACTGACGCATAACAGGATGAAAGCGCGAGTCATTCTCATCACCGGAGCCAACGGGGGGCTGGGTTGCGCCATCGCGCGCGCGTTCCTTGCGGCCTCAGCGGAAAACTTCGTCTGGCTCGGTGTGCGCCGGCGGCGGGAAGAGGCCTCAAAGCTGGGCGCGGAATTTGCCGGCCGTTGCGGCGAGATCGAGCTGGATGTGACGCGGCCGGCGACCTGGAAGGCTGTCGTCGAGCGAATCGCCGGGGAGTCGGGCCGCCTGGACGTGCTCGTGAACAATGCCGGAGCGCACGAGGACGCCTTGCTGGCGAGCATGCCGGCGGAATCGTGGGAGCGCGTGCTCGCGGCGAACCTCGACGGGGTGTTCCACGGCTGTCAGGCGGTGCTGCCGACGATGATTGGGCAGCGGAGCGGGCGCATTGTAAACGTCGCCTCGCTCAGCGCGCTGGCCGCACCGGCCGGCCAGACGAACTACTCGGCCGCCAAGGCGGGCGTAGTGGCGCTCACGCAGTCGCTGGCCAAGGAAGTCGCAAGAATCGGCATCACGGTGAACGCCGTCTGTCCCGGCTTTGTGGAGACGGAGGCGCTGGCCGGGATGGCGCCCGAACAGCGGAAGGCCGCGCTGGCGAATATTCCGATGCGGCGGTTCGGCCGGCCGGAGGAAGTCGCGGCGGTCGTCCGATTTCTGGCTTGTCCCGAGGCCAGCTACGTCACAGGCTCGGTCGTCAAAGTCGACGGCGGAATCCTCTAGCGATGATGGAAGAACTAAGCGCACTCAAGCAGCGCCTCAAGACCATCCTGGTCGAGAACCTGATGTTGCAGTTGACCGCGGACGAGATTGGTGATGATCAGCCGCTGTTCGGGCCGGGCAGTCTTGGGCTGGACTCAGTGGATGCCCTGCAACTGGTCGTGGCGCTGGACAAAAACTTCGGCCTCAAAGTGCCAGACCCGGCGTCGGCAAAAGCCGTGTTGCAAAGCGTCAGCACGATGGCGGAGGCCGTGCAAAGCAACGCAGCCCACGATTGTGGCCCCAGGCAAAGGACTTGAAACCACAAAAGAACGCAAAGAACGCAGAGACAAACTTCCTTTCATTCAAGGCTCTTTGAGTTCTTTGCGTTCTTTGCGGTTATCATCTTCGGTTTCGGCGTCACCCGCGCTGTTTCCATCCGTGGTTTCGATTCCTTACTTCAGCAGCAAGTGCCGGGTTCAGGATGAACGGCGGGGCTTGAACCGTGCCCCGTGGTTCAGGCAACCGAGGCGGGCGGAAGGGCGAGGACTTCCCGGACCAGTTCGGCCAGCGTCGCCGGCTGGTACGGCTTGCCGAGAAACCGGTCGATCTTGACCGGCGCGCTAAAGGCGATTTCGGCGCTGGCCGAGCCACTCACCATGACGATGCGCAGGTCAGGCCGGGCGGCCTTGCAACGTTCGATGAGCTCGATGCCGTTCATCTTGCCCAGCGCGTAATCGGTGACGAGCAGGTCCGGCTTGAATCGTTCCTTGAGGAAGGACCGCAGGGCCTCCTCCGGGTCGATGAACTTCTTGAGCGTGTAGCCGAAGCCCTGGAGCGAGATTTCGAGCAGGTCGAGCAAGGTGGGCTCATCGTCGATGAGGTACACCAACGGCTTCCGTTTCCGCTCTGGCCCTGAGGCGCTTTTTTTGGAGGCAGCCATGCATCCGCCCACGCATTCGTGCCGGATGCGGAGAGTTAACACCCCCCGCCAAGAGGTTGGCAAGCGCCGTTTCGGGTCAGCCCGCTCGGCGGGTGTATGACAGAATTCTTCAGACCTGCCAGTGGAGCGGTTTTCAGGAGCGACTTCGGCTTCGATGCTTCGTTAACTTCGTTTCCTTCTGTGCATCGTTCCACGCCGGCGGGGGGTCGGAATCGAACAGAAGCAAACGAAGGAAACGAAGAAGGCGCCGGATTTGACCGAGTATGCAGAATTGGGTCGAGGGACACCTCCATGCGTTGGCTATATACGGCTGATGCAAGATCCCTGCAAAACGCATTGTCTGAAGATTCTTGTCGTACACGCGTGGGGAAATAAAAAAGCCGCCCTTGCGGGCGGCTTGTGGGAGAAACTATTGAGTTCGATTACTTGCGGCGGCGGAGCAGCAACGCGCCGAGGCTGAGAGCACCGAGGGCATTGGCCGTGGGCGGAAGGGCTGAAAGCCTTCGATGTTACAGCCTGGGGTGAAGCCCCAGGTACATGCACCGACCAAACCTTCCCGCCCTACAGGGGCGGCACGGGCACTCCCTCGCCCCCTCGGGGGAGAGGGCCGGGGTGAGGGGGCTCGTTGAGAGGATTGTTCCGGCCTTTCAGGCCTCAGGAGGATTCTCCGGCAGTCTACCTGGGCCTTCGCTCGCGAGGCTCGCTTCAGCCCAGGCTATAACAGAACGGGCCTACGGCCCTGAACTCCATCGACCGCTTCGGGGCAGGGCTGGGGTGAGGCGGTGCACGCAACAAAAAAGCCGCCCTTGCGGGGCGGCTTGTGGGAGAAACTGTTGTATTCGATTACTTGCGGCGGCGGAGCAGCAACGCGCCGAGGCCGAGAGCGCCGAGGGCGATCAGGCTGGGCTCGGGAACCACCGTGAGCTGGAAGCTGCGGATGCCAAGGGTGAGTGGAGGGGAACCGCTGCCGGAGGCGAGTGCAGCGTCGAAGACGTAAACATCAGACATGGCACTCGGGACTGTTCCACCGCGGGCCATCACCTGAGTCCAACTGGTGATGGTGCCGCCTAGATTGTCCCACGCTCGGAACTGGTAATTCACATTAGGCGTTCCACCGGGGATACCGTCAGCCCCCGTGGTAAGCCCACTTATAAAACCAACCGCGTTGCCCGTGCGGAACGGAGCAGTTCCGAGCACTGAAGGCGGTGTGTTATTGGCCATCACTTCGGAGGGGCTGAGACCCAGGTAAATCGCCATGGTAAATCCTGTGCCACTCAGCAGCGCCCCACCGTATACTTGGTTGCCTGGCGGGGTGCCGGCAGTAGTGTTTCCGATCTTGATTAGGGTCGGATTCAATGGATCCACTCCGTAGATAGGGGAGCGAACTCCAGCCAGGACGTTACCCCAGAGGAACTGCCCTTGAGCGTGCAAGTCCGAAATAGCAACACTTCCGAATAGAAGCCCTGCTAATACGAGTGTAGTTTTCATGGTTTGTTGTTGGTATTTAAGGTTTTTGCTTTTCTGTTTTGGTCTTCCGGCTGATTCCAGGCAAGTTTAGTTGACAGTGAAATTCCGATTCCAGGATCCCCCGGCTGACCGCAGGAAAAACGCCGACTCCGCAATCCCCAGCGAAGGTTCGTTCGGCACGGCGTTTTTCACCCAAATCAGATCGAAATCGTCGAAAATGTAGACATCGTACATCTGGCTTGCCGTGTTAAACTTGAATAGTGTGTCCCCAGGGAGAGGAGGATACCCCAAGTCGGTCGTCACCAAGCCAGCTTGAGGAATCTTGGAAGACTTGATTTGGTAGCCCGTGACCAATGGATTTATAACCGGATTGCCTGTGGCGACCTCGCCAACCCAAGTGAGAGTGAACGCGGCAGCAGGGTTTAGCAGAAACACGCCGTCGCCAAACACGATGGTCTCGGTATCGCCATTGGGCACCATATTCGAAACCCAGGCAACATCGAACTCGTCGACAATAGAGATGGTGTAACCACCTGGGCCAAACTTGAACAGCGTGAGATTAGCTGGCATCGAAGCGGGAGGCAACAATGCGTTCAAAGTGTTCGTCTGGGTTACGAATGGGTTCGCAACCATGCTGTACCCGTGCGGGATGGTCTGGTTCACATAGCCAACGGCGTTGACCGAGTAAACCTGCGCCATCGAGGTGGCGATACCTGCCGCACTCAGTGCGACCGTTAGGAATAGTGCTTTTGTTCTCATGTGTTGTGTGTGTGTTGTGTGTTACTGTGTGCGTGGCGACTATGCGCAATTTGGGGGGCGATGTCAACAATTTTTTGCCTTTTTTTGAACGCTTTGCCCAATGCCAAAACCAGGGAGTTGGCGACCGGCTCTGGGACCGGCCCTTCAACCACTTGCGATGAATTTTTGCTCCCCCGCAACCGGCTGCTGGAACAGGCCCCGAAAAGCGGGCTGAAACCGTTTGCATGTGGTTAACCCAAAGAGATTTACGATTCTGCGCTGTTGGAGCCCAACGGGATTCCATCCTTCTTCGGTACCACGGATTTCGCGGATGACACGGATGGAGACGCTTTGAATCCCAACGGGGTTCTGTCCTTCAGCTTCATCCGTGTCATCCGTGCAATCCGTGGTGACGCTGGGAATCCCAACTGGATTGGCTGGACTCGCGCCCAAGGACGTTGGGACGGATTAGCCCCCATTTCTCACTGGAGCGCGGCGTTTCAATCGCGTGGTGAGAAGTGCGGGCTAGTCAAGGCTCCGCAGGAGCGTCGCCCTACCCGGACCACGGCTCCGCGGGAGGGTCGCCCTACCATGCAAAATCTTCCGCACCGCATCCCAAATCGTAAATCGTAAATCGTAAATCGTAAATCACGAGCCAAGGAGCTTGCGGGCCGATCCGAGGATGCTTTGGGCGGTCGGGCGGTGGGTTTTCCAGAGTTCGGGATGATAAGGAACCGGGGTGTCCTTGGCGTTGAGCCGCATGGGCGGGGCGTCGAGCAGCCCGAACGCCTCGGACGCCACTCGGGCGATGACTTCAGCCGTCACCCCGCCCCACGGCCAGGCCTCGCCGACGCAGAGCAACCGGCCGGTGCGGGCGACGCTGGCGATGACCGTGTCGGTGTCCAGCGGCTTGATGGAGCGCAGGTCAACGACTTCGACTTCCTGCCCCTCGGCGGCCAGCTCGCCGGCGACGGCCAGGGCTTCGTGGAGCATCGCGCTGTACGTGACGATGGTCATGTCCCGGCCTTCGCGGGCGATGCGCGCCTTGCCGGTCGGGAGGGCTTCGCGGGGAAGCTGATCGGCCTTGAGATGGTAATAGAGGAATTTGTGTTCGCAAAAAATCACCGGGTCGTCGAGCGCGACGGCTTCCAGAAGCATCGAGTAGGCGTCCTCGACGGTGGCCGGGGTCATGACGATGAGACCCGGGTACGAGGCGTAGATGGCCTCAAGGCTCTGGCTGTGAAAGGGGCCGCTGCCCGGCGTGCCGCCGCACGGGAGGCGAATGGTGATCGGGCAGGGGACTTTCGTGCGCCAGAAGTGCGTGGCCGCCTGGTTGACGATCTGGTTGAAGCCAACGGTCGAGAAGTCGGCGAATTGCATTTCGATGATCGGCCGCATCCCCTCGATGGCCGCGCCGATGGCGGCGCCGACCATCGCGTCTTCGCTGATGGGCGAGTCGATGACTCGGCCCGGGTATTCCTGGGCGAGGTTCTTGGTCGCTTTGAACGCGCCGCCGAAGCTGCCCACGTCCTGGCCATAGATGAACACGCGCGAATCCTCCGCAAGCGCGCGGGCCTGGGCGGCGCGGATGGCTTCGAGGTAGGTGAGGCTCATGGGGTGGGGGGAGAGTGAGTTCCGGGTTCCGAGTTCCGGGTTCCGAGTTTGGAGTGGCGTGATGCGTGATGCGTGGTGCGTGAATTCAATTCGTGTTAATTCGTGCAATTCGTGTCTGGATTTCGGATTTCGGATTTCGACGCTCCTACTCGTCGCCGTGGCCTTCGTGGAGGTGCTTGGACGAAAGGGCATACCAATCTTCCTTGAACGGGTCCGGGCCAGGCTCGCGTTGAGCGCGGGCGACGGCTTCCTCGACTTTCTGCGTCGCGTCCTGGCGCCACGAATCGAGGGCGGCGGCGTCCGCCCAGTTTTGGCGGAGCAGGTTCTCTTCGGCAACCTTGAGGCAGTCGCGGCCGAGGGGGGATTGCTTCAATTTCGGGTCGATGTAATGGGCGTCGTCGTGCTCGCCGTGGCCGCACAGGCGCAGGAGGCGGGCGAAAACCATCTGCGGGCCGAGGCCAGCGCGGGCGCGGACCACAGCCTCCTTCAACACCCGCAGGCAGGCGCCCAGGTCGGTGCCATCGACCGAATGGCCGTCGACGCCGTAACCGTCGGCCTTGTCCGCGAGGGAGGCACAAGCGAATTGGCGCGTGTTGGGCGTCGAATAGGCGTATTGGTTGTCGGCGACGACGAGAACGAGGGGCAGTTTTTCGACGGCGGCCTGGTTGACGGCTTCGTGAAAGGAGCCGGTGGAGGTCGCGCCCTCGCCGATACACGCAGCGCCGACGGAATCGCGCTGGCCCTTGAAGCGGCGGGCCAGCAGGGCGCCGTTGACCACGGAGATCATCGCGCCGAGGTGGCTGATCATCGCCAGCAGTCCTTCGCGCGGCCGGCCCCGATGCACGTTGCCGTCGCGCCCGCGCATTGGCCCGAGCACCGAGCCGAAAAAGGTGCGCACGGCGTCCAGCACGCTTTCGCCGAAGGCCAGCCGGCCGGCGGCGTCGCGGATGAGCGGGGCGAACACGTCGCCTTTGCGCAGCGCCAGCCCGACCGAAACGCTCAAGGCCTCCTGGCCACGCCCCAGGAAGACGCCGCCGACGATCTTTCCGCCGCGATACAGGCTGGCGAGTTTGTCATCGAGCACGCGGGCCAGGAGCATCCAGCGGAAGGCGGCAATGTAGTCGTCGCGCGACACGGCCGGGGCAGGCGCCGGATCGCGACCGATAACCGAATCAACCATGCGCTGTACTTTATGCCGCTTTGGCGCGCGGGCGCAACGGTTTCTTTGCGTTTGCTCGAACGAAAGATTGCGCACGGCCGGTGTTGTTGTAGGTTAGGTGAACCTATGCCTGACCGATTCAGTCCCGGCTCGCTGTGCCGTGGGGTCGCACATACTTTCCTTGTCATCCTGGCAATGCTTTTCGCCAATGCGCCCCGAGCTGCCGCGCAGGGTGCCTCCATTCAATTCAAATACGCGGCGTACACCGTCAGGGAATCCGGCCCGTTCGCCACCATCACTGTCGTTCGGAGCGGCGACGTTTCCGGAACCGCGTCAGTCGAGTTTCGCACCGTGGACCTGGCCAGCGCCGGCACGACTGCGGAGCCGGGCGTCGACTATCAATCGACCAGCGGCACGCTGACGTTCAACCCTGGCGTCACGAGCCTGTCGTTCGGAGTTCCGATCATCCAGGATCCCATGGACGAGCCGGACGAGAAGGTGATCCTCGAACTGACCAACGCGAGCAACGCAACCCTCGGCGGTCTGGCCAATGCCACCCTGACCATCACCGACGACGACACCTGCATCTACGCGCTCACACCGACGAGCAGCACCTACGGTCCGGAAGGCTCAGGAGCCACACCGGGCACGCTCACGGTCAACGCCACGCCGGGCTGCAGATGGACCGTGCTCCAGTCCGCGAATTGGGTGGGCGTGATGCCGCAGAGCGGCACGGGCACGACTGAAGTCGCCTACTCCCTCGACGCCAACCCCTCCACCAGCCAGCGCAGCGCCACTTTGCGAATTGCCGGCAAAACCTTCACCATCACCCAGCGCGGTATCCCGCCTCCGGATGTGACGAAACCGACCGTCTCGTTCCTCACTCCGGCTTCCGGCGCGCGCGTCACCAACTCACCCGCCAGCGTGACCGGCAAGGCGACAGACGCCGGCGGAGTCATGCTCGTCGAGTTTCGGCTGGAAAACGCCTCCGGCACCAACAACTACCAACCCGCCAACGGAACGACGAATTGGTCCGCGACGGTCGAGAACCTTCTGCCCGGCGTCAACACGGTCCGGGTCCGCGCGACCGATGCTTCCGGAAACGTTTCCACGGAGGTCCCCCGTTCGTTCAACTACGTCGTCGTCAGCCCGCTCGATCTCGTCACCGAAGGCAATGGGCGGGTCGCCGGCGCCGTGTATGGCCAGTTCCTGGACGTCGGGCGGGTCTACACGCTCACGGCCATCCCAGCTCCTCTCCAACTGTTCGCCTTCTGGAGCGGGGACATCAACACCAACGGGACGAAGTTGACCTTCCGCATGCAGACCAATCTGCACCTGCGCGCCAGCTTCGTCGCGAACCCGTTCATCGCCGTCAAGGGCGCCTATAACGGCCTCTTCCGAGACGAGGCCACTCGCCAGCACGAAAGTTCCGGTTACTTCACGGCGACCACGACTGATCTTGGCGCGTATTCGGCGAAAGTCACGCTGGGCGGCCGGGTCATTCCGATCACCGGCAAGTTCGCCCTGGACGGCGGCGCGACGAACGTGATCGTGCGGCCCGAGTT